>NZ_CP018835.1:2524410-2839961 GCF_002196515.1 Vibrio gazogenes | reverse complement strand
AGAGTATCTGCCGATAAGCTTTGTCCAATCGATTCCCATAATGTCACCGACTGATTCAAATTCATGTTGCCGATGCCGGCATTGACGACATCCACATCAGTTGGCAACTCACGTTCAAGTTGTCCTCTGAGACTATCGGCATCCTCGACTCCCCATCCCAGCGCGATAGAATCTCCGACAATTGCAACACGATGAGCTGATGTTTTATCTGGTTCAGGCCCGCGCATCCCAAGACTATTAATCTGAATCGTAACATTCTGTAACGTCGCAGAATGATTCGGGATGTGCTGATGTCCGATATTCGGATCTGGACTTTTCTCTTTCAGCAAATTGGCATAACGCCACATTTCAATGACATAATTCTCTTGGCTCATCGTCGCCAAACGTACAAGACCTTCACCAAGAATCAATGCTAAAACCACACCGAATAGCATCAAAAGGCTATTACGCCCCCATGAACTCATATGAATAAATCCCTTTCGTCATCAAATCAGAGAGTAATAATCGACACACCAACAATACCAATAAGCACTTACTCACCAGTAGAGCCAAAACAGGTAAGATAAAGAATTACTGAACGAACAGAAACATGGCTTCTACACCAAATTTTTAGAAAATAGCATAGATAAATGGTGCCCAACTTGAGCCACTAGAGAACACAAATAAGCCGGATAGCAGAAACAAAACCAACAAAAAAGGCAGCAAAATTATCCGACTTTTTTTAGAAAACAAAAAACCCAATAACTCAACAAAAACTTCTTTCATATTTGACCTATGCTTGACGTTAAAAACATGAATATGAACACATATCGATTATAAACCTGTTGTAAACATAAGGCTGTTTAGAACCTCATTATGAATATAGTAGAGTTTTAAACTTTAGAGAAAACAATACTCGGAAACAGAATTACCCAGACGTTTACACACCTTTTAAATAACAAAAAAATCAATAGAAAATTCCCTACCTGTGCTGTGGATTCAACGCCCATAAAAGCGTTTGCCGAGCATGAGCGATCCGTGGCTGACGCAGCGCACTGGGAGTCCATGCCATATAATATTCCAACCGCGTATCCGCTATCGGGGCTTTGATCTGTTGCAGCTCACCGCGCTGAATTTGCTCACGACACAAATAGTCCGGCATCACTGTCCAGCCGAACCCTTCAATCAGTAAACGGCGTAAAGACCGTAAATCCTGACTGACCAATGCCGGGGGATGGCTCCCCAAATGCAGGTTGTTTTTCTTCAACCAACGATCAATAACCGACAATTCAAGGTTGTAAGTCAACATCGACTCATTCAGCAAAGCCTGCGTTAAATCCTCTGCCTGAGCAATTCTGGCCGCAACTTCCGGTGCGGCAACCGCCATCACCGGTGCTTCCATTACCGTTTCGCTACGCAGACGTTTATCCGTCACCGGATGGGCGGTAAATCCCAAATCACAGTGTCCTTCGACCAACATATGGTGAACTAAATCCCCATCACCAGCATGCATCCGGATACGAATACCTGACTGCAACAACGGTAAGAGCCGTGGTGCAATGACTTCAGCCATAAAATCGGCATGACCAATCATTTGCAGCACGCCTTCCATATTGATTGAACGCGACCTCGCCTGTGCCAGCGCCGATTCAACGGCATCCAACTTATCTCCGATATCCATCGCCAGTTCATCAGCCGCTGTCGTCGGCTCCACACCAGAGGCTTCACGAGTAAATAGTTTTCTCCCGACCGCCACCTCCAGCCCGGCAATATGTTGTGACACCGCCGGTTGCGTCAAATTGAGATTTCTTGCCGCAGCACTGATCGAGCGCTGACGATAAACTTCCACAAAGGTTCTTAAACGAGCAAGTGACATAACAACGCCTCTCCCTAAAGGGGTCATAAATATATTTATACCCCATCTAAAATAACCTTGTTAGCATGATTACGCTACTCTCATATATGATTTCCCCATCTTGAAGCACAGCAGTCGAATCACTCATTTGCGTTGAATGAAACAGTTACATTGCCAAAAACGCTGAGTTTTGAAAGCAAAGTGATCAATCACTGTCTTCGACATACATTGTCAGCTTGATTAAGGAGTCTATATGTCCGTTCAAACATCATCCGCTCAGGTCATCGCAGCGAACCTCGATTCTTCCGATGCATCATCGTTCAATGAGATGAAGTCAATTCTTAGCAGCATGAAACGGGCTCATCTCAAATCGGGCCCCGCAGATGCTGAATTACGTCAGGACCGTCTGTTGCGTGCAATTCGCTTACTGAAAGAAAATCGCGTCGCGCTGTCACAAGCCATGAGTGAAGACTTCGGACACCGCAGCACTTATCAGTCAATGGTCGCCGATATTACGACGTCAATACGAGCGCTCCAGCACGCAGCAGAACATGTTGCACAGTGGATGGCAGCCGAAACGATCGACACTGAACAAGAAGGACTACAAGCCCGAATTCAGCCTCAGCCACTGGGCGTCGTCGGTGTTATCAGCCCATGGAACTTTCCGCTGAATCTTTCATTTGGCCCATTGGCGGGTATTTTCTCTGCGGGTAACACCGTAATGCTCAAACCGTCAGAACTGACCCCGAAAACATCAGAACTGGTTGCCGAGCTGGTTGGACGTTACTTTGACCCGATGGAATTTGTCGTGGTGCTAGGCGATAGCAAAATCGCCCAACAATTCAGTTCCCTGCCATTCGATCACCTGCTGTTTACCGGCAGTACCGCGGTCGGCAAACTTGTCATGCGTGCTGCGTCAGAAAATCTGGTGCCTGTCACACTCGAACTCGGCGGTAAATCTCCAGTCGTTATCGCACCGGATGCAGATGTGTCTACCGCGGTGGCAAGAACCCTGACCATTAAAACGTTTAACGCAGGTCAAATCTGTCTGTCCCCGGATTACATCCTGCTCCCTCAAGGTGCAGAGGAACAACTCATTGACGCTGCGCAACAATTCATGCGCCAGAGTTTCCCGACACTCCAAGCGAATACGGATTACACAGCAATCATCAGCGATCGACACTATCAGCGTTTGGTCGAGTTACTTGAAGATGCGCAACAAAAAGGTGCCCGCGTGATCAGCCTCGCCCCAGATGATGAAGTTGATTTCTCTGCGTCCAGTCGCAAAATTGCCCCGCATCTGGTACTTGATGTCACAGAGGATATGGCAATTATGCAAGAAGAAATTTTCGGCCCGCTGCTCCCAGTGAAAACCTATCACGACCTAGAAGATGCCATTGACTACATCAATCAGCATCCCCGCCCGTTGGCCGCTTACTATTTCGGCGAGAGCCAGACGCAACAGGCACAATTCGCCAGTCAAACCACTTCGGGTGGACTGGTCATCAATGATGTCATGACGCACGTGACCATTGAGGATCTACCTTTTGGCGGGGTTGGCGCTTCCGGGATTGGCGCATATCATGGTATTCACGGTTTCCGCCGTTTCAGCCATGCCAAACCAATTGTCATCCACAGTCCAGAAGGTCCATCCAACCTGAGACTGAGAGCACCTTATACCGATAAACTGACACAACTGGAAGAGTTTTTAGCGCAGTAAATGCTTTTAGATGCAATTCACAAACACGAACAACAATGACTTGAAAAGGAAGAGAATAATGAAGATTTTAATGGTTCTGACCTCACATAGTGAACTCGGCAACACCGGTGAAAAAACAGGCTTCTGGCTCGAAGAATTCGCAGCCCCCTACTACAGCTTTATCGATGCAGGCGCTGAAGTCGTACTCGCCTCACCAGACGGTGGACAGCCACCACTGGATCCAAAAAGTGATCTGGCTGATTTTCAAACCGAGCAGACACACCGCTTTAAAGCCGACCCAGCCGCACAGCAAGCCCTTGCCAATACGGTCAAGCTGGCAGGTATCAAACAAGAAGATTTTGATGCAGTCTTCTACCCAGGCGGGCACGGACCACTTTGGGATCTGACCAACTCACAAGATTCGATTCAGCTCATCGAAAGCTTTGAACGTGCAAATAAACCGATCAGCTTTGTCTGTCACGCACCGGGCGTACTACGTCATGTCAAAGCAGCCGACGGAACCCCACTGATTCAAGGACGCAAAGTGACTGGTTTTACCAACAACGAAGAAGCGGCCGTGCAACTGACTGACGTGGTTCCGTTTCTGATCGAAGATGAGTTTCAGGCACTCGGTGGTCTGTATGAAAAAGGCGCAGACTGGGCACCTTATGTCGTTGAAGATGGTCTGTTGATCACCGGGCAAAACCCAGCTAGCTCTGAAGCAGTCGCTCAGGCGCTGTTGAAGAAACTGGCATAATCATTCATCTGAGCAGATAAGCTCACACAATCCACTGTCTATATCCAAACGATACTTTTTCGGCCTGCTCTTGATTTGAGCAGGTTTTTTTATAGCACTTGCTCATTCTCAGCCCCCCTTAAATACTCCCCGATGATAACCAAGATATTACTGATGCTCGCGATGTAGGGAACACTGCATCCTCTAGATTTCCAATTTGCGAGCCTTTCTTTAAAGGCAAATCACTACGATATTAGATCGGATTACATCCGCCCTGTCATTAACAGCATCGACAATATAATTTCTTTAAAAATCATCAAATAATAGAAATATTTCTATTGATATATAGGAAGTTATATTTATGATGGTAGCTTCTTTTGACGGGCAAAAGTTCAATATAAACATTGACATAAATCAATATGCCTTAACAACACGTTGGAAATGCTGTATGGATATGAATCGAAGAAAAAACAATTTTCGTTTAAATGATAAAACATTGATAAAAAGTTGGCAGCACTTGTTTGCCAAATCATGCTTCTTATTTTTGATTGGCTTCTCTTATTCATCAATTGAAAATAACGCTCATGCTTTCGGCCTTGGTGATGTCGTCAAAATCGGTGGCGATTTAGTTGACTCAGCAATGGAAAAACAAGACGAAAAAGAAAAACAAGAGCAAGAACAAAAAAGAAAATTATTACAAGATGCTCGAGGGTATGCCGACCCAATCATGAAACGATATAAACATATTTCCAGCTATCATGGCCTCAAAGTCTCTCACGATACCCAAACACTGTATAGCGACCTGAAATATATCTACAGTGCTGATAATGCTGAAAAAATACGCCAAACTGCGAAAAAACTCGATGATGATCTAAACATCTATCAATCAAAAATTAATCAAATCGAACAACAGAAAAAAGCACAAAAAGAAAAAGCAAGACAACAACGGATCGCTGCTGAGAAAAAACGTCAGGAAAAAATGAGAAAACAAGCGGCAGCTGAACAAGCAGCCGCTAAAAAAGTAGCAGCCGAACAAGCAGCCGCTAAAAAAGCAGCAGCCGAACAAGCAGCCGCTGAAAAAGCAGCAGTCAAACAAGCAGCCGCTAAAAAAGCAGCAGCCGAACAAGCAACCGCTGAAAAAGCAGCAGCCGAACAAGCAACCGCTGAAAAAGCAGCAGCCGAACAAGCAGCAACTAAAAAAGTAGCAGTTGAACAAACAACAACCAGAAAACCAGCTGTAGCGGAACAAGATGAGAAGGAAAGACAGAATCTTGTAACTGAATTACAAAAAAAACGCTTATTCGATAGCGAACTATCTAAATATGTCAACGACTATCCATTACCTCAACTCAAATTAACCATTGCATCTTACAACGGCCAAATAGCATATCAAGAAGCAACAAGTGAACAGTCAAAAGGAGCGGCCCGTGAACAACGGAAAAATAAACTATGTGGTCTCCAAGGCAAACATTACGGTTGGATTGGTAAAGTAACAAATCTGACAACCAACAGTGAAGGGAAAGGGGTACTCACCGTGAAGTTCGGTGAAAATATGCACCTAACCACCTCTAATAATACCTTTAGTGATATTGGTGCAAATAGCTTGCTCGACCCGAGCAGTGACATATTCCAGTCGGTCTTCAAGCTAAGCCGTGGTGACATAATTCGGTTTGATGGCTATTTATTTCCAAGTAACAACGACTGTATCCGAGAGTTCAGTGACACAATGAAAGGCAGCATGACAGAGCCGAACTACCTATTTAAATTTATCCATATAGAGAAACTCAACTAATATATTGTTGACCAACAAACGTAACCGAACCTGCCCATCAATGGGCAGGTTTTTTATTCTCTGTATATATCATTGAAAACGAGTCGGTTCAGAATCCTTTAAACAACTCAACCCGATGATAGTCGAGATATTTCCGGTGCTCCCGATGTAGGGTGCAGTGCATTTCTTCGCGGATACCGAGGGTTGCGGGGGATTGGAGATATTTGGAGATCATCACCTTGCCATGTTGATCGAATGAGATAAAACCAAGGTCAAATGCTTTATCAAGGTTCGCCAACAGTAACAGGCCGTTGTATTTATCCAGTCGTTCATCGTTATTCGAATCCCGCCAAGGCTTGATATGAGAAGCCACCAGCATTTGGGTATTACGATAGCGCGTCACCGCACAGCCCTGCCACAGATCAATCAGTTGTCTGCGATAAGTTCCCTGCCCCAACCGCGCATTTCTCAGAATTTGCTTTTCCGTGGTTGTCAGATGTTCATCTGCATCAATCTGAGCGACATCCTGTTGTAAATCAATCTGCGTCAGGTCTTTTAAAAACTGCTGATAGGAATCAATAACGGCTGAAAACAGATTCAGGTTCGGATCATTCACCTGTAATGCATGCGACTGTTTAAACCGCAGAGCCAAGTCATGAAATGCCCGATATGACTTCATGTCAAACACAGGGATATTGGCAAGCCCTTGTTCCTGTAACCACTCGGACAAATCACTGGCAATCAGCCGAGTATAACGTTCGACAGTCTCCGGAGCTTGGCCGATATCCACCAACCATTGCTGATACAAAAATGCCAAATCAGACAAATTATGATTTAAAGCCTCTTTGAGATCAGTGTTAGTAATCCGGCTTTGCAGATACGCAAACAGCGCATCATCGATAGTAATATGAGACACAGCGGTTTTGGAGTAACGTTTTACCGTTGCAGGATCTATTCCCGGGTTGTAAACGATATGCCAAAACCCTTCGCTTTTAAGATGGAAATACGGATTCTCTGGGGTGTTTTGATCCGTATCACGACGACGCTGATTGAAAAAACGCGTGAATGCCTCTTTTAACGGTTCATTGAGATCAATTCGATTGGCCGCAATCACTCCGCTTTCAATCAGCTCCGTCACCGCCAGCAACATGCATACCTTATGTGGGCTTTTGTGATTGCCCTTGGTATTCATATTGAGATTGCGAAACTTATCCTCGTAGTATTCCAGAGACATGCTTATTCCCTTACTACATTCAATATTGGGTCTAACAGAGACAGAACCACCGTTTGCCAAGACACATCACTGCGTTTGAGACCGTCCCCCTGCCGCTCCGAAATCAGCATTGGTTTTAACCCAGCTCCAGCAGACTGAGCCACTAATTCCTCAACGGAGAGCGGGTAAGTCACACGTCCATCGCTAAATTCACCATCGCGTAAAGAGATCACCAGACGTCCTTCCGATGTCAGCAACGCTGCCAGATGACCCAATGCCTGCTGACGTTGCTCCGGTGTCAAATGCATCCACACCGCACTGACCAGAATCACATCGAATTGCCGTTTGCGTTCTGCAAGCTGCGATAACTCCGGCAGTGCGTCATCCAGCCATTCCACCGTATCACCAGTTAACCGCTGCCCTTCCGCCCGCATCAGTGCCGCAGGCTCCACAGCAACGACCAAACAACCTCGCGCCGCCATCCAGCACGCATCCCGCCCGGAACCGGCCCCGACATCCAACACCCGATCACCGCAGCCCGGCCAGAAATCCCGCCAACATGCGTGAACGTCTTCAAAACTGAGGCTATAGTATTGGGTTACCAGTGAGCTGGCGTTTTGGTTGTAGAAGTCTGAATGTTGCATCGTCTCTTGTGTCATTCGATTAAGCAATAATTTGATTTTCCCAGAGAAAATTACATATTTTTTCTCTTATCCGTCTTTACCAACCAGCCGAGCTTCCAACTCTTTGAGAGATTCTCCCAATTCAGTTCTCCAACTCTGAGGCCCACTCCGGCTATTGCCTGAAACTAAGCAAGCCGCATATGAGGAAGAACTCATCAACTTATCTTTGAGCAACTCATACCAATTCTCCCGTTCAATCAGAACACCACTGTCAATCATCTCCTGCTTTATTTGCTGGCTTTTACCCGGCATGCTTTGCGATGATCGTTTAGCGATTTGAGAACCTTTTGCAAGCAAAAAACCATCATCCGTCATTCGTCCATAGGCTTGCAATTTATTCACAGTGAGAGTCAGAGGATAATGAGTCAAAGATTCATTGCTCTCTATTTCTGTTGTCGAGGATGAAGCAATCGGTTCCAATAATCGATGCCCCAGACTTCCCAGTACCAATTTGATATTTTCAATAAACTCTTCCATTGCCGCCATATCTGCACGGGGCAAACCTGACTTAGTCGGACAATTTGAATTACTGACGGTATAACGATCTGCGGCTTGACTCATTTCAACTAATCTTGCTTCTAAATATTTGATATGTGCTTTGGTGAGGTTTTCATCTTTACTGCTGAATATAATCACCTCGTTCCAGAAGTCTTTTTCACGATCATGATTGGCTAATCGTCTGAAAACATCTTCGGACTCACCGATATAAGCGACGTTATCATCATCACCCGATGCCTTTTCCAGCAAAAAATAAACACCGGGACGTTTCACTTCATCCCAGTGCTTCAGTTCAAAAAATCGAGTTCGCGGACACGCCATCGCCTGCCCCGACCAATTGACGATTTCCACATGACGCAACCCTGTCGGGCTACCGTCAGCAAAGAAGATACGAATACTGCGACCAAATTCTGCCATACTGCCTCGTTGTAAGAATAATCTGACTTTTTAATGCAGTTAAAAACAATAGCATTAAAATAAATCCCCCCCCAATAGAAAGCTGGATTCTTCATAAAGCAAGTAGAGTGTTCAGCAACAACTAATCAACAAATACAGATTATGAACCATGATTCATAATAATTGCTATTGATGATATATTGAATCTCATTGCTAATTTATATGTCTAGCCTGCTTACCTCTTCTTTCTTCATCCTCAACCAACACCCCATTTACACCAAAAACTGCACTCACACGCAAAACTCATCTCAACCCCGATGCTGCCATTTACCCGATTCTCACCGCGTAGTACGATGACCGACATGAAAAAGACACTTGACCATCTTCCCGAGCGGAAACAACAAGATATTGACACCATTGCGACTATTTTGCGTGATGTGGTGGATGAATATGTGGCGGGCAGAAGCGGCAAAAAAGCCGGTTTTAAGATCCACAAAATTATCCTGTTCGGCAGCTATGCCAAAGGCAACTGGGTCAATGACCCGGCAAACGGCTATGTCAGCGACTATGACATACTGGTGATCGTCAACCGCTTTGAACTGGTGGAAGAGTTCACCCTGTGGAGTCTGGCGGAAGACCGTATCAGCCGTCGAATTCCCAAAACCCCGTTGGGGCTGATTGTTCACACCCTCGGTGAAGTCAATCAGTGGCTGCATGACGGGCACTATTTCTTTCGGGATATCCGCGAGCAAGGCATCGAACTGTATAGCGCTGATGGTCGCGAGCTGGCACTGCCGGGAGATCTGAGCGCCGAAGAAAGTCGGCAGATTGCGCAAAAGTATTTTGCTCAATGGTTCGAAAGTGGTGAGCAGTTCTTTATTACTTTTCGGGATCATATGAATCGAGGATGGGTGAACAAAGCAGCCTTTGAACTTCATCAAGCCACCGAACGCCTGTTTGCCTGCACCCTGTTAGTGTGTACCAACTACCTGCCCAAAACTCACGACTTAGAGAAACTACGCGCCTTCTGTGCCGGGCAAGACGAACGCTTCGCCCACCTGTTCCCTGCCGACAACCAGTTTCACCGTCGCAGCTTCCATCGCCTCAAACGCGCCTACGTCGATGCCCGCTATTCGGAGCACTACGAAATCACCGTTGAAGAGCTGGATTATCTGGCCGAAGAAGTGAAAAAACTCAAAGTGCTGACGGAAGCGGTTTGTCGGGGAAGGATTGAGTAAGTCATCGCAATCACACATCAACTTCAGAGCTCAATTATCTACGCAGTGCGTAGATAATCTTAATCTTGGCACACAGATTCCGAATACCTCACCTCAGGCCGCAGATTGCTCCGCCATTAATTTCAATAATTTCTGCTCAAGTGCGGAGTCCGAAATAATCTCAAAATCGGTATAAATCGCCACTGGTTTCAGAGCCTTACCGGTAGTCGGCTCCATGCGAACGAAACCTTTTTCACTGAGCGTTTTTAAGGTGTTGGATAAATTAGATTTGGCCCGGCCGGATATTCTGGCTAATTCTGTCAGGCTTGCTGGCTTTTCCGTATCAATCAGACGTAATAAGGCAATATTCTCCGGCCTTAAAATCTGTGCTACCGCATTGACCGATGTGTACCAAACCTTCGGCTCATCCGCTTGCGGCATATATTTCCTTTGCGCAATCGCCAGCAGGCGAAAACGGATCAGATCTTCAGACATAATGCCGATTCTTGCTTTCATGTGGTTTCCCCTCAATTGCTTCTATGGTTGTATCAATGCCGGAGAAGAAGTCTTGCAGTAACGTATAAACATCCTGAAATTCATAGGGTGTTCCCTGATCAATCGCAGTCCGATGCAAATGATCGTAGTCATACCGTTTGCCACTAAATCGTTTATTTTTCCGTGGCTTCACTGCATGGGCATTGTCATAACCAAAAACTCTTTTGTTAAATCGATTATGTAGCGTCATGTTGTAACGGATCCCGTGAGGGCGTTCTCTGGTTGGCGGAACCGTCCATGCTTCAATTTTCCACCAATAACCGTCATCCCGGTACACTTCTGTGCCATGCATACTCAACAAAACATCTAACTCTTCCATCAGCTTACCCTGATGTTATACCTAGAGTATAACAAAATTAATCTTATCAGGAAGTCATTCATCATCAAATCGCTCTGTTCTGCACTTCTGAATTCCCCGATATCCAACGCATTCTTTAATCTCTCATCCTCAACCAACACCCCATTTACACCAAAAACTGCACTCACACGCAAAACTCATCTCAACCCTGATGCCGCCATTTACCCGAATTCCACTGCGTAGTACGATGACCGACATGAAAAAGACACTTGACCACCTTCCCGAGCGGAAACAACAAGATATTGACACCATTGCGACGATTTTGCGTGATACCCGCTATTCCGAGCACTACGAAATCACCGTTGAAGAGTTGGATTATCTGGCCGAAGAAGTGGAAAAACTTAAAGTGCTGACGGAAGCAGTTTGTCGGGGGAAGGATTGGCTAAGTCATTGAAGTGCTAAAATCACCTCATACTGTAACGGAGGGACAAGCATAAAGCAGCAAAAACTCACTGTTGAAGCGTTGGCAAATCGTTCTGGTGTGCCTTACAGCACGATCAGAAAATTTGAAAACAGCGGTAATATCTCTCTCCGGCAGTTTCTGATGCTATTTGAAGCGGTTGGTGATATCGGCCAAATCAGATCTAACGCTGCAAAAAGCACCGCCCCCCATGATGGCTTGCATGGTGTATTTGCTGACAGCTTACCGGACGGTTGGGGGCTTTATCTGATGGATCGGGTCTTCAAAAAACATGGCTATCCCCCTCACTTGATTACCGCACTGGAACGGTTAACTTATATCGGGGAACAATGTGAAATACCACCAAGACTTTCAGACGCATTGATTCAGTCGCATTCGCAACATTAAGCCATCATGATGGTTGAGCAAAATAATTGATGCTTATCCGCAACTGATGATTGATAGCACCGAAATATGTCAATATGATGTAGTGATGCACACAGAATCATCGCTTGACCGCGAGGCTCTGTTCACGGAGAAAACAGCTGAAATCATACCGTACAAGTTATGTCGGTCTGTGATTTTACCCGTTTCGTATGTTTCAGGAGGCAATGTATGTACGTTGTGACGGTGACTTTCACCATCGATCCCGAGTCATTTGAATCATTTATTAAACTCGCCCAAGAGAATGCAGACATCGCAAAAGATGATCCGGGATGTCTCCAGTTTGATATCTGCTGGAATGATAAAGATAAACAGGTTTTTTTCTATGAACTGTATGGTTCGGAAGACGAATTTAATGAATGTCTGCAAACCGAACATGCGCTGCTCTTTGATCAGAAAACGGAACCGATGATTGAAGAAAAAACATCCAAAATCTTTTCCCGAATCCATATGGCATAGCCATCAATTCACGATCCGCACCTTCCCAAAGGCAGGTACGGATCATTTTTATAACCTCAGACATTGGCAGACTGTAATCTCGCCTGACGCATTTTCTTCAATGCGATACAAGTGAGCGCAGTGACAACCGCACCAAGCGCCATACAAAATAGCGCTAACAACGGTTTGTTCATCGCTCCCAGTAAGGCAACAACCGGTCCGCCATGCGCGACACTATCGGTGATCCCAAAAGAGAAAGCCATTACCGCAGCAACCATCGACCCCAGCATGTTGGCCGGAATCACCGACACCGGATCCTGCGCAGCAAACGGAATTGCCCCTTCAGAAATCCCGACCAGCCCCATCGCACCGGCGGCTTTACCAGCTTCAAGTTCTGATGCTTCAAACAGGTTCAGTTTACGACCAAGCACCGTGGCGAGTCCCATGCCGAGCGGAGCAACCGGAATGGCACACGCCATCGCGCCCATAAACTGTGTCTGACCACTGGCAATCATGCCGACAGAGAACAAGAAGGCAACTTTGTTGAACGGGCCGCCCATATCAAACCCGGCCAGTCCGCCCAGCACAATGCCCAGCAACACCATATTCCCGGTACTCATGGTGGTCAGCAGTTCTGTCATCCCATGCATCAAGCTGGCAATCGGAGCACCGATCACAAAAATAAACAGACCAGAGATAAACAGTGCACCGGTGATCGGTGCGATCATAATCGGCACCAGCGGCTGAATCATCTTGTGATAATTGAAACTGGTCAGCCAGCGAATGAAATACCCCACCAATAAACCGGCAACAATTGCGCCGATAAATCCGGTTCCGGCGTCAGCATCGTAAAATGAGCCGTTGTTGGCAATCCAGCCACCAATCATCCCCGGGGCCAACGCCGGGCGATCGGCAATCGCATAAGCAATATAACCGGCCAGAATCGGAATCATCAGTTGGAAGGAAACGACACCGACATCCAGCACTTTATTCCACAAACTACCTTGTGGAATCGCCATCCCGGCTTCCGTCGGCTCCCCGCCAATCGCCAGTGCCAGCGCAATCAACAGCCCACCGGCAACCACAAACGGGATCATATGCGAGACACCGTTCATCAGATAACGATACAACTCCGGTCGGTTCCGGGATGGTTCCGTATTACGGGATTCAGCCGGAGAATCAGGTCGATACACGGGGGCCTGCAATGCTTTCTGAATCAACCCTTGCGCATCACGGATCGGCTCTTTCACGCCGGTTTCAATCAGTTTTTTACCGGCAAAGCGGGTGATTTCCACCTGTTTGTCACTCGAGACGATAATCGCGTCTGCCGCTGCAATCTCTGCTGCCGTCGGGCTGTTTTTCACCCCGATCGACCCGTTGGTCTCGACTTTAATCTGATAGCCCAGTGCTGCGGCACCTTTTTCCAGCGATTCAGCCGCTAGATAAGTATGCGCAATCCCGGTCGGACAGCCGGTCACACCGATCAGAAAACCGTTTTCTCCCGATGACTGCGGCGTCGGTTCTGACTTGGACAACAGTAGTTCCAGCGCTTGCTGCTCGGTCTGTGCGGCCAAAAGCTGCTCGGCGAATCCGTCTTCAATCAGTTTGGCAGAAAGCTCGGCCAAAACTTCGACATGATGATTGGCATTGCCATCGGGAGAAGCAATCATAAAAAAGAGTTTCGATGGCTGGCCGTCTTCGGCGCCGTAATCAATGCCCTGACGACTGATTCCCACCACCACGGCAGGTTCACTCACAGCAACGCTTTTGGCATGAGGAATAGCAACGCCCTCATCAAAGCCAGTATTGCCGAGTGCCTCTCGGGCATAAATATCCGCTAAAAATTGTTGTTGATCGGTGATGCGTCCTTCTGCGGCCAGCATACCAGCCATCTCGGTAAGCACTTCATCTTTGGTCGTTGACGAAAGATTCAGCCGAATCAATCGTGATGAGATAAGTTGAGTCATCATTTTCGTTCCCCGTTCATTCTGTCTGCCACTGTCCGCTTCATTGGGGAAGAATAGGTGTCTGTCCCCATAAGAAACTCGACATTTACGGTGTGTGTCCCCGTAATTCTTGTCACCTGTCACTCTTGTCCTTCGAAAATAAGGGAGATAGTGGTAACTAGAGTATTGTGGTGACAGTCTCCGTCAGTTGATAGTGAAACAAAAATGCATTTACTGGAGGATTGTATCATGATGATTTAAATGTGATCTAAGCCCAACGATGACATGAAATAGACCGTTCTATTTATATAAAATCACATTTATATACAAGCAATGGCTTAATCAACCTTTATATGGTGTAGCACATTGAATTTTTGATTTGAATAACTAAAATCTGCATCTTCAAATGAATGGGGAATCCCCACATCATTGAAAGATGCAGAAGTTAGAAAGTGTCTGATTCTAATGCAAAACAGATATTGAATTTTGTTCCAATTCCGTCGATTAGAAACATTTCGTTAGAAAGATTCTTCTAAAACTAGAACCTGCCTAGTATCACCTAATACAGTAACAAATTCTTCCATACCCTCAATCGAATAAACACGTCTAGGTAGTGAGGAACCCATATCGTAAAAGCGTCCATCGTATTTCGGCAAGGCCACCGTAGTGCGGTTATTTGAATAAATGACATAATCATCAACAATGTTATCAAGATAGAAAACATCATCATATTTCAAGTCAACAAGATATGATTCTGCATCGTCAATTGACAAATTGCCGTTACGTAGTCGGATCATCAAAGGAGTCATACCTTTCAACACATCTTTGTAACCTAGAGCTCTTGCTTTCCTTACTTTTTCATCATGAATAGCCTGTTCTTTTCGGTTAGCTTCTGCCTGAGCTTCTGCCTGAGCTTCTGCCCGTTTTGCGTCTATTTCGGCTTGTTTTGCATCTCTTTCAGCTTGTACAGCACGTTCTGCAACCATTCTATCATGCTGTTTTTTCTCTTCTGCGGCTTTTAAATCGGCATACTTTGATGAGAATACTTCATCACATTGATTCAGTTCATCTGTTTTCCATAGAATGTCTACTTTTTGTTGCCTGATTTTTTCCAGTTGCTCTTTATACGAATAAAATAAATCGGATATATAGCTATAGTTGGTATTGTATCTTGTCGGATTATCAATCCATTTTTTTCCTAGCTCACAATTTGAGAGAACCTTATCTACAGCTTGCTGAACATCTCTACTCGGTATTTTTGCTAATTCACTTTCTGTGACATCAATCAGACTCTGACAATGAGACAAAGTTTCATTGAATGGCTGACCTCCGATAATATATTCAGAATTCAGCATATCAGGATTCATTTCTTTCAGCTCTTTCAAGTCTTTCATAAACCAACGTTTACGCTGTTTATATAAATCAAGTGCTGTATCAGCATAAGGGTCAGGGCGTGGAAAATCCAACTTAGGCATACTAGTACAACGTCTTGCAATACTGTCCATTAGTTTAAATGCATCTTTGGGTGGTACTTTTGATATTTCATTCTCTATTGAAAAAATTCGATTTTGACACTCGGATAGCTCCTCAACAAATGGCTTCTTCTGCCAAACTTTTGTCGATTTCAACGCTTCAGGATTGCTGGATTCTAACTCTTTCAACGTATCCGAGAGCGTTTTTTCCTTATCCTTAAATAATTTGATCTCTCTATCATTTGACGTATAAGGGCGAGGGAATTTCAGGGTAGGAAGAGTTGAACAATCCCAAATAATCCGACTCATTAAAGATAAGTCATTTTTCCCAAGCTCTTCTGCACCAACTGAAAAACTAAACATAGAGAGAAAGCACAATATGGTTACAGGTATTTTCATTTCTAATCCTATTATATAATTTCACTTACGTGGAAGAGGCTTCTGAAACAGAAAAATCATTATAAATAAAACCAATAATAACCACAATAAAAAACACTAAAATCAATAAGTAACAACTCTTATCTCTTAATCTTTCAGACAAAAAATGTGGTTCCACTGTAATGAAACTAAGAATGTCAATACTATATTTTCTATCACCAGCAAGATTATAATGAGAAAGTTATTTCCGTCTGAATATTAAAGAGAAGTAAAGCAGCCCATCATGATTCAAATGTGATCTGTATCGGTATGAGACATTTAAATTCTGTGTATTAATAATATTTATATTAATAAAGTACACAACGGCTCAGGAACAGAATAATGGATGGTGATCACTGCACGACTTGTCATCGACGTTGCATCAATGGATAACGGCAGGAAATCATGAGCCAAGTATTTCATCATCTGATTGAAGCCATTATTGATGAGCGGGACAACTGTCAGCGTATCTGGTTTGCCGGTGATCAGCACACCCCACCGCCATTCAGCTATCAGGTGAACTTTCCTCGTCTGGAGATCGCCCTCAAAGGCAATTACTGCAACCAGATTGAAGATGCACTGCACGGGATCAGTGTCGTTCATATTCAGGCAGGAAATGCGCTTTATATTCCCCCCAACTGTTGGAATAAACCGGACTGGGAAGATGAGTGTTCAGTCATCAGCCTTCTGTATGGCCGTCGTCAGATTGGGTTTAGCTTTGTTGCCAAACGCAAAGGCACCGATGGTTTTTATGATGTCCAGAAACACAGTGTGCAAATGCGAACCGGCTATGCGATTGATAATATTCTGGAAAGCCTCAACGCTCTGGCCAGAGAGCCGCAAAAATCGCCGATGGATGAGCATCTGCTTTGTGCACTGCTGACCTACACGCAGAGTATTCTCCGTCAGCCACAACTTTCAGCCAGAAGCCATAGTGAAGATCTCTATCAGGGGATTTGTATCTATATTCAGGAAAACTTTCACCGGGCGATCACCAGAGATTCCATCGCATCACGGTTCAGCCTGTCTGCCAATCACCTCTCCCGCTTGTTTCATCAGCAGGGACACATGACGCTGGCTGACTACATTGCGTGGGTCAGAATTGATCGGGCGAAGTTCATGTTGAAAAAATATCAGTTCCGCCTCAGCGAAGTTGCCGAACGGTGCGGGTTTCAGGATGTGAATTACTTTTGCCGAGTGTTTAAAACGAAAACCGGTATGACCCCTTCCGAGTACCGGACACGCTTTGATTAAGAAATTTCAGTGTTCTGTATGATCGTAAGCCATGACATGGAGCAGAATGCCTTTGAGCGTTTCTTCTCGTTTGGCATCCAGCAGCAGCTGTGCATTGAGATCGTCAATCAACCAGCGGGTCAATCGCGTCATCGCTGTCACAATATTCCGGTTCAGCGGCTGCGGCAGAACCAGAGCAAGCACGAATGAAACGGGTGAACCGGCAGACTGCCAGTCCAGTGGCTGTGCCAATGGCATCGCCAGCACCATCGGCGTGTCCACCACGTCACTCATCACATGGGGCAAAGCGACTCGATTCGGGAGTGCCGTGGTTGAGATATTCTCCCGCTGATTGAGCTGTGCCAGTAATTGTTCAGGCTTTCCGGGAGCAATCCGTTTGGCAAGATAATGCAATGCCGAATGCTTATCGGTGAATCTCAAGTGGGCTTCATAGTCCCAGCGACACGCAAACGGCAGAGAAAACGCCGGATGAGTCGCGAACAGTTGCTCTGCGGCAGCATTTTTACGATGTGAAGTAGAGATCAGAATGGCCTGTTCACTGAAATATTCCGTGAGCACCATACAAGCGAGTTCGGCATCGAGTCCTTCAATCGCAATCTGGCACAAATGTCCGGCACGATTTCTCAGGCTCAAAACATTGAGAGGCTGATTGAGCCGGGAGTGGGTTCCCCGGCTCAGATTGTAAAAGACAAAAATGGAACGGAAATAGCCACAAAGCTGCTTCAGAGCGCTGACCTGCCAGCCCGGCAGCCCTTCTTCTTTGAGCAGAAACGTAATCCGGGTGGTGATCATACTTTTCTCAGACAAGTTTCTAAAACTTGTTCAGCATTGATCAAAACGTCTTCAATCGAGAAATGAAAGACCTGACACCCTTTAAAACGGGATTTCTCTTCAATTTCGATATCAGACACAATGATGCGAATATCCGCTGAAACAATATCCGCAACGGTCAGCTCATTTTCAATTCCCATTGCCCCTTGTGTTTCAACTTTGATTGACACACCACGGTGACCGGCGGCTTTGAGCAGCTGCTCGGCAGCCATATAGGTATGGGCAATTCCGGTCGGGCATGCGGTTACGGCTACCACCTTCATGATCGCTCCTTACTTATCTGCGATCCTTGATGACCAAACAGTCATCAGGCCAAAGATATAAGCCTATCACAATGATATTGCCGATATTGTGGCTGACTGCATTTTTCGGATGCCATACATGGCTGAAAAGACTCGTTCTTTCGTCAAGCCGCCCATCACAGGGCGGCAAGATTGCATCAGATGACTTACAAAAATGCCTTATAAGGCAGCTCCGGTTCATCGGTGAAAATATCGCGGAAGCCGCGGAAGTGCTGGTAATGCATTCGGCCTTTATCCGTCGGGTAAGTATATTTTCCGCCGACCTGCCAGAAGAATGGTGCAAAACCGTATTGCAGACGCTCTTTTTTCATCTGCCATAACACTTCGATTTCGCGGGGATCATTTTGGAAGTTGGCCCAGATATCATGGTGAAATGGCACCACGACCTGACAATCCAGCGCTTCACCGGCCCGCAAAATATCGGAAGCGGTCATTTTATCGGTGACACCGCGTGGGTTTTCACCATATGAGAGCAAAGCAACGTCGATCTGGTATTGGTTACCATGTTTGGCGTAATAGTTTGAGTAGTGCGAATCACCGGAGTGATAAACCGTACCGCCAGTTGTTTCGATCAAGTAATTCACCGCACGCTCATCCATGCCATCAAGAATGGCTTTATCATAAGATGAGACACCTTCCGGCAAGGTCACCAGCGCTGTCCGGTCAAAAGAATCCAGCACTTTGATGCTCACATCACCAATTTCAATACAATCCCCGACTTTGGCAACAATGCAGCGCGCCTGCGGGACGCCCCAACTGGTCCATAAATTGACACAAGCTTGCGGACCAATAAATTTCACATGTTCACCACAGTTTTGCAGCACAGCGGCGGCAACGTTCACATCAATATGATCGGCATGATCATGAGAAGCCAGCACGGCATCAATCTCTTTGATGGCAAAGGGGTCCATCACAAACGGAGACGTTCTCAGATTTGGCTGAAGTTCACGCACCCCACCCATCCGCATCATCTGATGCTGGTTTTTCATCAGCGCATTTTTTTGGGTCCGTTTCCCGGTGCCACACCAGAAATCAATCGACAGATTGGTATTCCCTGCCGTTTTCAGCCAGATACCGGTACATCCCAACCACCACATTGAAAACGTATTTGGTTCAACCACGGTTTGCTCAATTTCTTCATTGAGCCAGGTTCCCCATTCAGGGAACGTATTGAGGATCCACGATTCGCGTGTAATTTCGTTTACCTTGCTCATAACAACACCTTTTATTTCTGATTTATTGTAAATTTTGCATGTAGGGAGCCGTGCGCTTGGACCGAAGCCCAAGCACCTGCAAATATGATTCGTTCAGAGCGGTGATCGATTCAGCGCGTTAGCGACTAGACCAGAATGACCTGTGTCCCCTGCGCCTCTAATGCACTCACAACCTTTGGCGATGCATCTTTACCGGTAATCACCATATCGATTTTGCTGGTCGGACAAAATAACATGCCCGTTCGCTGACCGACTTTGGAGCTATCAACCACCACAACCAGCTTGTCGATCTGTTCCAACATCTGCTGCTCTGCAACGGCGGTTAACATATCCGCTTTATACAATCCGCTTTCCGTCAGACCTTTACCACTGGTAAACATCCAATGCCCGGCATAACCGCCCAATGCATCCGGTGCCGGATTGAGGAAAATATTCTGCGCTTTATTGTATTGACCACCGATAATGATGACATCTTCGTGATCTTCGTTGATCAGATAGCTTGCCAAAGGAAAGTAATTAGTTACGATTTGAACATCCTGCCCGCATAACTGCTGCCCCAGCATGAATGCCGTCGAACCACAGTTGATCACAACACTATCTCCCGGTTGGCAGAGCTCAGCCGCGCGTATAGCAATGAGAGACTTCTCCCGATAGTGCTCGGTACTATCGATATTCAGTGGTGTCCATCTTCTCTTTTTGCCAACAATCCGTTCAGCCCCGTTGCGAACTTTCTTCAGTTTACCGAGTTCATCAAGTTTTGAGATATCGCGTCGGGCAGTTGCCGGAGAAACGTGAAAGGCATCGATAATATGAGACACATTGATCGATTGTTTCTCTTCTAACAAAGACAAAATGCCATGATGTCTCTGGACTTCATTCATAAGCATCATCCTATTCATCACAATGTGATTATTTATGATTACATTTGATTTTTTTTGATTCTATTAATCATCCTCTTTGATGTCAAACAATTCAGATGAAAAATTAAACACTAGGCAACCTCAAAATATAAGTTATTGTTTTTAATGAATTATTAATTCTATCAAGTGATCAGCGTAGCATTTGTCGCACCTGCTTCCATGTAAAATTGATATAAATCAATACAATCAAAAACAATCATTGAATGATTATAAATGATTTTTTAAAGTCTATTCCGTGAGCAAAACAAATCGATTCCTGCATATCACATTGACGGAATCACTCTGACCTACATCTAACGACAAATAGAAATATATCTAGGGGTAAAGATATGGAGTTCTTGTATAACATCTTCTATATTTTTTACAGCCAAGTGATGACCAAAGCCCCGTTACTCCTCGGTTTGGTTACTCTCATCGGTTACTGGTTGCTAAAAAGAGATGCAACGACCATTTTGAAAGGATCAATTAAAACCATCGTTGGTTTTATGCTGGTTCAGGTCGGTGCAGGTACACTGGTCGCAGGCTTTAAGCCCGTGATCGCGAAACTCTCGGAATACCACGGACTGACAGGTTCGGTGATTGACCCATACACGACGATGATGGCCACCATGGAGACCATGGGCGAGCGGTACTCATGGGTCGGCTATGCGGTATTACTGGCGCTGGCAATTAATATTGTGTTGGTGCTATTTCGCCGTTATACCGGCATTCGGACCATCATGCTGACCGGACATATTATGTTCCAACAAGCCGGTCTGATTGCTGTCTTTTACCTGATTACAGGCGCTGGTATGTGGGAAACCGTGCTCTGTTCCGCGGTGTTGATGGCGCTGTACTGGGGTATCTCGTCAAACATCATGTTTAAACCAACCGAAGCGGTAACTGGCGGGGCCGGATTCTCCATTGGTCACCAACAGCAAGTCGCCTCTTGGATTGCCACCAAAGTTGCCCACAAACTCGGGGACAAAAATGACAGCGTCGATCATCTGAAGCTTCCCGGCTGGCTCCACATTTTCCACGACAGTATTGCCGCGACCGCGATTGTCATGACAGTGTTCTTCGGCATTATCCTGCTCTCTTTTGGTCTTGATAACCTCCAGGCGATGGCCGGAAAAACCCACTGGACAATTTACATTCTTGAAACCGGTTTGAAATTCGCGGTTGCCATTCAGGTGATTGTGGCTGGGGTGCGGATGTTCGTTGCCGAACTGTCCGAAGCTTTCAAAGGGATTTCTGAACGTGTCATTCCGAATGCGGTACTCGCGATTGACTGTGCGGCTATCTATGCCTTTTCTCCCAATGCCATGGTATTTGGGTTTATGTGGGGTGCCATCGGGCAGTTCACTGCGGTATTAGCAATGCTCGCTTTCAATGCACCAATCATGATTATTCCCGGCTTTATTCCAATGTTCTTCTCCAACGCCACGATCGGTGTGTTTGCGAACCACTTCGGCGGCTGGCGGGCCGTGATGAAGATCTGCTTTGTGATGGGTATCATTGAGGTGGTTGGTTCTGCATGGGCGATTCACTTATTCAGCCAGCACGGTGTCACGTTCAATGCCTGGATGGGAATGGCTGACTGGGCCTTAGTTTTCCCACCGATTATGCAAGGGCTCTCGATATCGAAACTGTTCTTCTTCGCACTGATCGGACTGGCGGCCGTTTATATGTTCTTCGCATCAAAACGTCTGCGGGCAGAAGAAGATGCTCAGGGCACAGTTGACATCAGCGAAGAGCCTGAAGTCCTCGAAGCGGTAGAACAGGCTCTGAAAGCCCACTACGGACAACGCCCGGTCAGTATTCTCGCGGTGTGTGGGAATGGTCAGGGCTCCTCCATGATGATGAAAATGAAGATCGGTAAATATCTGGAGAAAAAAGGCATTCCGCATGTGATGGATTCCTGTGCGGTGTCTGACTACAAATCCAAGCTGGCAACCACCGATATTATTGTGTCATCGAGACATCTTTCCTCTGAAATGGATCCGGGAGAAGGGAAATTCGTCCTTGGCGTACAGAACATGCTGAATCCGAACTCTTTCGGGGATGAGCTGCTGGATATCATCAATAAAAACTTTGCAGAGCGCTGATAGCGTAGCCTGGATTGACAACCGGCATGCTTCGGTTTGTCACTTTTTTCACCATCAAATATCACTATTGAACAACCACTATGGGCCCGTCCCTGACGTCTTATGTCGTCAAAGGATGGCCCCTCGCGGAGAAGATTATGGGACTGAAACAGTCACTGATTGAAAATCATTCAATTCGATTACAAGCATCCGCCTCGGACTGGCGTGAAGCGATTAAAATCGGCACCGATCTCCTGATTGCATCAGGGGCAATTTTGCCGTCTTACCACGATGCCATTATCAGCAGTGTCGAAACACTGGGCCCTTACATTGTCATTGCCCCTCAGTTAGCGATGCCGCATGCCCGGCCAGAAAATGGTGTCGTGCGGACAGCGTTTGCGTTAGTGACACTGGAAACGCCGGTCTACTTTGTCGGAGAAGATGAACCGGTTGATGTGTTGATTACACTAGCTGGCAGCAGCTCGGATGAACATATGGAAGGCCTGATGGAAGTCACTCAGGTGTTGGATGATGACGAGAGTGAAACGGGGGTTGATCTCGATAAACTCCGCCGTTGTCGTTGCAACGAAGATGTACTGCAAGTGATTGATGCCGCACTGGCGGAAACGACCGTTTAGGAGTCAACATGTCAGGACACGACCATTCATTTCAATCTTTAAAACAGCAAGTGCTGGACGCCAATCTGCAACTCCCGCGTTATGGACTGGTCACCTTTACCTGGGGGAATGTCTCGCAAATTGACCGCGCTGCCGGTGTGGTCGCGATCAAACCATCCGGCGTGGCATATGAGACCATGACCATCGATGACATTGTGATTGTCGATCTGGCCGGCAATCAGCTCGAAGGCGCGCTGAATCCGTCGAGCGATACCGCCACGCACCTAGAAATTTATCAGGCATTTGAGCAAGTTGGCGGGATTGTTCATACCCATTCGCGTCATGCAACCATCTGGGCGCAGGCTGAGCGGGATATTCCGGCACTCGGCACCACACATGCCGATTATTTTTACGGGGACATCCCCTGCACACGCCGGTTATCCGGTGACGAAATCATCAATCGTTACGAAAAGAATACCGGATTGGTGATTGTCGAAACGTTTCACATGCGCCATATTGAACCGATGTCT
Organism: Vibrio gazogenes; assembly: GCF_002196515.1. Classification (NCBI taxonomy): domain Bacteria; kingdom Pseudomonadati; phylum Pseudomonadota; class Gammaproteobacteria; order Vibrionales; family Vibrionaceae; genus Vibrio; species Vibrio gazogenes. The sequence continues at coordinate 2,816,150 of NZ_CP018835.1, read as the reverse complement.
GTCCCCAGTGTGGTTGTCGCAGGACACGCACCATTTTCATGGGGGGCCGATGCAAACGACGCCGTACATCACGCGGTGGTGTTAGAAGAAGTTGCTGCGATGGCGATTGCAACACGATTCCTGAATCAGGAAATCAACATCCAACAGGAACTTTCCGACAAACATTACCTGCGTAAACACGGTGTAAATGCTTACTACGGACAAAGGTAATCTTACATGTATAAAGTGCTTGCATTAGACTTAGACGGAACCGTACTCACGGACGACCATACCATTCATCCTGAAGTGAAACAGGCGATTCACGCGGCACAACAACAGTGCCATGTCGTCATTGTCACCGGTCGTCATCATACCGCAGCAAGACCCTATTATCTGGAATTGGGGCTCAATACACCGATCATTTGCTGCAACGGAACGTATGTCTATGACTATCAGAATGACGCTGTCTTGCAATACGATGCGATTGCCAAAGACGATGCGCGCAAGTTCATCGATCTCGCCACACAATACCAAATGAAAATGGTCCTGTACGTCACCGATACGATGAACTACGGCAAACAGAATCCGATTGTTTATATGGAAGCACTCGAAAAATGGGCCAACCAATACCCTGAATCCATTCGTCCTCAGATTCATCGGGTTGATTCATTTCACCAGTTAGTAGAACAGGCAGATCACGTGTGGAAATTCGTTGTCGAAGGCCTGCCAAGCTCCGTCGAACGTCTTGCAGAACACCCTTGGGTGAAAGAGACATTCAATGGTGAATTCTCTTGGTCAAATCGTATCGATTTTGCCGCCAAAGGGAACAGCAAAGGCAAGCGACTAGCCGAATATGTCGCTGCACTGGGGTATGACGCCAATCACGTCATTGCCATCGGTGATAACCATAATGACATTTCAATGCTGACTTATGCCGGCTTGGGTGTCGCAATGGCGAATGCTGACGACACCGTCAAATCTCACGCGAAACAGATCTGTCAAACCGATAACAATAGTGATGGCCTTGCCCATCTCATACGACAGAAAATTCAAGGATAAATCTCATGACCCTACCCATGATTCAAATCGCTTTAGACCAAACCAATCTGACCTCAGCCATTGAAGTGGCACGCCGTGTCGAAAGTTTTGTCGATGTGATTGAGGTTGGTACCATTCTGGCTTTTGCCGAAGGCATGAATGCCGTCAAAACCCTGCGTCACAATCATCCGGAGCATTTGCTGGTCTGTGATATGAAAACGACGGATGGCGGTGCGATTCTGGCACGCATGGCATTTGAGGCCGGTGCAAACTGGATCACCGTTTCCGCTGCGGCTCATATTGCAACCATCGCAGCCTGTAAGCAGGTTGCCGATGAATTCAACGGTGAAATTCAGATTGAAATTTATGGTAACTGGACCATGGCTGACGCCAAATCATGGGTCGATTTAGGGATCACTCAGGCGATTTACCACCGCTCGCGTGATGCAGAGCTGGCCGGTATCGGCTGGACACCGGGCGATCTGGATAAGATGCGCCAGCTGTCAGATTTAGGCCTGGAACTCTCGATTACCGGCGGCATCGTACCGGAAGATCTCTATCTGTTTGAAGGCATCAAAGCCAAAACATTCATTGCCGGCAGAGCGCTCGCCGGAGAAGAAGGCCGTGAAACGGCAGCCGCGCTGAAAGAGCAGATCGCACGCTTTTGGGGGTAATCTGATGTACCAACATGTACAACGTCACCGGACCGGCCTGTATGAGAAAGCCTTGCCAAGCGACATGACATGGGAAGAGAAACTCACAACGACGCGAGCATTAGGATTCGACTTTCTTGAAATCTCGATTGACGAATCGGATGAGCGGCGCAGTCGGCTCGACTGGGATAACGAGACCATTTATGGTTTACGTCATTTGTGTGAGCAACTTCAGGTGCCGCTTCATTCGATGTGCCTGAGTGCTCACCGAAAATTCCCATTCGGTTCGATGGATCCAGACGTTCGTCAACAAGCAGACCTGCATCTGGAAAAAGCCATCACGCTGGCTTATAAACTGGGCATCCGGGTGATTCAGTTAGCGGGGTATGATGTTTATTACGAACCCAACAGTGCCCAAACACATGCCTATTTTGTTGCCGGAATGAAACGTGCAGCAAAACTGGCAGAACGTGCCGGTGTCATGTTAGCGGTAGAAATTATGGATACACCGTATCTTAATGCGTTGAGCAAATTTGAAGTGCTGAACCGTGCGGTTCACTCCCCCTATTTCACCGCTTATCCCGACGTCGGTAACATCAGTGGCTGGAATTACGATGTCTGCACGGAACTCGCACTGAGCTTACCGCATATCACGCAGATTCATCTGAAAGATACGCATCCGGTCAAACCGGGGTATCCGGGGCAGTTCCGCGATCTGGTGATCGGAGACGGTGATGTAGATTTTTCAGCGGTATTCAGCACCCTCAAACAGCTCGACTGTGTCGTGCCGTTGGTGCTCGAAATGTGGGCTCAAGATGACCACTGGCAAGACAATATTTACACGGCACAGCAACGTCTTAATCAAGCCTGTACCGTGGCCAACCTGGCACCGTTATTTCCGGAATCCACGGCTGCCGTGCATTAAAATCATCGCCTATGAGCGAGGGTAAAATAGTCGGGTAAACCATTCGGGCAGACACATGGGTGTCTGCCCGTCTCTTATTGTTCAATGTCTCTTGTTGTTCAATGTCACCGATTGCTCAACGTCACTGAAAGCTGGATAAGCAAAAAGTTTAACCGGAAAAATTGACTTCTTTCCTCGGTTATCGCAAGGTGAACACTTGTGCATATAACGCTGATCTCGCTCGCAATTTGATGAAATTACTCCACCTACAACTCTTCTGGTATGAGAAGTATCACGCACTGCTTGATATGGAAGACTTACCCACCTTATCCCCTTCACAAGCGCAGGAACTCAAACACTGGCTCAAAAAACGCCGCAAAATTCTCGCTTACGAGGTCCACCATCAGCCGTGGGTCAAAGTCAACGTTGATGGATCGTCCTCAAGCCTATTGTTGTTACCGAACGGTGCATTGACCGAACAGGATTTGTTCAGTGACAAAACACTGCGCGGCTTGTGGAAAGTAGTTGATGGTTTCTTATTTATCAAAGTGATCAGTGGTGAGTTTATTATTGAGTATCAAGTGGTCGGTTGTGCGGAACAGAATATTCACTGTGGTATCGAGTATATTAACGGACAGCTCAGTTCCTACAGTAAATTTATTCAAACTCAGTCATAAACAACGTGGTCAAACGCGAATCAGTCACGATAATCATAAGAATCTGTTTTCATCGGTTAAAAAATTGTTTTAAATAGCAAACACCCGTGTGACACAGATGGAACGAGTCAGTTATGTCGATCGATTTCAGAGCCAGATTCAGATTCAACCGCCCTTATGATCAAAATAATGGCAAAGAAGAAAGTATCATTCCATACAGCCACAATGGGAAAATCCCCCAGTTATCTCACTTTGAAAGTGATCGTGGCCGGATCATCAACTCTGCGGCGATTCGCCGCCTGCAACAAAAAACGCAGGTTTTTCCGCTGGAACGAAACTCCTCCGTCCGTAGTCGTCTGACACATTCGATGGAAGTGCAGCAAGTCGGGCGTCATATCGTACAGCAAATTTATAAGATGCTGGGGCCTGATGCAGAACGCTACGGGCTTGAATCACTGGAACGTCACTTTGAATCGATCGTGGAAATGGCGTGCCTGATGCATGATGTCGGTAACCCGCCTTTTGGTCACTTCGGTGAGCAAGCAATCAATGACTGGTTTCATCACTATATTCCGTTAAAAGCAGCAACCATACCGCTTCCTGAGCCATTGCAGAAAGATCTCACCGAATTTGAAGGCAATGCGCAGGCGGTCCGGTTGGTACATTCGATTCTCAGTCTCAACCTGACCTACACACAGATTTCTGCGATCCTCAAATATACCCGGCGTGGCGATGAACTGAGCCCGAAGGCATTGCAAGCCAAAGGTCACCAGTTCGCTGCCGGTGAGCTGCAATATCTGAAAAAGAAGGTCGGTTACTATCTCAGTGAAGCGCTCTTTATCGATAAACTGTACCGCTCTCTCTCGATGGAACAAGGCAGCCGTTCTCCCTTCTCTTATATTATGGAAGCGGCTGATGATATTTCATACGGGGTTGCAGATATTGAGGATGCGGTTGAAAAAGGCATCATTGATATTAAACAGACCAGTGATGCCCTGAAAGCCGAGTATCGACGTCTGCGGCAAACGGACTACCCAAATACAGCTCATGACACAATGGATAGCATTGTTGAGACGGCACTCAGTAGTGCCGACCGTGCCAATAACTGCGCGGTGAGTCACTTTTTTATTACCTTAAGAGTCGAAATCAGCAAGCGTCTGCCGAAGCATGCAGCCAGACAGTTTATCCACAATATCGAGGCTATTTATCACGGCCATCTGGACCGGGCACTGATTGAAGATGACAGTACCGAACATGTGCTGGTCGAAACCCTGAAAAACGTCGCCAAAAAACATGCGTTCTGTGATAAAGAAGTTGAAGCCCGCGAGCTGCAAGGTTATCAGATCATCACGGGCCTGCTCGACTTCTATAAGCCACTACTGGAACTGAGCAGAGCTCAGTTTGAAGCGATTGTCGGCGGTGAGACCAAACCGCTTCTCCCTGCCCGGTTATATAAAAAGCTACCGAACAAACATCTGCGAGCCTACGAAAATGCGATGAAAGCCGTTCAAGACGGGCGTTTTCCCGGTGGGTATTCGCTGGATGAAGACAGTTGGGAATATTACTTTCGGGTGCGGCTGATTCAGGACTACATCAGTGGTATGACCGACCAGTTTGCCTTTGATGAATTCCGCTCATTGAGTGTGATTGATAGCTTGTAAACCACGATTTATCACAAAGCAGGTCCATCGGATGATCGACCTGCTTTGTAGCATTTTTAACCGACCCGTTACGCTGCAACCATGACCCGTCCGAAAACCGTTCGTCCCCACAGTGTGTCTATATTTTAACCAATTTTGCCAAGTTATGACCTTTATACCGGCTAGGTGCAGAATAAAATATCAATCCCATGCGTTTCACAAATCACATCTTGCTTAAAAATCCCTAAAATCATTATCTGCTTATTATTCTATAAATAAGCCTCAAACTGACATCATTCATCCAATAAATTATTTAAAACCAGAATATAACTCTTTATATTTGGCGCAAATCACAATTTAACATCAATTTAAAAATAGATAGCATTGAAAAGTTACATATATTAACATTTAATTTACATTGAGATTAAAATATTGCAAACACAACACCGCCTCAATGACACACAACAACACTCAAATACAGGAAAATAACTATGCAGTCACTTGTTGATTTTTTGAATGGGATCATCTGGAGCCCGGCACTGATTTATCTGTGTCTCGGCGCCGGACTTTTCTATTCAATCCTGACACGCTTTGTTCAGGTCCGGCACTTTGCAGAAATGTGTCGCTTACTTTTCTCGGCCAAAACGTCAACGAAGGGGATTTCTTCGTTCCAAGCTTTGGCCGTGTCTCTTTCCGGACGAGTCGGCACAGGGAACATTGCCGGTGTTGCAGCCGCAATTGGTTTTGGTGGCCCGGGAGCCGTGTTCTGGATGTGGGTCGTCGCTTTCCTTGGTGCTGCGACCGCTTATGCAGAATCAACACTGGCTCAAATTTATAAAGAAGAAGACAATGGTGAGTTCCGTGGTGGTCCGGCTTACTACATTGAAAAAGCGATGGGACAAAAATGGTATGCCATGATTTTTGCAATTGCGACCATCATCGCCTGTGGTGTGCTGTTACCGGGGGTTCAGTCAAACAGTATCGGCAACGCAATCGAATCTGCTTTCGGCAGCGGTGAGATGGTCGAGACTGCAATCGGCACATTCAGTATGGCGAAAATCCTGACCGGGACGATCATTTCCATTCTGATGGCTTTCATCATTTTCGGAGGCGTTAAACGAATTGCAAGTTTCACCCAGATTGTCGTCCCTTTTATGGCACTTGCATATATTATTACCGCTTTCGTCATTATCCTGCTCAATATCAGCCAAGTGCCACAGGTTTTCAGCCTGATTGTCGGTGATGCATTTACACCAATGGCAGGCGTGGGAGCGGCCATCGGCTGGGGTGTCAAACGCGGGGTATACTCCAATGAAGCCGGCCAGGGGACCGGGCCTCACGCAGCAGCCGCTGCGCATGTACAACATCCGGCTCAGCAAGGTCTGGTTCAGTCCTTCTCAATCTACATTGATACGCTGTTAGTCTGTTCTGCGACTGCTTTCATGATTCTGATCACGGGAGCCTACAACGTTCATGGCGCGGCCGAAGGGACATTCCTCGTACAACATTTGGCAGCCGATGTGGCGGCAAACAGCCCGGCATTTACGCAGATTGCGATTGAAAAAGCGATGCCGGGCGTCGGCAAAACCTTTGTCGCCATTGCGCTGTTCTTCTTCGCATTCACGACGATTTTGGCCTACTACTATATTGCAGAAACCAACGTCGCCTATATTTGCCGTCGGTTTGGCTCCGGTGCGCTGACCTTCTTGCTCAAAGTCATCCTACTCAGTGCAACGTTCTACGGTTCAATCAAAACGGCTAATCTCGCATGGGCCATGGGTGATATCGGGGTCGGGCTGATGGCATGGCTCAATATTATCGGGATTCTGATTATCTTCTTCCTCAATAAACCAGCCATGTCCGCCTTGAGCGATTATGAAGAACAACAGAAGCGAGGCGTCAAACAATATACGTTCAATCCGGTGAAACTCGGGATCAAAGGCGCGGATTACTGGGAACGTCGCTATGAACGTAAAACAGGGCAAAAACCGACTGCCACCTCTGACCATGACATTATGCCACGGTCAGACAAGCAGACTGAGTCATCGTGATTGATCATCAAGATGAAACCAGCAGAGGGAGCCATGCATGGCTCCCTTTTTTGATTCGGTTCATCGTTGTGCAGTCAATCTCAATACAGAAGGTCTATGAACGGGGCTGTGATTTATTTTAACGGGGACAGGCGCCTGATGGGGGTGATATGGATGACGGCCAACATAACTCAATGGTGGTTCCGCCAGCATCATTGAGAACACAAGTCACTTCACCCTGATGCGCATGAACAATCGCGGCAACGACGGCCAAGCCGAGCCCGCTCCCTCGCTGGGATGCATCTTTTGCCCGGTGGAATGCTGTAAACACATTGGGCAATAATTCCGGTGCGATACCGGGGCCTTGATCGGCAATGCTCAAAAAGTACATCCCGTCTTGTTCCCGTGAGCGAATGGTAACCGTCCCCGGAACGGCATATTTGCTGGTATTATCGAGTATTGCCAGCAGCGCTTGTCGAATCCGCACCGAATCACACCACACCAACTCAGCGTGTAACGCCAGCTGGACCGACTGCCCTGCCGCCTGAAGCATATTCTCCGCCATATCGGTCACCGACTTGATTTCCGTAAAGAGGTGCACCGCTTCGAGATTGATATTCAGTTCGCCACTATTCATTAAGCTCACAACGCGTAAGTCTTCAATTAAGTGAGATAACCCTTCAACTTGGGCCAATAATTTGTGGAACTGTGCCTTGTCCGGGGTAAAAATCCCTTCGGCTAATCCCTGTAACCGCCCGCGTAATATGGTGACCGGGGTTCTTAATTCATGGGCAATGGCGGCATTCCAAAAATTTTGCGCTTCAGACATGTGTTGTAATTTTTCGGCTAAACGATTGAAATCCTCAGCCAGTAGCGCGGCTTCACCTAACGAACGATCCCCGACGGATACCCGCACATCCAAATCACCTTTGGCAATGGTTCGTATGCCTTCAGCAACCGAATTTAAAGGTTCTAAAATCCGTCGGGATAGCTTGATTGCCACATGAACAGCAAACCAAATCACAAAAACAAAGGTACAGATAATCCAAATCCACTCCGGCACAGAGGGGGCCATATTATTATCGTTGGGAATCTCATCCGGCCAATACTTTTCCCACAGGTAATAAAATAAAAAGGAACCGAAAATCACCAGTAATGCTGATCCCATCGCAATTTTCATCATCGATAATGCAACCTGCCGGCTCAGCCCCGCTAATTTCATGATTCGCCCCTGAAGCGATACCCGACACCACGAACCCCGGCGGGAATGCCATGAATGCCGACCATTTCGAGTTTTTTGCGGATCTTGCTGATGTGGCTATCAACCGTGCGTTCGAGTGTATCGCCCTCCGGTAGGCACGTATCTAATAACTCTCCACGGCTGAATACCCGCTTCGGTGAGCGAATAAAGTGGGTCAGTAACTTAAATTCAGTCAGCGTTAAAGAGAGTAAAGCGCGCTGTCCGTCTTGATGGATTGAGATTTCATGACTGTCTAAGTCAACCTCGAAGGGATCAACACGCAGGATACGCTGCGTATGATGCTGGCGACTGTCCATCGTTCGGCGTAATACGGCTTCGACCCGCGCCACCACTTCTGCCGGATTGAACGGTTTAATCACATAATCATCGGCCCCTATTCTCAGTGCCACCAGCTTATCGACATCCTGATCCATTGCGGTCAACATGATAACAGGGGTCTGACTGTGCTGACGCAGTTCAGCCAAAACTTTCCATCCGTCCATCCTCGGCATCTGAATATCGAGCAAGATGAGATCGGGTTTCATCGATGAATGCAGCGCAAGCGTTTCTACCCCGTCAGTGGCATGTACCGTACGCATCCCGCTCCGTGCTAAATAAGCACTCAGTATATCGGCAATTTCTGGCTCATCTTCGGCAATCAGTACCAGCACTTGACCGTTTGTGCCTGCGCCTTGCTCTGAATCAGCGCTCAATTTTTGCGCACCAACGCGTAAATCATTCATCTCCATCAAATCTCCACATTTACTCGGCGGAACCTCCACATAGGGGCGGTAGACTGCATCTCTCTACAGCGCTAACGCATCAATGATTGCCAAGAGGATACCTCAGTGAAAAAGATAAATATATGTGTCCGTTGCCACTTACACATATTGGCACTGCTCTTTTTAGTGGCTTGTCATCCGTCTGAAAGCGATCAGGAAACAGCATCTCAAGCAGCCGAACCTTTCGTGTCAACCATGACGATGAAGCCTGCACAACTGGATATCTTTGAAACCCTACCGGCAAGAGTCGCGGCAGTCCGTGTCGCAGCGATCCGCCCCCAGATCAGTGGTATCGTCCAACATCGTCTCTTCAAGCAAGGACGCGAGGTCAAGGCCGGGGATCCTTTATTTCAGCTTGATCCGGCGCCATTTCAGGCCGATGTCGATACCGCCCGAGCGACACTACAGAAAGCGCAGGCGACTTTAAAACGCGCGATGGACAAAGCATCCTATTTAAAGCCTTTGCTCGACGCTGATGCGATCAGCCGTCAGGAATATGATGATGCCGTTTTACAACGCGATCAGGCCAACGCCGATGTGGCTCAGGCTCAGGCCACGCTTGCCCGTCGTTTACTGGATTTAAACTATACCCGCGTTACCGCGCCAATCGCCGGGCGTATCGATCAAACACTGGTCAGCGAGGGAGCACTTGTCAGCCGCTCCGATACCACGCCTATGACACGCATTGAACAGATTGATCAGGTTTTTGTTGATGTTCGCCGCCCGGCATCATCACTTGAGTCAATCAATCAGACGCTCCCAACCGGTTCTGCTGAATCTGCCGCAGCGACACAAACCAATATCAACATCTTACATTCGAACGGGCAGCCTTATCCGCTGCAAGGTCAGTTGCTATTTTCCGGGATCAATATTGATCCCAGTACCGGAGATGTTTTATTGCGCGTGTTGGTGGATAACGAGCAACGCTTATTACTACCGGGAATGTTTGTCAAAGCACGCGTTTTGCGTTCGCGTTATCCCAACGCGTTGACAGCCCCGCAGCAGGCAATCGTCCACATCGGCGGCGTCCCTCATATTTGGACCATTGATTCCCATGATCGTGCCGCGTTGAAACCCGTCGCTCTCGGGGCGTTGGTGCAAGGGCAATACCATGTCAAAGCGGGGCTGAATGCGGGCGACCATATTGTGGTTGAGGGCAAAGAAAGACTACAGGACGGTATCACCGTTCATCAGCGGCCATGGCAAGCCTCGCCGCCCCTTTAACTTTCAATCGTCACAGTCATCAACACATCCACAATCCATGCTTTAGGTGAGAGTGTCCTTTTATGTCTCAGTTTTTCATACAACGCCCAGTGTTTGCGTGGGTGATTGCACTATTCATTATCTTATTCGGCTGTCTGGCAATTCCTCAACTGCCTATCTCCCGCTATCCGTCCGTTGCCCCACCCACCGTCAGCATTACCGCGACGTATCCGGGGGCTACGCCCAAAGCGATGAACGATGGCGTTCTGAGTCTGATCGAAAGTGAACTATCCAACGTCAAAAACCTGATGTATTTCGAGTCATCTGCGGATACCTCCGGCTCTGCCTCTATTACAGCGACGTTCAAACCCGGCACCGATCCGAATATTGCTCAGGTTGATATTCAAAATCAGCTCAAAATGATTGAGTCGCGACTGCCGCAAGCCGTCCGTCAGAATGGCTTAAGCGTTGAATCGGCGACCTCAAATTTCCTGATGATTGTCGGCCTGAAATCAGATGACAATCGTTTCGATGAAATCGCCCTCAACGACTATCTGTCGCGCAATCTGGTAGAAGAGTTACGTCGCATCGATGGCGTCGGACGGGTGCAATCCTTCGGTGCAGAGAAAGCGATGCGTATCTGGGTTGACCCGGACCAATTGAATGCACGGGGGTTGACCATGACCGATATCAGTCAGGCGGTTATCCAACAAAATACCCAAATCGCTCCCGGTAGCGTCGGGGCTGCGCCCACGGTATCGGGGCAACGCGTGACGGTGCCATTAACGGTTCAGAGTCAGCTCACCACACCGGCGCAATTTGCCAATATCATTCTGCGCACCAATACCAACGGTGCCAGCGTGATTTTAGGTGATGTGGCTCGCGTGGAGATCGGCTCGCAATCCTATGGTTTCTTAAACCGGGAAAATGGTAAAAACGCGACTGCTGCTGCAATACTCCTGAGACCGGGGGCGAATGCCCTCAGCACAGCCGAAGCCGTTCAAAAACGACTGGCGGAACTCAGACATAGTCTGCCGACCGGTATGAGTGACTCAATCCCATTTAATACCGCACCATTTGTCAAAGTGTCGATCAATAAAGTGATCCAGACGTTAATTGAAGCGATGCTTTTGGTCTTTTGCGTGATGTTCCTGTTTCTGCAAAATATCCGTTATACGTTCATCCCGGCGATCGTCGCACCGATTGCGCTGTTGGGCACCTTCACCATCATGCTGATCACGGGCTTTTCAATCAACGTCCTGACTATGTTCGGCATGGTGTTAGCCATCGGTATCATTGTTGATGATGCCATTGTCGTGGTCGAAAATGTCGAGCGCCTGATGTCAGAAAAAGGCTTATCACCACAAGCTGCAACATCGGTTGCCATGAAAGAGATCACGGGGGCGATTATCGGTATCACGTTAGTGCTCACCGCTGTTTTTATTCCGATGGGGCTGGCCGGTGATTCGGTGGGAGTCATTTATCAACAATTCACCCTCTCCATGGCTGTCTCGATCCTGTTTTCTGCATTTCTGGCGCTGACACTCACCCCTGCCTTATGCGCCACACTACTCAAGCCAGTCAGCGCCGCACACGAAAAACGCAAATTTTTTCAGGGCTTCAACCGCAACTTTGCGCGCCTCAACAACCGCTATGCGATTCATGTGCGAGGCTGCATTCAGCGTCAGGGCCGGATGATGATCATCTTTGTGCTGCTCACCGCTCTACTGGTGGTCACATTTCGTCAGTTGCCCACCTCGTTTCTGCCCGAAGAAGATCAGGGATATTTCATGACCAACATTCAGTTACCTGCGGATGCCACGGCTGAACGGACCTTGGCGATCGTCAAACGGTTTGAAGACTATATCCTCTCCCGACCGGCGGTAAAATCCACAATGGCAGTCATCGGGTTTGGTTTTTCCGGTTCAGGCACCAATACAGCACAGATCTTTACCACCTTGCAAGATTGGGAAACCCGCGATGACACCTCGACCCGCCAAGAGTTAGCTCTGGCTCAAAAAGCCATGGCTGACGTACCGGAAGGCACCGTCACCCATACGCTGCCACCCGCGATTGAAGAACTCGGCACCAATTCAGGTATCAGTTTCTTCTTACAAGATCGAGGTCATCACGGCGAGCAAGCGCTCAAACAAGCTGAAGCACAACTGATTGCTCTGGCTGAAAAAAGTCCGCAGTTGGGCAAGATCTACGCTGACGGTCTCCCCTCTGGCACCAGTATCCATTTAGAGATTGATCGCCAGAAAGCAGCCGCACTGGGGGTCTCATATCCGACGATCAGTGACACGCTCTCGACGGCTTTAGGATCGTTATACATCAACGACTTCCCCAATGAGGGACGCATGCAGCAAGTGATCATGCAGGCGAATGCTTCAGCCCGGATGCAAATCGATGATGTTCTGCACCTTTATGTGCGCAATAACAAAGGCGGCATGGTTGCTTTATCAGAGTTTATCACCCCGAGCTGGCGTGAAACCTCACCGCAATTCATTCGTTTTCAGGGGTATCCCGCCTTACTCATTTCGGGTGATACCGCATCAGGATACGCCAGTGGCGAAGCAATGGCAGAAGTCGAGCGCCTTGTCCAACAACTGCCTTCGGGGTTTACCATTGCCTGGACAGGTCAATCGTTGCAAGAGCGTCAGTCTGCCGCACAAGCCCCGAAGCTGATGGCACTGTCCATGCTCGTCATTTTCTTGGTGCTGGCCGCCCTCTACGAGAGCTGGTCAATTCCGCTGTCGGTAATGTTGGTTGTTCCATTAGGTCTGCTGGGCGCTGTGATGGCCGTGATGTTGCGTGATCTGCCCAATGATGTGTTTTTTAAAGTAGGCCTGATTACGGTGATTGGCTTGTCGGCCAAGAATGCCATTCTGATTGTTGAGTTTGCCAAACAACTCCGCGAGCAAGGCCACGGGTTAATTGAGTCGGCAACGCAGGCCGCCCAATTGCGCTTACGGCCGATCTTAATGACCTCGCTGGCATTTGGTCTGGGGGTGGTGCCGCTGATGCTGGCGAGTGGCGCGAGCCAAGAGACACAACATGCGATAGGAACAGGGGTCTTTGGCGGCATGGTGAGTGCGACTGTCCTTGCTATCTATTTTGTGCCGACATTCTTTGTCTGGGTGACCCGCCTGCAAGAACGACTCACCAACTGGCGAAAAACAAGTTCAAAATCCTCAGCTCAGCCCAAAGGTTAAGTAAAGATGATGCGTTTATTTATTTTTTGTCTGACAGGCTTGCTTTCGGCCTGTTCCCTGACGCCCGAGATGACCAAACCGGCACTCCCCGTACCGGCAACTTTTCCGCCGATAGCCAGTGACACGGGGACGAAGTCACTGCCAACGGCTGAGCTTGGCTGGCGAACCATGTTCAGAGATGAACGCTTACAACAGCTCATCGAACTGGGCTTGGCCAATAACCGGGATTTACGGATTGCGATCCTCCATGTGAAAGCGGTGAAAGCCCAATATCATATTCAGCGTTCGGCTCAAGTTCCTCATCTGAATGTGACGATGAGTGCCAGCCGACAACGAAATCTGACGAGCGATGACCAAGGCACCCAATCATCGGAAATCCAACAACAAAGCAATCTGAATCTCGGTTTCAGTGCGTTTGAAATTGACTTGTTCGGCCGCACGCGTTCCATGTCAGATGCTGCATTTGCACGTTACTTAGCCAGTGATTATGGTCAAAAGGCGGCACAAATTGCGCTGATCAGCGCAATTGCTGACGCTTATTTTTCTGAACGTCTGACCGCAGCACAACTCAGCTTGACTGAGAAAACGTTAACGGACTGGCAGGCATCGCTCGACTTAACGCAAACACTCAGGATGGGAAATCAGGCGAGTGCCCTTGATGTTGCTCAGGCGGAAAGTCAGGTCGCCGGTGCACAAGCCAATCGAGCCGCCAAGATACGGGCATTGGCACAAGCCAGAAACGCACTCCGGCTGCTGGTTGGCTCGCGTTTACCGGATGATCTACCCGCCCCCCGGTCACTGACCGATCAAGAGATCATGACCCGGCTCCCCGCCGGGCTTCCTGCTGATTTATTGTTGTATCGGCCGGATATTTTGCAAGCGGAGCAAAACCTCATCGCAGCCAACGAAGACATCGGTGCAGCGCGAGCGGCCTATTTCCCCCGCCTCTCTCTGACCAGTGCCATGGGCTATGCCAGTTCGAGTATTCGCCATTTGGTTCGGTCGGGGGCGACCATGTGGTCATTGTCCCCGCAAATAGAGCTGCCTATATTCCAAGGCGGAAAACTGGATGCCGCGTTAAAATTGGCAAAAGTCCGCCAATCCAGTGCCATCGCGCAATATGAAAAAACCATTCAGACCGCTTTTAAAGAAGTTGCGGATGGTTTATCAGGCAGTGAAACCTACCAACAACAAATCGCGGCACAAATGGATGTAATTGCAGCAGAACAACGCAGAACACAACTGTCTAAACTGCGTTATCAGGCTGGTGTTGAACGGCATTTGACGTTACTCGATGCCCAACGGCAACTCTACGCAGCCAAACAGACATGGCTTGAACTCAAACAACAAGAATTAAGCAATGCTGTTTTTTTATACAAAGCGTTAGGCGGCGGATTAGTTGAGTCATCAGAGACACGGGAGTGACTGGTGACTTGAATCAGCGAATCGGCCCTTTGATTGCTCATCGGGTCAAGGTGAGCGATGCCACTCACTCAGTACATTCATCTCAGTAAAAGGTAATGATAATGCAAGAAAAACAGGTCACATTAATGTCGGTTCAACAAGAAGACCGGCTCGAATTTAAACAAAAATTAAAGACAGCCTTCACCGATGCAGTGATCAAAGAGTTTGGTCAGTATCATGGAAAACCCATTCCCTCTGATGAAGACATTGAGTCATCATTTGATGAGGAGAATATGGTTCTCTACCATATTTTATCCAATGGTAACCCCGTTGGTGGTGCGGTTTTGCAGATCAACGAAGAGACGCAACATCATGAACTTGAATGGTTTTTTATTGACTCAGGCAATCATAACCAAGGGATCGGCCTTGCTGCATGGCAGGCGATAGAAGCGGCCTATCCGGCAACCAAGGTCTGGCAAACCGGAACGCCCTACTTTGAAAAAAGAAACGTCCACTTTTATCTCAACAAGTGTGGCTTCCACATTACTGAATTTTACAATCGCTATCATCCGGATACGCATTTTCCTGCCGATCTGCGCGATTACAACCTGACGGATTTATATGAATATGAATACTTCATTTTTGAGAAAGTGATGAAAAAATAGGCCTAAAAACGGCCCTATAACAATACCGATGCTACATCAACTCAATGATCAGCGGTTGAGATCAACACTTGAGCAAGTCTCTATGGATGCCTATCATGAAACCTCAAGTTCAGTTGAGGTGTTATGACAAATGCAAAAAACGATCACTCCTAAAGCAGTCATTCCTGAGTGGATCTCTGTCGGCGTGCTGAGTAAGAGAACGGGAGTTGCAGTATCAGCATTACATTTCTACGAAAAAAAAGGCTTAATCAAAAGTCACCGAAACGCTGCCAACCACCGCCAATATCCCAAACATGTCATTCGGATTGTCTCTCTGATTCAGGTTGCCCAGCGAACCGGTTTTTCTTTGGACGATATTTTAGCGGAGCTTGAAGGCCTGCCGAACCGCACTCGTGTCACGCTGGAGGACTGGGAAGCATTGGGCATCAGATGGCGACAAGAACTGGATAAGAAAATTATCCAGTTAACCGAGTTAAGAGACATGATGACAGACTGTATCGGCTGTGGCTGTCTTTCCCTTGAAAGATGCAGGCTGCTTAATCCTCAAGATGAATTAGGCGAGAAAGGCGCCGGCCCGCATCTGATGAGTCAATAAGGTATCGCAATTAAACTATCGAGTAGCTCATGAAACAAAGCTGGCGACAGACATACAAAGCAAACCATTGCCCCGAAAGTTGAAAAATTATTATGTTATCTTGAATGCAGCTTCTTTCCTGACTGCATAAACGGCATCCAATACAGTCAGAAACAATCCCATTCCTAAACCAAATGCAATAACCATATAAGCTTCTTCTGCGCCTTGTTTAGCCAACAAGAATGAGGCCAGAGGCATAGCAGCAAAAATCACAATATTGTTCATTGTTTCTGCAAACGATAATACTGTTCCTTTTGCATGAGCGGAACGCTCAGCTAGAACTACCGTACTAGACGGAGCTCCTGCCCCCAACGCAGCTCCCCAAGCAACTAAGCATATAATCGTTCCAAAGACTGATAATGTGACTAGCATAAATATTGAAATAGATAACATAAGCAAAGAGGTCACTATCACTAATGATAATTCCTCTAGCCGACATTTTTTCTTTAATATGCCCGCACTAAGGTTGCCAAGACCAAGACCAAGACCGAAAGCAGTAACAATCATCCCTACCTCTGCCGCATCATATCCATATCGGTGTTGTAGTATTTCCCCTGATAATAAAAAAGCAGCAACACCCGAACCATTCCAACACCCTTTTGCAACTAATGGTCGCCAAACCGGCCATTTTCTATACCAACGCCCAATACTACTCTGAGAAATTATTGACTGTTTACCCGTATGAGGAAGAATATAAAAGCAGACAATACAGATCATAACGCATCCCAATGACGTCATTGTAAATGGTGCACGCCAACTAACTTCTTCGGTCAGTATTCCTGCTAGAGCTGGTCCGAAAGCAATTCCTGCAGTCATCCCTAACATCAATACGCCCATTGATTTAGCCTGATGAATTCGTGGCACCCATTCAGAAATCAGAGCAAAGGTTGTTGGAATAATAATTGCGGAAGCTATCCCACCAAAAACACGTAGTCCCACAGCAGTCTCAAAAGTTGGAGCGAAAGAAATAGCTGCACCATCAATAGAAAAAGCGAGAAGTGCAAATAACAATAACGAGCGTCGGTCAACTCTATCCGATATATATCCTAAGATAGGGGCTGATACAGCATAAGCAATCGCATAACTGGCAACCAACCATGAGGCATTAACAGGCGTGGTATTGAACGCATTGGCAAGAGGTCTCAACATAGAAGACAACATAAACTCTGTTGCTCCGACAAAAAAAACTGATATCGCTAATATAATCAGAACACGAGTACTTATCTGGGGTCTCAAATTTTCTCTCTCTTGCATAGAGGACGAAGAATCAAACATATTTAATAAAGTCCTTGAGTATTTGCATCATATGTATTCTTGAGGATCTCGTTTAGAAATGTTCTGAATTCCACCTCAAAAATTAATCCTTTATTTGGTATATATTTATAGAGCCCAGGACAAACAGTTTCATCTAAACTGCTATCAATGAACAGCGCATAGGAAAACCTATCAGCTTGTCGTCTATGCTCGAATTGCTCTTTTACACGGTGTGCCACTGCAGAGACCGGAGTCTTAGATTCCCGCATTAAGATTTCGATAGCACAACCAAAATTAACAATGAACTTTCCAAATTTAGGATTGATAGGTTGCCATTTCCCATTGCGTAAAACCTCTAATCCCGGCTCAATTGAACGGAGGATTGTTAGCCAACCAGAATCCTTATGTACATTTAATCCTCTGGCCCTCATAGTATGTCTGAAATGGTTAAATGTCAGATGATAACAACCTTGCCCACCTAATGAGTACCCACTATTTTAGGGGGTGATTACATCCCCAACACTCAACGGGCATGTGAGGGCAGATCCCAAACCTTCCCCTACGCTTCAAGATACTGCAATAGCTGCTGTTTCAGTTCTTCATACAACTGAGCCTGAACGGCTTCAAGTTGGTATTGATTGCGATCCAGACACAATTTTAGCGTCCCCAATGGCGGAAAACCGCTCAGTTTGGTGATGCTCTCCGGGTGGCTAAAAGAGGATCGCACGGTAATCCCTAATCCGGCTTCCACCGCACGCCATAAATTACTTAAGCTTCTGCCAACAAAGTTAATTTTCCACGGAATCCCTTGATGATCTAACGCTTCGGTTGCTTGTTTGCGGATCAGACATGAACCGTCCAGCATCACTAACGGTAAAGGCTTTGTCGTCAGCACTGACTCTCGGAGGTGCTTACTGGCCGGTCCGTACCAATGCATGGGTAACTCGGCTAAAAGCTCACTATAAGGCGCACTTTTTTCGCCCACCCATCCGAGCGAGAAATCCAACTCACCCGATACGATACCGTCAAGCAGCTCTTGGTGTCGCCCGACAATGGACTGCAATTGGATTTGCGGATGAGTGCGTGCAAATGCACCTAACATTTGTGGCAAGAGCACATCACTGAAATCTTCTTGTAAGCCAAACGTGACTCTACCTTCCAGCCGCTCCCCCACCAGTCGGTACATTAACTCATCATTCAGTTGCAACATTCGCCGGGCATATCCCAGCACCACTTCCCCTGCTTCTGTCGGTTCAAGGTGCCGGCCAACTTTCACGGCTAACGGCGTATGACACTGTTGCTCTAGTTTTTTTAACTGGGCACTTGCGGCGGAAGGAGAGCGATTCAGACGCTCGGCAGCCAGCGCAAAACTGCCCAATTCAATCCCTAAAACAAAACATCGCAAAGCATCTAAATCAAGACTGCGCATGACCAATCATCCCAAAAATCGAAACAGTTAATACCAATAGTTTTGATTTTTTGTATCAATAAATCAACTTATGATTTTCCCGTCCATTGAAACAAGCGAGGAAAATCGATGACTTCCCAAGAAACAGAACTGATGGCGATGTTCGCCCGGCTCGCGCCTCAGTTTCATCAACTCACATCAGAAGTATTATTCGGGCAAGTTTGGCAGGACGACAGATTAAGCCAGAGAGACCGCAGTTTGATCACAGTCACCGCGCTTGTCGTCCTCAACCGTACGGAACAATTACCCGGTCACCTGACGCGCGCGTTAACCAATGGCTTGACCCCTGAAGAGCTCAGTGCAGCAATCACTCACTTAGCTTTTTATGGCGGCTGGCCTGTCGCCGCCTCGGCGCTTGAGCGTCTCGATGCCAGCCAATCTCAATGTCATCCAGCGGAGTAACAATCAGATGCCTTTAACACGAATTACACTCACCCCGGCTTTGTTTGAAACAGGCCATCAGGAAATTTCGACGATTTTACAACAGTGCTTAGAAACCCATTTTGATGTCCCCAGTCGTGACTGCTTTCAGATCTTTGATGTGCAAGCGCCACAGCACATCGTGTTTGATGGCTACTACCCCAATTTGCACAAAAAACGCAGTGAATCCGGAATTCTATTCCATATCTTTGCCGGAAAGCCGCGCAGCTGTGAGCAAAAGCGAGCTTTATATCAAGCGCTCAATCAACACTTGACTCAGTCTCTTCCCCTCAATGAAGAAGACATTATGGTCATAATTCAATTTAATCATGCGGAAGATTGGTCTTTTGCTTCCGGTATTTCAGCCATCGATTGATAGGAAAATGATAATGATTGCAATGCAATATAAGTTTGTACTCCCCGCTGATTACGACATGACACGCATCGAACGACGGATCACAGAGAAGGGCTATTTATTAGATGATTGGCCGGGATTAGTCTTCAAGGCTTACTTATATGCGCGTCAGGATGCGCCGCTGTACCACAGTCCGGTAAACAGCTATGCCCCCTTTTATGTCTGGCAAGATCACCATGCGATGATGGCCTTTCTTAACAGTGAGGGATTTAAAGCGCTGTGTGAGCAATTTGGCCGGCCAAAAGTCGAAACCTGGTTTATTGATGAACCCCCGACGCCCCCCACAGCGCAACATCAATTTGCATCGATTACCCATGATGCAAGCCAACAGGCGGATGTCCAAGGCATCAATTACCACGCTTGGCAACCTATCAGGGTCACATGGATTCGTCACGCAGAGCTGAGCGCCTACCAAGCGCATGACCTTTACGCGGTGGGATATATTGCCCGAGGGCAAGCCTTCACCGCCAGCTAATGTCAATTGAAATAGGGGCAGTCACTGCTCTCTGCCCCACCAGCATCATGGTTCCTTTCGTGCATTCTCATGTCACAACATGTTGTGACATGAGAATGCTAAGACAACCGGGCTGATTTAGGGATAGATACCAACATCACCAATAGCAGGCAAACCATGAGCGCTGCCCCAAAGTTATACAGCATTCCTGTCACAAAAGCGGATGCATACTGACTCGCCTGATTCATCGGTTCATGAGTGGCAGATAAGGCGGAACTGAACAGCATACCGATCACTGCAACGCCTAAGGCTGCACCAATTTGCTGAACGGTAGAAATCACACCGGAAGCCATCCCGGCCTGATGCTCCTGAACAACCCCCAACACCAAATTTAGAAGCGGTGTCATAATCAATCCTTGCCCGAATCCGACAATCGATAAAATAGGAATCAGACGAACCGGAACTAAATCGCCACCCGCGTCGTAGACCTGTAAAATCAATAAACCAATCGATACAGCATAGACCAGCGCGCCCCCGACAATTGCACAAGTTCCCAAGCGGGCAACCAGCTTGGGTGCGATGAATGAAGCAAGCACGAAACCCACACTGCACGGTGCAAATATACTGCCCGCTATCCATGGATCAATCCCAAGCCCTGTCTGTACCAACAAAGCAAAGCTCAAGAAAAAAGAGCTGGATGTCGAATAAACTAGTAATATCAGAAGTGTTCCTAATGCAAAATGTCCTTGAGACAAAAGCTGCATATCCACCAGCGGTAACTGACCGAACTTCCTTCGGTGTTCCTGCTGGCGATAGAACAGTAACAACATCAATACCGCACCACCTAATGCCCACAAACTCCAATCGGGCCAACCTTTTTCCGCTCCTTCAAGCAGAGGGAAAAGCAGCAGTGCTAACCCGAGACTGACCAAAGCCACACCGAACCAATCCAGATCGGGCCGTTGCTCGGCATGAGATTCAGGAATAAACCGGGCCATCATTACGGCGAACAGTCCGACAGGAATATTCATCAGAAAAATAGTGCGCCAGCCCAAGTCAAAGAAATTACCATGCACCATCCATCCGCCAAATACCTGTGCAGCAATCGCCGCCATGCCGAGAGTCATTCCTAATAAACCAAACGCACGACGACTATCATCGCCACGAAAGTGAACCCGAATCGAGGCGTACACCTGTGGAAACAATAACGCAGCCGTAGCCCCTTGTAATACTCGCGCCCCAATAAGCAGCTCGGCACTCGGTGCCAGCCCGCAACAAACCGAAGTCAGGGTGAACCCTGCCATACCAATCATAAACAAACGGCGGCGTCCGAACATATCACCTAACCGGCCACCAGAGATCAACAACACACCAAAGGCTAATTCATAGCCCACGATGATGAGTCCAATCTGGGCAAAGCTCGCGTTCAAGCCTTTCTGCATACTGGGAATTGCCACATTAACGACAAATAAGTCAAAAATAGTGACAAAACCTGCGAGCAACAATACATATAAACCGCGCCATGGTGCCGATTCAGAAGGTGTTTGATTGATAGCCAAAAGGTGAGAATTCGCACTCATAGTGTGTCTCCAAAGCAATAAAAAACTCATTCTATAACTTCGTTAGACAGTTACAATTTAACACTTTATGCTATTACTAATAGTGATATTGTCAGTGAGACCAATCATGCGCACCATGAAACGAACCCGCGAAGAACTCGCCACTTTTTTACGCGCTCGGCGCGAGCGTCTTTTGCCAAGTGATGTTGGCTTGCCGAGCAGCGGACGACGGCGAACTCCGGGCTTACGGAGAGAAGAAGTCGCAGCACTCGCTGGGGTCGGATTAACTTGGTATACATGGCTGGAACAAGGTCGCGATATCGGTGTTTCAGCGACATTTCTCGATAATCTGGCGAAGGTTTTTAAATTAGATGCCTCAGAGCGCAGGCATTTATTCTTGCTGGCTCATGAACGCCCACCAACCGAGCCGGGCAAAACATGGTGTGAAGTGCCGGCATTGATACGCCGGCTCATCAATGACATGGCGCAACACCCTGCTTATGTGTTAAATCTACGTTGGGATGTGCTCATTTATAACAGCGCTGCCGATCATTTGTTTCATTTCGGGCAACATCCGCCTGTCAGGCGTAACCTTTTGTGGATGTTATTTACTGAGCCGGCTCTGCGAACGCTGTTTATCGACTGGGATATTCAAGCGCCACGTATCCTATCGAGTTTTCGCCGTGACTATGCGCGCGCTAACCAAGAAACCGACATCCGAGCGTTGGTGGATGAATTACAGAAAGTGTCACCCGATTTTAATACCTGGTGGAAACAGCACGATGTACATGCACCATGCGATGGGACTCGTGATTTCCGAGTCGATGGCGAAGTCGTTACGTTTGAACATACGTCTCTGACCATCGATGAAAATCGTCATCTGCGTTTAGTCGTTTATGCGCAAAGTGAGTCTAAACAACGCTGACTGAATTTATTGATAGATTGCCAACGTATCTCTTCATTCTGTTCATATGCCAGTGCTTATACAGTATGTGTTCATACAGGCCGTATTGCTTGGCCATCGTACAAACACAACTTGTATAGGCGCTTTAAAAACAAAGCGCCTCCTGATGTCGGTCAATCGGATTGAACGATCCCGGTTGTCACAGCAAACTCTCTGACTTCCTGCGGTTGTAAATGAATCAGTGTGCCGCTCTTTTTAGCAGACAAGTAACCCTCAGGCCGGCATGTCGCCGGCAGGACATAAGCTGCGACTTTTTGATCACCGTTATGCAAAATCCAACGCGTCGCAAAATTGAGCATGGCGGTATCAAAATGCGTGATTAATGTTTTACCGCCTCCGATTGCCATTTCAAACTGAGCCCTGTCGGTGTACAACGATAAATTATCCATGAAGTACACGATCTCAGGGTCATACATGTCTGGTGTTGAGAGTTGTTCTATTGGGCTTGCCTGCGTTTTGAGCATTTCATTAAAATCAAGCCATTGTGCCGTCGGGGTGACATGATTCGGGATAGACTCACGAAGTTTTACCGCACTGTCGGGAATATTCTGCTTCATTTCAGCATCTGGGAAATATGCCGTGTTCATATGACACATATATTGAAGCGGCATAGGCACAGAGGCCAAGTTTTGCACCTTCATTTTTATCTCGAATACGGAAGCGTCTTGCTGAATCGAGACCGATGGTGATGCCAGATAATGATCACCAAACCCCATCACATACTCGTATTCTCCCTTGATGGTGATGTGGTGTTCATCCATTTCTAACCATGCTTTATCCATATTGGCACATGGCATTTCACCATGAAGGGGATGGTCATCCTCAGGACTAGGGCAGCCGTTCCGGATCAAGCCAGAATGAAACGCAAAACAACCATACGTGGCGACAACTTCACAACTTGGCTTTGGTTCAGAGAACATATTCTCCATACACAGGTTTTCACCGAGAAATTGAGCATCCCATATCATTTGGCCCATAAAAGGCAGAATAACCAAATAACCTTTGGCATTTTCTATTCTCAGTGCTTCAATACCAGAGTTATATTTAAAACCAGAAACTTTAAAGTGTTTGGATTGAATGAATGTGACTTCTTGTTGATTAAATAAATGTTTACCTAAAGGCATTATGTACATTATTTTATCTCCTGAAGAGGAAAGCCACTATAAAAGTGGCTTCTCTATATTAATGAGTTTGTTCGGCTAATTTAGGTTGTATTGGATTTGCTTTTTTATTTTTCATTTCACCGAAAAAGTAATAACCAACATAACCAAAACAAATAAAGTTCACCAAGAACGATAATTGCATACCAACCATATCAGCAACCAGACCTTGGATTGCTGGCACGACAGCAGCCCCGACAATAGCCATGACGATAACGGCACCAGCCGTTTCTGTATATTCATTATCGACCGTATCCAGGGTGCCGGCATAAATGGTCGCCCAACAAGGTCCAAACAGAATACTGACCCCAACCGCCACATAAACAGCGCTAAAATCATGACCTAAAGACACATAGGCCAGGAACGCCATACCAATGATTGAATAAGCGATCAATACCTTCTCTGCCGAGAACCGAGTCATTAAAATATTGGCGACGAACTTACCAATGAAGAAACACACAAACGAATACACCATATAGTTGGATGCGGCCCGTTCGTTAATATCGGCCATCTCTAATGCCAGGCGGATCGTAAATGACCAGACCGCGACTTGCATTCCCACATACAGGAACTGAGCAACGATCCCTTTCTTAAAGCGGTTATTGGTCGAAAGATACTTTAACGTTTTGCCAATCGAAGGCGCTTTATGACCACTTTGTCGTGCGACTTTACATTTCGGGTATTGCGTCAGTGCAAACAGAGTGAAGACACCAACAAGAATGAAGATAATATACTTATATGGCTTCAACGTATGCTCAAGCATCTCCAGTCGGAACGCATGAATCTGATCCACAGACATCACTGCCATCTGCGATTCCAGACTCGCACCATCCTGAAAAATCAGATACTTACCAAGCAAGATACCGGCAATAGCACCAACAGGATAGAAGGTTTGGCTGATATTCAGACGTAATATCGCGTGCGATTTCGGCCCCAGCATTGAAGAATAGGTATTGGCGGCGGTCTCCAGAAAAGACAAACCGACTGCAATGGCGAAAATCGCTGCCAGAAACATCGTGTAAGTCGCCATATGGGAGGCAGGGAAAAATGCAGTGCATCCCAAAATATAAAGTGACAAACCAATCATGATGGCAACTTTATAGGATGACTTTTTAATGACTAAAGATGCAGGAATGGCAATTAAAAAATATCCGCCATAAAAAGCACTTTGCACTAATGCACTTGCAAAATTCGACAATTCAAAAACAGATTTAAATTGGGTAATTAGAATGTCGTTTAATGAAGCGGCACAGCCCCATAATGGAAATAGACAGGACAATAATATAAATTGAAATATCGGTGTTTTATCCAAATACCCATCGGATCCTTGGATGGCATTAGCTTTAATCATTGTAGGGTTCCTTTTAGGACAGTTATTATGTGGCCCATTTAAAAATGAGCCTGTTTTTAATTGTTATTTCAGACCAAGATATTATTTCGTGTGTTTTGTTTCGAATTCTTCAAACTGTTCAATGCTGGGATAAGAGAACTGTGTTCCTTTCTCCGTCACACTGAATGCAGCGAATAACGACGCTTTTTCCAGCGACAGCTGTACATCACGGGTTTGCATGAAGTAATGAGAGAAGCAACCAATAAACGCATCACCTGCACCACTTGTATCCACTGCATTGACTTGCGTCGGTTCGATAAAGACGTCTTTACCATCTTTACTTAACCAAATGGCCCCTTTCTCCCCCATCGTCACAATAATGTTGTTCAATCCTTTATTCAGAAGGATCGTTGCGGCTTCTTTTATTTGCTCGACGGTTTCAACAGGTTTATTGACTAAGATTTCGAGCTCTGTTTCATTCGGAACAAAGAAATCACAGCGACAGGCATATTCAATGTCCAGCTCAGGAACCGCCGGAGCAGGATTTAGCAGCACCGGAATGTGATGTTTGTTACCAAATTCGATCGCGGCATAAACCGTTTCAAGCGGCACTTCTAACTGAAGGACAATCAGGCTGCATTCGACCAGTGTTCTTTCTGCTTTATCAATATCAGCCGGCTTGAGAAATTCATTGGCTCCCTTGATGATTAAAATGGAATTCTGCGATGTCGGGCTGACAAAGATCGGCGCCACACCACTCGATGTTTGAGGCTCTTTACTTACGTATTGGGTGTTAATGCCATAAGATTGAAAATTCCTGATGGTATTGTCGGCAAACATGTCATCACCCACTTTTGTTACCATCACCACATCCGCGCCCAGCTTTGCGGCTGCAACAGCTTGGTTTGCCCCTTTACCACCACATCCCATTTTGAATGATGGCGCTTCCAATGTTTCACCTTCTTTTGGCATACGTTCTGTGTATGAAATGAGATCGACCATATTCGAGCCGATAACTGCAATTGTTTTCATTTTGTACTTCCTCATTCATGTTATGAAATTAACATTAATCGATCTCGATGAACACTTACTGCGATCTGTATCACCCTAATGATGTTAATATTGATTAATAAATAATAATTCACGTACTTGATCACAATTTCATGTAAATATAATAACATTGATATTTTCAAGTGTTATTAATGTAACACGAACCCTTTTTTCAAAATGAAAGTACAAGGTAACCTTATGAATCACTATATTGACCACACGCTGCTATCTGCTAACGCAACCACAAATCAAATCAACACATTATGTGATGAAGCCCATCAACATCAGTTCTTCTCTGTCTGTGTCAATCCCGGTTTTGTTGAGCATTGTGCAAAGCGGTTAGAAACATCAAATGTGAAGATCTGCACAGTGATCGGTTTCCCATTAGGTGCGAACACCACGGCAGTTAAAGTTTTTGAAACCCAAAATGCCATCTCGCTGGGCGCCGATGAAATCGATATGGTTGTCAACATCAGCGATGTGTTGGCGGCTAACTGGGGCAACGTTGAACAAGAAATCCGAGCGATCAAAGAAGCATGTGGTTCACAATTACTCAAAGTTATCTTTGAAACGTGTCTGTTAACCAACGAACAAATCGTTGAACTGTGTAACATTAGTCAGCGTGCCGGGGCTGATTTTGTGAAAACCTCAACAGGTTTCTCGACTGGTGGTGCAACTGTTGAGCATATTAAGTTAATGCGTGATACTGTTGGCAAAACAATGGGCGTCAAAGCATCTGGCGGTGTCCGTACGAAAGAGGCTGCACAAGCAATGATTGATGCCGGTGCATCACGCGTTGGTGCCAGTGCCAGTGTCAGCATTGTTTCAGGCCAAGCGCCAACAACTAATGATTACTAAAAGTAGGAAGCCTTCGGCCGTAAAAGGCCGAAAATGGAGAAACATGGTTACAAAGCAGTTAGAAAGACTTCGACGAATTGAAGCGTGCCTCAAGCACAGCGATAAAATTCACTTGAAAGAAATAGCCCGTCTTTTAGAAGTGTCAGAAATGACAGTGCGTCGAGATTTAAACTCCAACGCTGCCCATTCTTTTCCCCTCGAGTACTACGGCGGATATATCCGCCGTGGTCATCCAATCGTGCATGATGACGTTCAGGAAGGTCTCGAATTCATATCCTACGAAACCTCTCCGCCATCTCCTGACGATCACACAGCCAACACCGCGAACGCTTTTCCCCCAGTGAAAGTGAACAACTACATTTCAGCAATTGTCTCTGATTTTATCGAGATGAATGATGTGGTGTATTTCGACAACGGCGATCTCAATGCTGACATTATTGGGTCTATCCCGAATCATGTGATGTTTACTGGGGTGACGGCTTCGATGAATGTTTTCTTAGCGCTAAAGCATAAGCCGAACTGCAAAGCAATTTTGCAAGGTGGCAGCTATAACCCTGTCCATGATGTGTTTATTTCAGCGTCCAATGATGTCCTGACACCGATGATATTTCAGAAAGTATTTATTTCATCCGCTGGTGTACACGACAAATTTGGCGTCACCGCTTCAGACATGTTGGTCTCGAATATCGCTAACATCGTGATGGAAAGAAGCATGAAAAGATATCTTATCGTGGAAAAGAAAGCCATTAACCAAGCCGCGACCTATAAAATCGGCGACCTGATGGATTTCCATTATTTGATTTCAGATGACACCTTACCCAACAAACTCGAAACCGCGTGCCACGAAGCTCGCTTGCAGGTTCTCACCCCAAAGACATGAAGGATGAGGGCATGCGGACTGCCGCTGGATACGAGCAGGTCAGCATCATTATCAATCTGTATGCTTGATACACGATGTGTCCATTCACAAAATAGATGCCTATTGGAAAAATATATCCATTTAGAAACCATATCATGCAAAAACAACCTTGATTAATCATTAATCTCTTGCATATAATTTCCAAAAGGAAACTATATTGGGTTCAAAAATGAAACCTGGAGAGATCTCAGAACTGGAAGCAGCCCTCTCACTGCTGCAATGTGAATTAGTCGCTCGCCGTAACCGCTTTACACCAGAATCCATAACATGGGCACAGTATGATGTGCTCGAGGTACTGCGTGTTAACGGGGCTTTGCGTCCGTCGATCATAAGCACTCGGCTCGGGATTTCCCGGACTCAACTGTCAAAAGCACTGCGTGTGCTCAAAGATTTGCAGTTGGTAGAGCAGACATCAGACGACAACGATGGTCGGGTTCAGGCGACGCGGTTAAGTGCTCAGGGCAATGCTTTCATGGAACGAGCAGCCAAGCAGCGACACGGGGCAGCCCAGTTAGTCGCATCAGTGATGACTTCAGGAGAACAGGCGATCTTCGCTGAACTCTGCCATAAAGCTATCAAGGGATTGCAGATCGAGAGCGGTGAGCATGACTGATCGACCGATACGTATTGTTCGGGCCAGAACTCACAACCTGAAAAATGTGACCATCGATATCCCAAAATATCAAGTCGTTGCTTTCACTGGGGTTTCAGGCTCGGGTAAGTCGTCACTTTTGTTCGATACAATTGCAGCCGAGTCCCAACGTCAACTGGCTGAAACCTATTCAACTTTCGTCCGTAACCGACTGCCTCATTTCGGTCAGCCTGATGCGGATCGTCTGGAAAATTTACCGGCATCGATTGTGATTGACCAACGCAGACTGGGTGGCAATGCGCGTTCCACCGTCGGGACCGTGACTGAGATTTATGCGCTGCTACGCCTACTCTTCTCGCGCATCGGAAAACCATATATCGGTGAATCCAGCTTATTTTCGTTCAATAACCCACATGGCATGTGTCCACAGTGCCAGGGGTTGGGAACGGTGCGGACGATAGACGAAAGTGCCTTGTTCAATCGCGAGAACTCGCTGGATGAAGGCGCCATCTGCTTTCCCGGATTTGAACCCTCTTCCTGGCGTTGGAAACGTTATGCCTTATCGGGATTCTTTGATACCACAAAACCGCTTAAACATTATACCGATGAAGAGTGGCAACGATTGACCGTCGAAGAAGGTACTCCCGTCACGGCACCGAAACCAGGCTGGCCAAAAACGACAACTTATGAAGGCGTGCTACCGCGTCTGCGCCGTTCATTTGTGGAACGCGAAGAGAGTGAGCTTTCAAATGTTGAGCGCGAGGCGCTGTCCCTCGTCACGAAAAGCGGTCCCTGCCCAGCATGTCATGGTGGCCGTCTCAATCCGACGATACTGACCTGTCGCATCGCAGGACTCCACATCGCTGACTGTGCCGCCATGGAGGCAAATGAGTTGCTGGATTTTTTACATACAATCAACGAACCGGAGATGCGCCCGGTCCT
Organism: Vibrio gazogenes; assembly: GCF_002196515.1. Taxonomy (NCBI): domain Bacteria; kingdom Pseudomonadati; phylum Pseudomonadota; class Gammaproteobacteria; order Vibrionales; family Vibrionaceae; genus Vibrio; species Vibrio gazogenes. Next base: position 2,786,722 of record NZ_CP018835.1, on the reverse strand, counting down.
GTCTTCGATGACTGAAAAGCTGGAAAGCATGATTGATATCGGTCTCGATTATCTCAGTCTGGATCGAGGAACGTCTGGTTTATCGGGCGGTGAATCACAGAGAATCAAGATGATCCGCTATCTTGGCAGCAGCCTTGCCGGTATCGCTTATATTTTCGATGAACCCAGTATCGGCCTACACGCACGTGATATTCATCATCTGGGGGAACTGCTGATACGCTTACGAAACAAAGGCAATAGCGTCCTGATGGTCGAGCATGATCCAGACCTGATCCGTATCGCAGATCAGGTCATCGATATGGGGCCACAAGCCGGCCAATCCGGAGGAGAAGTCGTCTACCAAGGCACAGTGGCTGAGCTGCAAGAGACCAAAACGGTAACCGGACAGAGCTTTCACAAACGGCATTCGCTCAATCAGGAGCCCCGAACCCCATCCGGCTGGTTCAGTATCAAACATCAATCGATGTTTAACGTACATGATCTATCGACCGATATACCTCTTGGCGTCATGACTGTTGTCGTCGGTGTTGCGGGGTCTGGCAAATCGACACTCACGAACCGGATATTGCCGAAACTTCACCCTGATGTGGTGGTGATAGACCAGACTGAACTTCGAGGCTCATCCCGTTCGACACCTGCCAGCTATCTAGGTGTACTGGATGACATTCGCCGCTTATTTTCCCGCCAGAGTGGTAAACCTGTTGGCTTGTTTAGCAATAACGCTGCCGGATCGTGCCCGATGTGCAAAGGCCGTGGTATGGTCCGCACCGATTTGGCCTTCCTTGATACCGTTGAATCGGTGTGTGAGGTTTGCGACGGTTCTGGTTATAACGATGAGGCTCGTTCGATCCGGGTCAAAGGATACACGATTGATCAGGTGATGCGCATGCGTGTCCCCGAGGTTCACCGTCTGTTTGATAACAAGCCAGAGGTTCAGGATAAGATGACACGTATGGAACAGGTTGGGCTGGGCTATATACAGATCGGACAGCGGCTTTCAACCTTATCAGGGGGGGGAGCGGCAGCGACTAAAACTGGCAAAAGAACTGGGGCTAAGTAGCCGGATATACGTGCTTGATGAACCCACCTCAGGCCTTCACATGGCAGATGTAGAACACCTGATACAATTGTTTGGCACTCTTGCCGATCAGGGGCTCACGCTTATCGTCGTCGAACACAACCTCGATATGATCGCGGCTGCTGACTATGTCATTGAAATGGGACCGGGAGCCGGAAAATACGGCGGTAAGATCATCTATCAGGGGAAACCTGCTGACATAAGAGATGACAAGCAATCCGTGACTGGCCCTTTTCTTTCCAAATATTTAAAAAAAACCACCCCTGGCGCACCATCTGCCTGAGCCGGCTTTGTTATATACATCCCATTCGACGCTCAATAAACAGAAAAAGCACGCAAGGGGCTTAACCATTAAACAAAGCTCTCGTGCGCTTCGGTATTCAGGATGGCTTTGATCTTTGTCAGCCCTTGGATGAGTTGAGTATCTGACAAGGTGCCGCCGAGAGAAATACGCACAGCAGCGGGAACGTAAGTTCTGGACGTACAAAACGAAGCGGCGGATTTAATGATCACCCCTTCCTCTTTCATTGCTTTGACAAAGCTTTCAGGTCGCCAGTGAGCGGGCAAGGTAAGCCAAATGTTGAGCGAACCAGCCGTGTGTTCACTGAGATAATCGCCAAGGATCGTATGTGCAATACGATGACGTTCTGCCAGTTTTTGCTTTTGCTTCGCCATCAAGGCATGTAGGTCATTGTCGAGCATCAATTGGGTGTAAAGCTCGCTGGTCAGCATCGGGGGAACCAAAATTTGCGTGGTGACGGTATTGCGTACACTGCGGCTTAAACGTTCAGGGACATAGAGCAGACCAATACGTAACCCACCGAGTAGCGCCTTCGACAAGCTAGAAACCAGCAAGGTAGAGTGTGGCACGGTATTGATGAAAAGTGCGTTGGACGTTGGGTGTAAACAGCCTTGGACATCATCTTCAATCATCCAAACGGACTTCTCTTGCACGATCTTGGCGATGGTGTCGATACGAGACTGCGGCATCGACATGCAAGTCGGGGTGGAAAGACGCGTCATCAAATAAACTGCTTTGGGCATGTAGCGCTGGATCGCCAGTGCCAATGCGTCAGGAACCATACCAAATTGATCACTCTCAATCCCCACAACTTTGATGTTTAAGCGTCGGCCAATCGCCAGAAGTCCCGGATATGTAAGTTGATCGCTCAAGATGGTGTCTCCTGCCTCACACACCGATGAAAGCGCGGCATATAAGGCATGCTGACCGCCGACAGTGGTGCAAATATGCTGCGTTTCACACAAGTTCACACCAATCGCAGCGAGCCACTTCTCATGCGCGGCCCGGAGATGTTCATGACTGATTTCAGGCTGATAACGACTCATTCTCGCTAAGGCATTGAGATCAGCGGCTAAATCAAAGTAAGGCTTGGTGATGTAACGCGCTTCCAGCGGTAAGGCCACGCTTAAGCTCATATCAAGTATGTCAGCAGAAGGGGCATCGATCCCCAAATCACCGCTCTTCTGGCCTTTTGATAAAACAAATGTCCCACTCCCAACGGTTGATTGTATCAACTGTAAGCGTTCAGCTTCTGCATAACCGCGGGTTATCGTTCCTATACTCAGCCCAAGCAATTCAGCGAGAGCTCGATGGGTCGGCAATTGGTGACCCGGCTGTAAAATCCCAGACTTGATGCCTTGCGTGATCGACTCGGCAATCGCTTTATAGGCTGGAAGGTGGCTGCCAGTAATGTCAGGTATCCAGATTTTATCCATTGGTTGCTTTAACTCTCTATCCTGAGGAAGGAATTTAAAAGGTTAGTCACGTTAATTGTCACAGTGACAAAACATGCTTTGATCCACTAATTTTCTCTGAATAGTATAAACAAAACGAAATTGAACTATAGCAATTCATTGAAATTGACTTGATTACCTTGAATGGAAAACGTGATATGGACAGCTCATCGACCAAAATAATAGCGACACCGGACAACCCTCGGTTCGTCATGGATGGCGTTGTGGATATATTGCCATTGGCTATTGCAACCGTTCCTTGGGGAATATTATGCGGTTCATTGTCAATTGACATCGGATTAAGCGGACTTGAAGCCCTTTTAATGTCGGCATTGGTCTTTGCTGGTGCAGCACAATTAGGAGGATTGGCACTCATGGGGCAAGGTGTACCCGGACTTTCTATTTTAGGTTCTACCTTTGTGATCAGCTCGCGTCATTTACTATATTCGGCGACCTTTCGTGATGATGTCAAAGATTTACCTTTCAATAAAAAAATCGCGCTGGCCTTTCTTCTGACTGATGAGATGTTTGCGGTGACAGAGAATTACACAAGGCGCATCGGATATTTTTGTGTGCCGTATGCGCTTGCATCGGGATTGACTTTCTACATTCTTTGGAACATTTCTACACTGACTGGCATTTTTCTCGGGCAGAAAATGCCGAACTTACAAAGCATTGGTCTTGAGTTTGCGATTGCAGCAACCTTTATCGCCATCGTTATCCCGGGTCTAAACCGTTATCCGATGGTGCTGGGGACTGTCGTGAGTTTTGCGCTGTCCGCTTACCTGAATTGGATTCAAATGCCTCACGCATTGGTGATCTCAACCTTAGTGGGAATGACAGTAGGCTTCATCATAAAAACCGGTAAGGTGAAATAATGACATTCATTACGATTCTACTAATGGCCGCAATTACTTTTAGTGTTCGCTACCTGTTTTTCATGACCACTCTTCCTTTTGAGCTTAGCGACAAAGCAAAGGAATTTCTTAAATTTACCGGCCCCTGTGTACTGTCAGCGATGGTTGCACCAATCATGTTTACTCCGGTGGACGGTTTGATGATCTATAGCCCTTATTTACTTGGCGGCATAGCAACCATTATGATCAGTCTGGTGTTACGCAACACATTCATGATCGTATTGTTAGGAATGACGATGTTCTTACTCTTGAAAAATTATATATAGGGACGTTGGCGGTATGTTATCTGTGGCTCCACCCCAGCAAAATACCACGGTCAAGCTGTGCTTGGCACTGCCAGACATGGCTAAGTGACTAAGTGACTAAGCCAAAAACAACAAAGTCCGCAGTTGCGCGGACTTCAAGTTTGATTTAGGGTCTGTTCCTGCCAGATGTTTCCGGCATACCCCGTCAATAGAGCACCCAGTTAGTCGCATAAACCACTGAAATAACTAAAATAATGAGAAAGACTGGGAAAGCGAGAACCATTGCCAACTTTTTCATGAAGCCTGGTTTATCAAATACCACACCTTCTGCTTCCCTTACCCTTTTTTCTTCATCAAAATGCCATTTAATCGCTAGATAGGCTGCAATCGCTAATACAATAATCTTTAAGGCGCCAGCAAAGTATGGAAAGAAGTTACCCAAATCGCTGTTCATTATCTGTCTCCATCAAATCAAAGTAGCATACGGTAGCATAGTCAAATGCTCATGTTTACTCTTTAATCTCTAAACATGGACATTTTATTGCTTGTGTAGACGGCCTGAAGGGCTTTCCGGATACCGGTTAATCCATCGCTGTATCGTTTTATGATTGAATTTGGAAAGTGTTCATCGGATGACATGTAACGACTGGCATTTACACAGAAGTTAGGACAGTCTCCGAACCCTTTATTCTCATCTGTGGCTGGGGCTAGCTCAGTACGATGTGGATTAACGTTGTCTAAACCTTCTTGTAGCAACTTACGCAAGTTGCTGCTTGATTAAGGGAAGCAGGTCAGTTGTAACGTGTTGCATTTTGAGTATTTACATAACGCTTCACGATGTGGTCACAGAGTCCACCATATCGCCACAAACCGTATACTTTTGACTGGTTTTCAGCATTTTTCTGCCGCATTGTTGATTTTGTAATGATGACTGAGGATGCAAAGGGGAAGTGGACATTGCCAAAAATGACTAAGCCAAAAACAAAAAAAGTCCGCAATGACGCGGACTTAAGTATGATTCTGTGCCTGTTCCTGCCAGATTTTCCGGCCTAACAATCATTTCCATTCAATAGCATTGTTAACACATTGATTTATTTAGGGTTAAAAGCAAATCTCTAACAAGTTTCTAACGATTCGATTCGTTAACAAGCACGAAGGAAATCATTTACAATGCGCTCGTAAAAAGGCGATTAGAGACCATCAAATGATATCTAAAAGGATCGTTCAACCCTAACGATAAACACTAAATCGGGTTTTTCAATTGAGTCTGATATCATTGAAGGCAAAACATCGATGTTGTGATGCCAATGCCCTAGATATTTTACATTTGAAAAACTTGCATTCAGATATGGTTTGATCGAGTTAGCAAATGAATCGCCCAACACCCAAACAACTAACTTATTTAGGCCTTGTTTGTTTTTTACAACCCCTTCCCAACCAGTTTTATACATATTTGAGGGATCGGCTTGCTCTGGGTTTGGAACAATCTCTAACCGTTCATCACTCAGAACACTTTGACTCCAGTTATCATCAGTATGAATGGGAAAATCATTTAAATTAGAAATTCCAATTAAATCACCTTTGTGATCACCTTCTAAATTAAACTGAAGTCGAGGGTAATTGAGCCCCAACTTCTCCATCATTGCAGTAAATGCAATATAAGCCCCTTTCTGATTCCAATGAGTATCAGTTCTCCAATAAACTAAACCCTCAGTTTTCTTCGTTCTAATCAACAGCTCTGTAGGATCAACTAAATATAGATTATCAATCTTACTAAACTGATTAGTAAAGTAAGAAATGTATCTCGTCTCAGATGGCTTAATTTCTTTGGGTAGATCTTCTCCGTAAACACTTGATTTATTTGGGCCAACTAAAAGAGCAACTTTTGCCCCGACTTCGCTTCCTTTTTCAGCTAAAGAATTAAAACGAGTTACTTCCTCAGATATATTGTGGTCTGAAGGCTTTATAGCCAGTTTCAGTTTAGCAACTGTATCATTGTAAGAATTACCCAAAAATAACCAGTCGTTTAATCCTTCATACCAACGAGATGTAGCTCCAATGCGATGCTCCAATCCTTCCCTGAAATAGACATCATCAACGCCATTCGTCTCCTTTAAGTCTAATTTGCTGATCGAAAATCCGACCAAACCAATTAAGACGCTTCCTACAACAAGAGCGATTGTTCGAAACGATTTAATCGAATTACCATAGCGAATAGGCTTTTCAACAAATTGAAAAGTAATCCAAGCGAGAGCAACCGACAGAGCAACTGCAAGTATCCTTTTGTTTCTGTGCGGTGTGCCATCTTCAATGATATGAAAATATGAAAGTATAGGCCAATGCCACAAATACAAAGGATAACTAATTAAGCCAAACCAAACAGCTACCCTATTACATAAGACTCGCTTTGCTACATAACTAGCACTACCACCAATAATGATTAAAACTGCACCCAATACCGGGAAAATGGCCCAGTATGAAGGGAACGGCTTCGCCCTATCGATTAACACAACGGACAGAACTAATATAAGTAGTCCGACAAGTGAAAATACCCCACGTTTATTTAAAGTCGAAAAAAATAAACCCAATTCGCCTCTGCGGCCATTCGTTTGGAAAGATAAAATCGAGTTATTAGAGGGCTTGTAAAGCATCACCCAAGCCAAAACACTACCGGTGAGCAACTCCCAAAAACGGCCAAACGGCCAAAAAAACATTTCAGTGGGAAAGCGGTCGACAAAAAATATATTTACAGAAAATGAAGCGATCAAAACCACCAAACAAACCATAAGAAGGTTTATTCTTAGCTTTGAAGCGAGCAAAAGCAACAAAGGGAAAAAGATATAGAACTGCTCTTCTACTGCCAAGCTCCACAAATGGAGCATAGGCTTTAAATCGGAGGCAGTATCAAAATAACCGACTTCACTTGCAAAGATAAAATTACTGATAAACGCTGCTCCGCTCGCTACGTGTTTGCCCAATTGGTTAAGTTCATCGGCCAATAGAACAAACCAACCAAATGCCAAAGAACACGCCATCACTAAGATTAGGGCTGGGAAAATACGTCTGATGCGACGTCCATAGAAATCTGTAAGGCTAAAACGATCACTAGCCAAATTTTCAAAGATATGGCTAGTGATTAGAAAGCCACTAATTACAAAGAAGACATCTACACCGACAAAACCACCCTTTAGCCCCGTTGGGAAAGCGTGAAAGATTACGACGGATAGAACAGCAAATGCTCTTAGCCCATCAATTTCAGTTCGGTAAGCGGAGTTGTATGGTGATGATTGGTTCACTTGATTCACTTGATTCACTTGATTCACTTGGGTTAATTAGTTCACTTGGTTCGCTAAACGAACAACCGCCTAATTTTATAGAGATTTAACTTGGAAAGACACCTTTGACTAATGACTTTTTGCATAATAATTCGCTTGGACGATTTTCCAGTCTGGGTGACGCAGACTCGTTCCCTATCACACAGGATTTGATACATCTAGGCTCTATAAACAGTACAGTTGAAACAGCCAGGATTCGCATTGTGAACCTGTAGGTATTTAACGTTGGGGTCGGTCAACTGATGGTAAATAACCTTTTCCAAACCTGAACCCGACGTAGTTTCAGCATGAATCATCATACTATCTTCACTATAAGCTCTTACAGAGAGCTGTCGTTTAGTGAGTATTTCGGGAATTTCATTGATGTTCAATTTTGCCTCGACAGCATATTCCCGAATGAAAATGGGTCCGGAAGCTTTATATGGTGAGTTTACATCATGATATTTGTGCGGGATGAGTAAAACCCTCTCGCCGATCTCAGCTTCTTTTAAAGAGACTCGACATGGGAAACCTGGCTTTGAGTCTGCAATCAACCATTTTGCGTTAAATTTTTCAAGTTGTTGATCGTTGAGGTTAAAGTATTCACTAAATATGCTTTTTTTAATTGGTTTTATAATAAAATTTGTATTCATTCGGTGATCCCTGATTAGCTATTTTGCTTTTGATGAATACTCATGTTAACGATGTGAACCGCTCTTAAACATCCGAAAATTGCGCCATATTCAAATGGAAGGGTTAATCAACATCCTCTAATTAATCAGCAAGAATCGGATGGTATCATCAAACTTGGTGTGATGAGATGCTGATGAATCACGCGACACAGTGAGCGTAGCTATGCCAAAGTTATCAGACAATGCAATGAAAAATGCGGTAGCGCAGAAAGATGGATCTTTTGACGGACATTTTTACTATGGCGTCATCACCACTGGGGTATTTTGTTCGCCTTCCTGTTCAACCAAAGCGGCAAATCCAGAAAACCTGAGATTCTTCTTAGATATCGAATCTGCAATGCAAGCAGGGTATCGTCCTTGTAAGCGTTGTAATCCAGCAGGACAGGACGAGCGGACTCAACAGCTAATCGATGTGGCTCGCTATATAGAAACCCATGCCGAAGACAAAATGACACTAACCCAGTTAGGCAATATTGCAGGGGTTTCACCTTCCCGATTACAACGCTCATTTAAAGACATGTTTGGTGTGTCTCCCAAGCATTATCAGGATGCAGTGCGAATGCGAAAATTTAAGCGCTCGTTAAAAGAGGGAGAGCGTGTGACTGATGCGATTTATTCGTCCGGTTATGGCTCAATCAGTCGGGTATATGGTGAAGCGACCAGAAATATCGGCATGACGCCAAAAGCATACAGAGCTGGCGGTAAAGGTGAAATTATCCATTATGCGTGTCGAGAGACGGCGCTTGGGTTCATGATAATGGCTGCAACAGATAAGGGGGTATGCTCGGTACAGTTTGGTGATGACAAAGATTCTTTGCTAACTCTGTTAGGTGACGAGTTTCCAGAGGCTCGGCTTGTACTTTCTGCGGCACAAGACGCACCAGAACTGGATAGCTGGATGTTGGCTTTAGATCAGCATATGAGTCAGGGCGCTCCCAGACCCGATGTTCCTCTTGATATCAGAGGAACGGCATTCCAAATTAAGGTGTGGCAGTTTTTACTAAGTATCAAAGAAGGGGACGTGATGAGCTATGGTGAGGTTGCAGCACATATTGATAATCCGAAGGCGGTTCGCGCTGTAGGAACCGCTTGTGGCAAAAATCCAGTTGGGATTCTTATCCCCTGCCACCGAGTATTGCGCAGCGACGGTTCTTTAGGAGGCTACCGCTGGGGACTAGAGCGCAAAAGAACATTGTTGGATATGGAAAGAGCAAGACGCTAATTCAACTGACCACGAGGATAAGGGATGTTTACAAAATGAATCTAATCGTGTTGGTGGCGAGTGGAAGATTTTATACAGTTCCGCGCAAATCGAGCACCGCTGACAACGGTGGTCTTTAATGTTTTAGGATACGAAAAGTTATTCAAAGATAGCTAATTTAGTGAACTCACTGGCAAACGTTTGTCCAACGCCTTTTTAAAACTGACTATCCCCAAATTCGCTGAAACGCTCATCGGCTGATTATTTTGAGAACCCACATCCAAAATCTCATACTTTTTTAATACTTTTTATTTACCACAATCAGATAACCTGACTCCTGCACTGGCAAAATCCGGTGCCGGGCGTAGGAACCCGTTATAGCTTTCCGGCATTATAGGTTGCTAACTTTACGTTGGTTTTTTACTATATACGGCCTCAGCACATCTGAATTATGGTGAGCTGGCCAAGGCAGCTTCGGCTGGCCGTGTTCCGGAGAGAACGGTATTCCTACACCTTGTTCCAGTTCACCACCCGAGCGTAGGAACTCCCGTGGTGATATGTTTTTTCACTAACTCTTCGGAAGATAACTATGTACGAAACCATCCCTTACGATCATCAATTCGCCCAAAAAGCCCGCGAATACTTGCGTCAGTTAGAAGAAATGTTTGAAGCCGAACAGCGGCACAACAGTCAAGAACTGCGCAACGTGCTGCTGTATCTGAATAACCTGATTACCACCCATTATGTGCACTATCATGAAGAGCCAGATGAATCAGATTTGGTGTGATGATTGATTGGTTTATTTAGTTTTCGAGCCGCAGTTGCGGCTCGTTTTGATCAAGTTCTAAGAGCCTGCCCTGCTCGCGAGACTGAATCACATGCTGAACATCATAGGTGTATTGCTTGCGAGAAGATTTTGATGATTAAAACGGTGGTAACTTGTTTATGCCCCAAGACGAGTTAACTCGTCGTCTGTAACACAGTTAAACGAAGACTTTCTCACCTACAAATTTTCATCCATTTCACTCAGATGTTGCCATTCTGTGCAATACTTAAAAGCTGGACGGACACACAGTCATATTCAAATCATAACGACTTTTATACCAACTCCGTGCGCGTTTTTACTGATCCAACGAGGTAATCTCGCATGAGCACTAATAAATTTTAAGTGTCCGAATGTCCGAAAGAAATTCGTAAATAAAGTGAAATTATGGAAAATAATGATCGTCAAGAAAGAATAGAAAAACTTATGAGGGAACCTAGCCCTTTAGAAGTGACTAACTACGAAGAAAAAATACGAAGGAATTTATTAATAGTATCGATAATCGTTTTTGCTTTAACATATCTACAATTAGTACCAGCATCTGATTCAAAACTTTTCGGATTATCTTTTGATAATTTAACACCTAAAAGTATCTACATAATATTACTCATAATTATCGTATATGAATTAATTCATTATGTTTGGCTAATATTAAATAAGCTTGCATATTGGCGAGTTAGGCTAACTGGAACTTATCCTGGTGTTAGTCGTGGTAATACAGGTATGCGTTTTGGAACTGAATTCGATTCTAAAGACCATTCTGGTGAACAGAAAAATTCCACATTTTATGTTTGGATGTTAGATTCAAAAAGTTCATTTAAAGAGGTATTTCAAAACTATGATAGTAAATGGAACAGCATAGAAATGGCCACTTTCGATAATCAATCTTTAGATCAAAAAACAGCAGAAGGGATACTAGAAAAATTGAATGAAATTAGTCAATTGCAAATTAGATTAGAAGGTCATGTAACGAATGTACGCATTGAAGCATCCTTTAATAGATTTGAAAAATGGTATTCCATGATGATAAGAAGCCAGTCACTTAGATGGATAATTCTCGACTTTTTACTGCCAATTTTAGGCGGATTGGGAGCATTAGTGGCATTATTATATCGTTGGTACGGTTTGTAAAAACACTTAACAAAGCAAATCAATGGACGCTTAACGCTTGGTCACTTGTTGTTTTGAGTTTTTAAAGTGTTGTAACATTGGTGAAAACGCCACTGTTTGCGACGTTATGTTCACTCTCATGAGAGGTAAATTTGGTACGAAGAACATTAATTAATAAGTTTCACCTTTTTGAAATTAACACAAAGGATACGCTTAGCTATTTGTTGCTAAAAAACACTACGATTGACCCTCGTTCAATTCAAGAAGATGTTTTTCGACAGCATTCAGAATTAACACGACAGCAAGTGGATTTATTGCTTAAATTTCATTTATCATCTCTCGGAGATGCACCTCAAAAAGTGAGCAAGATTGGAAGCATGGAAGTTTTCCCAATAGGGGAAGAGTTATATTCTGATATAGAAACGCACGAGCTTGAAATCAAACTCATACGTTACTCGAATAGCAATTTTGTGATTCTAGGTACAGCTGAAAGTGACGAAGTGTTTTTAGATGCTTACTTTGATGAACTTGACGATTATGGTGAGGGTTATAGCTCTATAGTCGAATCATACATTGTTCATTTTATGCCAAGCGTAAACTATAAGCATATTAGTGATATCGACGAAATTTTCTCTAATTGTACGGTATATGACTATGAAACAATGGATTGGGTTACATCAAAGGCCCCAACATACTTTTCCTAATCTGACAGAAACACTATAGAGAGTCGGTTCTAAAACGTTTCTGTCCAGAAACAAGTTACAGCTTCACCATAATCGGTTTGATATATGTAAAAATGTAAAAATCCATAAAAAATGCCAGTCAGTAACACTGACTGGCATTGCATTTATTGGCTTAAGGCTTTAATCGCTATTGATAATCAGCCCTACTCCCACTCGAATATCAATAAGAAGAAAATACATCGCCATAACAGCTAGTTAGAAGAGTGGTCATTATCAATACCATCATCTGTACCATGCGCAGAGTTTTTTTAATTTTTTGCAGCTCGTCGAGGTTATGGGTGTCTTATTTATTTGGAATCCAAAGTCTATATAACTAGGGCCAATATAATTGGCCCTAGTTATTCAGGTGACTGAATTACGTAGATGAAAAAGGAGTTATTCAACAGTAATAGATAATTACCCTATATGCGTATTTAACCACTGCTCAGTATCTTGAGTTTCAATTCCTTTTTTAAAATTGTACGTTTTCTCGATATTCCACCACATGCCATCACCAAGAGCAAAGGCTGCCCGGTACCTTAGCATTTGGTCGTCAGGGTTTTTAGTTAGCTCAGTTTGCAGGTTATCCAAACTGAGAACATTACGTGTGAAAGGCTTATTACTGAAGCTATCAACTACATCAGCTAAGTCACCGTAACTAATAGTATCACCAGCAACAAAGACGACGTCATTGATGATTCGGGGGGATTCTAATAAGATTTCAGTGGTTAATTTACCAATATCTTCAGGGGCGGTTACCGTGACTTTATTATCCCAACTGCCAAGTGCGTTGATATAGCCTTCTTCTAAGTTAACCACATCAAAGGCTGGTTCAAACAGAAAACTAGTAAACATACCGGTAGAAACAATGACCCACTCAGTACTTTGCTGCTGGCGTAAAATAGATCTAACCTCATACTGTTCATCGAATACTGGTTGACCACTTCCTTTACCTACTACATCGTAATCTACACCAAATTGCCACGGGAAGTACCGCGCAACACCCGCCTCTAGAGCAGCTTGTGTGATTCTTGTTTGAGTACCTAAACCCGCAACAAAGCCTGTACAATTTATAATTGTATTAAACTCAGAAAAAAAGACAACTAAGGCTTCTTGACTAATGTTACTTAAATCTAATGCCTTAAATTTCACCCCTTTTGCTGTAAACGTCCTTAATGACTCGTCAATAGGTGTTGCACCATTCTCAAGTGAACTAGGCGAGACTAAAACAGTTATATCCCCACCCAATGCAAATACTCTAGGTTGTAATGCATTAAGAACCGCTAGACCAAGCTGGCCAGCCCCCATGACAAGTATTTTTGATACATCTACGTTTAAATTGTGATTCATAAATTGATTACTCTCTATTGATTGTTTCGAAATAAAGTGTAATTTAGATTATTCAAAGTGATAATAGCTAGTTATAGGCTAAACTGTTCTTAATTTTGGGATAATGGTGGACATAATGGATCGCTTCGAAGGTATGAGAGTATTTGTTCAAGTTGTAGATGCGAAGCATTTCGGTAAGGCGGCTGAGGCTCTTAATATACCTAAATCCACGGTATCCAGAATTATAAAAGAGATGGAAGATTATTTAGGGGTCAAGTTGTTACAGCGAACCACACGCAAGTTAAGTGTAACGCCCGATGGTGAGAGTTATGCAACACAATGTCGACACATACTCGCAGAAATATCAGCAATAGAGTCCAACTTCCCAAACAAAGCTAGAAATCCAAGTGGCAGGCTAAAAGTGAGTATGCCAACATCCTTAGCGCATCATTCTATTTTACCAAAAATTAGCGAGTTTATTGATAAATATCCAGATATTGAGCTCTTACTTTGTACCAGCGATAAGAATGTTGACTTATTTCATGACGGCTATGATTGTGTCATTCGTGCTGGAGAAATTGAAGACTCAACATCATTAGTTGCACGCCCACTCATTACTTCATCTTGGGTTGTGGTCGCATCGCCAACCTATATAAAGCGCTTTGGAAAACCAGAGAACTTAGATGAATTAACTAAGCACCATTCTATCGGCTATCTTAGTCAAAGTTCTGGGCGTGTAATTAACTGGCAGTTTATTGATAACGAAGAAAACGTTAAGGTTCAAATGAACGAAACACTAAAAGTGAATGATACTGATACGTTCATAAACTGTGGGTTGCAGGGCTTAGGTTTAATACGCATCGCTAGCTATTTAGCACAACCCTATATAGACAATGGTAAATTTATACCAGTTCTTGAACAATACCAGACGCCGATGATACCACTATCCCTCGTTTACCCTCAGAGTAAACATTTAAACCTGTCATTTCGAGTTTTCGCTGATTGGATTCAATCCGTTTTGACTACGGCTTAACAATTTAATAGATACATTCCATGCTCAGCGCTTTGTTTGGCCTTTTCTTATGTAGATGGGGTAACGAGTAAGAACGCTGAATCACTAATTGAATAGGATCGAGAAACGGGTTTGATTCTGGTCACGACAAAGAGCACTTATTCGGAGAAGTTAGAATTAATGGTAATGAGTCGGCGATAGCTTATTTATTGGAACAAATTGTCCCTATATTTCGAGAACGTTACCCTAGCATTAAATTGGATCTTGTTAGTGATGGCAAGTTAAGTGATATTACTCAAGACGGATTTGATGCAGGAATCCGACTTGGAGAGTCTCTTCTTAAGGATATGATTGCTATTCCTCTTGGCCCTGAAGTTCGGTTTATTGTCGTCGCATCGCCTCAATATTTAAATCAATATACTGCGCAATAACACCTATTGAGCTTAATCAGCACCATTTGTAATCACCCCCTAAAATAGTGGCATACCATTTTGGAGTTCTTCAGCATAAACTGAGCTAATCAGGGAGAACTCGCTATGAAAAAATCACGCTATACCGAAACACAGATCGTGAAGATTTTGAAAGAAGTAGAAGGTGGCCGCCTTATCAAGGAAGTCTGCCGAGAATACGGCATATCTGACGCAACTTATTACAACTGGAAATCTAAATATGGTGGTATGGAAGCATCGGACGTTAAACGTTTAAAAGAGCTGGAAGACGAAAATCGTCGTCTTAAATCGATGTTTGCAGAATTGAGCTTAGAGCACCGAATTCTCAAAGATATCGTGGAAAAAAAGCTGTAAAGCCAGCGACTAAACGTGAACTCGTTGATTATGCTCGACAGGTGCATAACGTCAGTTTACGTCTTGCTTGTCGCGCAGTTGGCATTAGCGACTCTGTTTATCGATATCAGCCTAAAGCGAACGATGACCAAGAGGTGATCTGTGAATTGCAGAAGGCCGTTGAGCGCTATCCGGCATACGGCTTTGGTATGTTACTCAAGATCCTTCGTCGCTGGGGTAAGACGTGGAATCATAAGCGGATATATCGGATTTACTGCGAGCTAAAACTCAATAAACGTCGTAAAGGGAAAAAGCGTCTGCCAAATCGTAACCCAGAGCCGCTGAGTGTACCGTTGTCAGAGAATCAGTGTTGGTCTATTGATTTTATGAGCGATAGCCTGCAATGCGAACGTCGGTTCCGAACCTTCAATATTGTGGATGATTTTAACCGAGAAGCATTAACTATCGAAGTCGATCTCAGCCTACCCGCTCAGCGAGTGGTTCGAGTACTTGAACGAGTCATTGCATGGCGAGGCTACCCTGAGAAACTTCGAATGGATAATGGCCCTGAGTTTATCTCCACAACATTAGCAACATGGGCAGAAGAACACGATGTTCAGTTGGAATTTATCCAACCAGGAAAACCCACTCAGAACTCGTACATTGAACGATTTAATCGCACATACCGCACTGAAATCTTGGATATGTACGTCTTCAAAACACTGACGGAAGTTCGAGAATTAACGGAAGACTGGCTCAGGGAATACAACGAAGAACGTCCTCATGGAGCACTGAACGATCTGACACCATGGGAATATTTAATGAAGCATGAACAGACTGAAAGCTCTATTTTTGGGTGTAACTAATTAGGGGAGGTTTACAGTCGGCGTTTTAGTTCGGCTTTGGCCCAGACTGAGGATTCTTGCATATCACGACGAAGCTCTTGTATCTCTTCAACACTAAGCCGTCGCGGACTCGAGGTAATTCTATCCATCTTGTCCCTCCAACTTGTCACTGTATATTTTAGATAGCGCATCAGAACATGAGTTACCAACAAGGCACCTCAAGGATATTTTTTAAACTATTTTTCATACACATCTTGAAAGCCATCAGCATTGACCAAAGATTGTACATTGGGGGAATGTCCCCCATTAAAGACAAGGACAAAATTATGGGTTTGAAACCAGGACCAAAACCAATCGCCGATTCAACCGGCAAGCCAGATCAACGTCGACGTGACAACAAGAAAACGCCAGGCAACACTCCAAGCCTAAAGCCGAGTAAATCCTCAACTAAGTAACGCTACCTCAATATCGAGTCAGAGTATGTTGTACTGACTCTTGTAGCTAAAACCCAAAACACACTTTTGCCCCATAGTTTGCTAGCGATTATTGCTTAGGTGGCGGTCCTAGGCTAGTGAAGAAGGCATAGAGTCAGAGTTGCTGTGTAAGTAAATAAGATGCCCACAAAAATATGGGCGTCTATATTTAAATCATAACTGAAAGTTTAACACTGGTTCCACTAGGTTTTCTGTTTACTGGTTTTTCTTCATAGTCGGAAGATACTCGCCAAACAGGCAATTTTTCATAAAATTCAATAGCAATAAGAACGCTAATAGCTGTTAGAATTTTAGGTCCTAACGGGGCTATAAGAGGTGTCGCAAACGAAGAAGTCGCACTTACTAGGTCTCTCATATCAATGTATGTGTTATAAGGTTGATCTAATCTGTAATGGACAATTCTCGAGCTAGGGATCTCATTTAAGAATGCCTGATTATTTTTAACAACTAAATCGTCAAATTTTTTGTCAACACCAATTGGGACTAAAGCAAAATTGAACTCTGGCTCAAGATAAGTTGCTAATCCAAGAGCTTTGCCGTCTTCATAACCTAAACCTAAGATTAACGCCGTCGGTTTATTTAGATCCCCTATAGCGCCAGATAGTTCAGGTATAATATCCCCCACTTTTTTTATTGGAGATAGTCCATCAGGTGCAGAAACGAACTTCGATATTTCATAAGATATAGTTAAGATAGAGTTTTTAGGCATGCTTTTCACCAAAATATATAATAGTGCCGCAAGTCTTGGTCTGGAAAAAACTGTGATATCTATTAATACATTGATAGGTTTATTTTTTTCACCAATCTTTTCTTTAAGCCATTCATTTAAATATGATTTAACATCGTTATCATTTCCTTCAAAGACATTGCTATGCCCTGAAACATACTTATCTTTATTAGCTTTATAATGAAGAATCTCAGTATGTGTCAGGTAACCCAAAGCTAAGACTTCACCAAGTAAGTCTTTTTCTTGGTTATACTTACTTGAAGCTCGTTCTTCGTAACCTAATCCTAATATTGATAAGTCATACGGTCCATTAAAGCTATCACTTAGTATTTTCATTCAAGCTCCAAAGAGTATTGTTGATAGTTAGTAAAACCTAGTAAGTCAACGATTTTCAATCTAGTCGATTTAAGCTTAGTTTGATTTATTAGATCTATGATATCTATCTCACTTTGCTTAGTCATTAACAAGTCATAATGATGTGAGAAGATATAAGATAATCTGCAGCGTTTACTAGAGTTTAAATCATTTAACGAACCTATCTCAGTATCGATTGGTATAAGTGCGCCAGCATTAAGTGCATATCCTATTATTTCATTGAGTTCATCACTTATTTTGTTTTTGATTGCTATTGAACCTTTAGGTTGAGTTTTAAACTGTGGCCCATGAATTTCGTCTTTAAAAAATTGTGCAATCTCTGATATTAAATCATATATATTGTTAAATTTATTGTCTCCGGAATCTACTGCAATTGTGCCTAGTAACGAACGGTAGTCATGAAAGTATTCTTGTAAGCTTATTAATTGCTGATTTAAACTTATTTTCCCTTCTTTAGCATGCGAAATAAATTTATTCATTAAACCGATAAGCATTCTAGGATTATACTCGACCGCTTTGCATATGTTTTCAAACCCACCATAGTAGTCGGCAGGTCTTCTTCGTGCATGTTTTTTACCATCTTTACTACGTTTAAAGTTCCGTAGATGCACTATAAATTTTATTTTTCTAAGTTGGCTGTCCTGATTAGTATAGATATCAGACTTGAAACCTCTTTCAATAAGATAGTTATTGAAGGAAGGGTCCTTCGCTGACAAATCGTTAAAATCTTTGTCGATATTTATCTCTTTAGGTTCTTCAAAGTAATGCTCAATATTGTTAAATAGTCCTTTTCTTTGAAATAGAGCGGTACATAGTGTATTAGCGAAGGTATTACCATCATTGTCACTTAGACCTGTTAGATCAATCAATTCTATATCTTGAGCTTTCATGGCACTATCAGTGTCATCAGTTATAGAGACACCTTTGTGGTAAGGTGATAGTGCAAGTTTGAATATAATATCCTTATGCCCACCACGCATTTCGTTTACCAGTGGTTTTATTATCTGGTTTGGTGCAAGTTCCAACTCGTCAAATAAAAATGCCCATTTTCCACTTTTTTCTTCAAAGTATGTGTTAACGATAGTAACAACACTTTCTAGATTACTTATTAAATCAAAGTTACCTACTTTTGGGACATCAACATTATCGTTAGATATAAGGTTGTTTACGGTATTTGATATAAGTTGTTTTTTTAAGATTACTTCTGTTAAAAGACTTTTTAAAGAATTTATTCTTGGTTCAACCTCTAGGATAATTTTTAGGCTATAAACTAGCTCTACTTCAGATTCTTTGGTAAATTCCACGCTCTTAAAATTGTTCTCTTTCTTTGTTGTTCTGCTGCATCTGTAATTAACTACAGAGAGGAGATTTTCAAAAACGTGATAAGAAAATAATTGTTCTAAAAGAATAATTGCGGTGTCATATCGTAATTTTTCTTTCTTTGATATTTCATTATCTTTTAATTTATTTTCAATTTTTTGATATTGCGTTTTCCAATAACGGTCTGTGGGTATAAATACACCTGAATAATTGATAGTTTTTCTATATTCACTTGCTTTTTCTGATTTCCACAGCTCGAGAGATTCAATATCCAACATTCTCATAAGCGTTGTTTTACCACTACCTCTAGGCCCGATCATAATACAGTGGTTTGGACAAGCTAATTTGTCATAAAATTCATTTGTGATAAAAGTCTCGCAGAGATCCTCGGTAGTTGATGTCTTTGCGTTGAAAGAGTCGCTGACACTCGGGATTCTATTTAGCATTGGCTGGCCCTACCTGTAAAATGAATTGATTTGCTTCATCAATGTCAGAAACTAGTGCATTTTTTTCTAACCTGTTCTTAAATTTTTTGAACTCTACAGGCAAAAAATATCGGAGTTCGTCGTTTATATCTTTTATGTCAGTTTCTTCTAGAAATGCTTCATTTTTTAAAAGTTCTTTTATTCTATTAATCAATGTTCGTGAATTGATATTTGAACCAAGTCCACTTTTAGCTGGCATATTGGTGGAAGTTGAAGGCTTCCATCCGCTGCCAACAGAGAACTGATGCGTTTCAAATGTACCAATAATCCGTTCGTTTTCAGAAGTTTTTGTTATGTCAATATCGATTGAATAAAATTGATTATCTATGAGGTCTGCGTATTTTGCAGATGTACTGCCTGCCGAAAAGACTATTGGTGGATCTTCGCCTTCACTTGAAGCTTTTGAAATACAGGAATAATGCTTGTGACCATGTAAAATTAGCCATGGACCTTGATCTACTTTCTGCAATGAGTTAAGTAACTTTTGTCCGCCGCTCATTTGTTGACCGTCATAATCATCATGTGCATGTTCCATTCTTTGTGGATGATGGTGGCAGATAAGAATGTTTATTGCTTTGGGACTTGATTGGTTGGCAAGTCTTTTCTCTATTTGGTCGACTGTTTCGAGAGCCACTCTGCCATGATGTGATTCATTACTAAAGCCATGATAAGCGCTTGTATTTAGTAAAACTAAGTTTGACTGGGGGTCACTATCGTCTAAAACCCAGTTCCATGCCCAAAAATGTGTATTCTTTTCATGACAATCAAACGGGAAAGGTGGTTCACAAAACTGCAATTGATGTTTTGGAGAAAAACCATCTGGGTCATTAAGGTCTGGTCTTGACTGATGGTCATGATTACCTGGTACACATACTAATTTTGCGTTGGGTAACGCTTTACTCAAATTGTTAAGAAACGTCCACCCAGCCATGAAAGATGCTTTAGATCCTTTGTTAGCAATATCCCCGCAGCAGACTATTAAGTCATATTCGATGTTAAGTGTGCTGATGTAATCTATAAGTGCGTTACCCCATTCACCATCTCCATTCTGATCAAGGTGAAGCCTTGAGTTGCTTAGATTTTGGCTGTCATTTTCTAAAACGGCATGTAAATCTGATAGAAGTAAAATTTTCATATAATCTGTCAAATAATAAATTTTTAATAGTTCGCTACATTATTGGTGTCTACAGCCTACAAATTTGATTTTGATATTACTAAAGCAACCCGACTCACAACCTTCACATCACCCTCATCAACAGTAATCGCCATTCCATTAAAACTGATAGATAGTTTTTTACCCAGAATGCGTTGGATTTCGTTTAGGGAGAGCCGGTCGTCCATGTCTACTAGGTAGGTTCCGGCTACGGCTTGCTGTGAACTCTTATCCATGATAAAGGTAGAGTCACCGTCATAGATTGCTATAGCACTCTCAATAGCTGTTTCTTATAAAAGTGCTTTATCGAATGTGAGAGAGTTCGTAATTTCGTTAGTTCGCCATTGAGAATTTTAAATGATTCAATATCGATAAGATATTTCTCTTCTGGACTTTCGAACTACTCTTCAGTCATTTGCCTATTCGGAAATGGCTCACCTTCTACAAGCGTTTCACATAGTCTTTCGGTCACATTTTTACCACCTTCATAATCAAAAGGCAGTAATTGGTACTGTTTTCTTGCATATACGATCAGTAATTCTCGCATTCAGACGTTTAAAGCGGCAGCTCTATGATCCTATATTAAAAATTAAATGACTTACGAGAATAGCACCATGCTTTCATATCAAATAGTAATAAATATGCCTTTTATGACCTATGAACGGTATTTGCAGCTTTTGGGCATGCCGAAATGCACCATCATAGATGGGTGGCAGAAGGCAAACTTCCTCTTAAAATCAAAGATAGAGCAAAAGAAACACCCATGATCAATATGTGATAAAGCCTGATACTCATAGCCAAGCCAAAAATGACTGGTCGTTGATGATTAAGTCGTAAGTAGTCGAATGAGAATTCGAAGGTATAGTCTTATCTGCTTTTGAAAACTGTTCTACTGAATTATGGTGGGTGACTGGTTTCGGCCTACCGATTAGAGGTTTTGCTATATCTCTGGTAATCCGTCAAATGACAGTTTAGTTAAACCCGTAAAACAGTTTTGTCCAGAAACAAGTTACAGCTTCACACTAATCAGCCATATGTATATGGAAATGCGGGCCGGTGCACCATCACCGGCCCGTGTGCTTTCTAACTACTTGCGGCGGCCAGCGTCTCATTTTGTCGATTTGAGCGACCGATCTCGTCATGACCTTGTAAGCACGCCCGGCCAACCTGTTTTGGAATACCTCCATTTTGTCGGCAATGGCTTTCATCTTCGGGCCGTGTCCGGTGTTGTGCAGCCACTGATCCAAAAATAGAAGACCAGCATCACAATGAACATCACTGCGAAGAAACCAATTACCTCCGCAAGGTTTTTAGGAAAGTAAAAAACCATAAAAAATGCCAGTCAGTATTATTCCTGACTGGCATTACATTTATTGGCTTAAGGCTTTAATCGCTATTGATAATCAGCCCTACTCCCACTCAATTGTTGCCGGTGGCTTACCTGAAATATCGTAAACCACGCGCGAGATACCATCGATCTCATTGATAATGCGGTTTGAGACTCGGCCTAAGAATTCGTAAGGCAGATGCGCCCAATGTGCCGTCATAAAGTCGATCGTTTCCACGGCACGTAGCGATACGACCCAGTCGTACTTACGGCCATCGCCCATCACACCGACTGAACGAACAGGAAGGAACACGGTGAATGCTTGTGATACTTGGTTATACAAGTCCGCTGCACGGAGCTCTTCAATAAAGATGGCATCTGCACGGCGCAGTAAATCACAATATTCTTTCTTGATTTCACCTAAAACTCGGACACCCAGACCCGGCCCCGGGAATGGATGACGATATAGCATGTCATATGGCAGACCGAGTTCTAAACCAATTTTACGCACTTCATCTTTAAAGAGCTCACGTAATGGTTCAACCAAGCCCATTTCCATATCTTCGGGTAATCCACCCACATTGTGGTGTGATTTAATCACATGTGCTTTACCGGTCTTGGAGGCAGCTGATTCGATGACATCCGGATAAATGGTGCCCTGTGCAAGCCATTTGGCATTTTGCAGCTTGCTGGCTTCTTCATCAAAGACTTCAATGAACTCGTGCCCGATAACTTTTCGTTTCTCTTCCGGATCAGACTTGCCAACCAGTGCATTGAGAAAACGTTCTTCAGCATCAACTTTGATAATATTCAGCCCGAAATGGTCACCGAACATTTCCATCACCTGCTGGCCTTCGTTGAGGCGTAATAAGCCGTTATCAACGAAAACACAGGTCAGTTTGTCACCGATAGCACGTTGAACCAGCATCGCAACAACCGATGAATCGACACCACCGGAAAGCGCCAAAAGGACTTCATCGTCACCGACAGTCTCTTTAATTCGGGCAACCGCATCTTCAATAATTGAGCTAGGCGTCCACAAGCGTTCACAACCACATGCACCAAAAACGAAGTTTTCCAGCATTTGCAGGCCTTGCTTGGTGTGAGTCACTTCAGGATGGAACTGCACGCCGTAGTATTTTTTCTCTTCATTTGCCATTGCTGCATACGGACAGGTATCCGTTTGCGCAACTTGGGTGAATCCCATTGGAATCTCTACGACTTTATCACCGTGGCTCATCCAAACATCTAACAGCGCGCTGTTATCGTCAGTGACGCTATCACGTAGGCCTTCAAACAGCTTCGATTCCTGAACAACCTTCACCTGAGCATAGCCAAATTCACGCTCAGTCGAACCGGAGACTTTCCCGCCCAATTGTTCTGCCATGGTCTGCATCCCATAGCAAACGCCCAAAACAGGCGCACCACAATCAAAGACATATTGTGGTGCGCGAGGCGAGTTTTCCTCGGCTACACTTTCAGGGCCACCTGATAATATGATGCCGTTCGGATTAAATTCTCGAATGTCGGCTTCATCGACATCCCAGCTCCATAATTCGCAATATACGCCAATTTCACGGACACGACGTGCGACAAGCTGCGTGTATTGTGAACCAAAATCGAGGATAAGGATCCGTTGGTCATGAATGTTTTTGGTCATGTTGAGTCGTCTTCAAAGAAAAGTTTATAGAACGGAGGCGAGTTTACTCGCCTCTCATGTCATCATCAAGCAAAAAGCAAACGTTTTCGTTGCGGGATTATGACCCTAAACGATAGTTTGGTGCTTCTTTCGTAATTTGAACATCGTGGACATGGGATTCTTGAATGCCAGCACCAGAAATTCGTACGAATTGAGCCTTGGTACGCAGATCTTCAATCGTTGCAGAACCGGTCAATCCCATACAAGAGCGCAGACCACCCATTTGTTGGTGAACGATTTCTTTCAGCAGACCTTTGTATGCAATACGTCCTTCAATCCCTTCAGGAACTAGTTTATCGGCCGCATTATCTGACTGGAAGTAACGATCTGAAGAGCCTTTTGACATCGCGCCCAGTGAACCCATACCACGATAGGCTTTATAAGAACGACCTTGATAAAGAACCACTTCTCCCGGAGATTCTTCTGTACCGGCAAGCATCGAACCAACCATCACGCAAGATGCGCCAGCAGCGATTGCTTTACAGATATCACCGGAGAAACGGATACCGCCATCCCCAATCACTGGAATGTCATATTCGTTGGCAACAGATGCGGCATCACCGATGGCTGAAATCTGTGGTACCCCGACCCCCGTGACAATACGCGTGGTACAAATCGAGCCAGGGCCGATGCCCACTTTGACTGCACTGACACCCGCTTCAATCAGCGCACGCGCACCTTCAGCCGTTGCAACGTTGCCACCGATAATATCTAAATTAGGGAAGGTTGCGCGTGTTTCACGAATCCGTTGCAAGACCCCTTCAGAATGACCATGAGAAGAATCAATCAACAACACATCAACACCAGCTTCAACCAATGCTTTGACTCGTTCTTCATTGCCTGCGCCGGCACCGATAGCAGCCCCCACACGCAAACGACCCAACTCATCTTTACACGCATTGGGTGCAATTTCTGCTTTATGGAAATCTTTTGCAGTGATCATGCCTGTCAGTTGGAATTCATCATTCACAACCAGAACTTTTTCAACACGGGCCTGGTGCATTTTTTCCTGAACGTCCGCACGCGATGCGCCTTCTTTTACCGCAGCTAAACGTTCTTTGGGTGTCATGACTACAGAGACTTTTTTGGTCAAGTCCGTCACGAAACGAACATCACGGCCAGTGATAATACCAACCAGCTCATTATTCTCTGTCACGACAGGGAATCCGGCAAAGCCATGTTTTTCAGTCAGAGCCATAACATCAGCGATGGTTTGGTCTGGTTGAACCGTCACAGGAGAAGTAACAACTCCGGCTTCATAGATTTTCACCTGACGAACCTGAGCAGCTTGTTGTTCGATTGACATATTCTTATGAATAAAGCCAATGCCACCTTCCTGAGCCAAAGCAATCGCAAGACGCGCCTCTGTGACTGTATCCATGGACGCAGAAATCATTGGAATGTTCAGCGTGATATTTTTGGTCAGCCGAGTTTTCAGGTCAGCAGTATTTGGGAGAACAGTTGAATGGGCGGGGACGAGCAATACGTCATCAAAAGTCAGGGCTTCTTTGGCGATTCGTAGCATTTGCAATATCTCACAGCTAGGGTGTTAAAAGAAATAACCCAATCCCTCAAATGTTTTTATCAAAGTGAATTGGATTTGATATTGCGGAGGGATTATACCGAGCGATTAATCGTTTTACTACACATTTATTCAATTTTTATTTGCAATTGCCCCCTTGATATGTATTATATTGCGGCTAATTTCCATTCCTACGGCCACGACATTCTCCTGTGCTATCTGCAAACAACCAAAACATTTATACGGTATCCCGCCTTAATGCAGAAGTTCGTCTGCTCCTCGAAAATGAGATGGGCATCATCTGGCTGCTCGGTGAAGTCTCCAATTTTTCCGCACCGGTTTCAGGGCATTGGTACTTATCGCTGAAAGACGCCCGGGCACAGGTCAAGTGTGCCATGTTTAAAGGCAATAATCGTTTTGTCTCTTTCAGGCCCCAAAACGGACAGCAGGTTTTAGTCAGAGCACGTCTGTCGTTATACGAACCACGGGGTGACTATCAGTTAATCATCGAAAGTATGCAAGCCGAAGGTGATGGACGGCTTCAACAAGAATTCGAGCAATTGAAGCAAAAGCTCACTGCGGAAGGGTTATTTGCTCCCGGTAATAAGAAACCTTTGCCTGAGCACCCGCAATGTATTGGTATTATTACCTCCAAAACCGGTGCTGCCCTGTTTGATATTCTCGATGTGTTGAAACGCCGAGATCCGACACTGCCTGTGATTATTTATCCGACGATGGTACAGGGAGAAGATGCTGCAATTCGAATTGCCCAAGCGATTGGCCGGGCTAACGCCCGTCAAGAGTGTGATGTGTTAATCGTTGGACGCGGAGGTGGCTCTCTGGAAGACTTATGGTGTTTTAACCATGAAATTGTCGCCCGAACAATCGCTGCCAGCCAAATCCCGATTGTCAGTGCAGTTGGTCATGAAATTGATATCACGATTGCTGATTTTGTTGCCGACGTGCGAGCTCCGACACCTTCAGCCGCAGCCGAGCTAGTGAGCCGTGACAGTAGTTATAAACGAACCGGCCTGCTCAATTATCGCCACCGTCTGAGCCAAGCGATGCGCTATTATCTGGCAGAACAACGTCAGAAGAGTCAGACACATCAATATGCCTTGGAAAAACAACACCCAAGTTATCGTCTGGAACGACAAATTCAGCAGATGGATGAGTTAAGTATTCGCCTGCAACAAGCTATGCAGCATTATTTAGCCAGACATTCGCAAATGATCGAGCGAACGACCAACCAACTCAGATACAACTCGCCACAACAACAGATTCAGCAACAGCATTATCTGCTGAAAAAATATGAACAGCGTTATATTGATGCGATAGAAAGAAGATTGCTCAGTTCACGTCATCAATTGGCACTCGCAGCCGAGACATTAGATGCTGTCAGCCCGCTTTCGACGTTGAGACGAGGTTACTCCGTCACTCAAAACCAGTCCGGTCAGATCATCCGGAGTCTGAACGATGTCAAACCCGGTGAATGCATCACCACTCGCCTTGCCGATGGCACGATTCGCTCAACCGTCATTCAGTCTGAGTAAACACTATCCTTCAGAGTCTTGGCCTATCGGTTGAAATATCAAGCGTAGTTTAGGATTTCGTTTTGACTTCTGTTCGTTACACTGTGGACAAAAGTAGCTGACCGCACCACAGGCTTGTAATCGCTCCAATTCAGTTCGGCAATCAGGACAGTACGCGACTTTGCGGTAATGTATCGCACATACCGGGCAATAATACTGTCCATCCCATTCAAGAGTTTCATCACACGTTGGACATTGATTCAGGCTCATCTCTTCTCCTCTTTTTTGGAATAGCACGATTTCACTCGCTGTCGATCTGATCCACATCTCAGATCTGTATAGCTGATCGTATATGGAAAAAGATCAGATCTGAAATCACTCGATTGATTGTATACTCAGTGAAGCAGACATGTATAAGTATTTGCTTGCACTGGTAAAACGGAGGATAACGTGGATCCTGACAGCAAAGAGCAAGATCTTTGCTTGATCTCATGCTTTATTCACACTGATCAGCGATCAATACCAAAAAGAACATTTATATAACCACACACCGAAAGCATAAGTTACATGTTCTGTTTTTGAATTTTAAACGATATATTATAAATAAAAATACCTATCAAAACACCGTATAAAGCATTTCATAAAAAGATCATATACCTTACATTGTCTGTTGTTTGTAAAGATTGTCGGTGACAGAGACCAAATGCCAGACATGAAAAAGCCCGGCTTGTTTGCCGGGCTCTTGATACATCTACATAACGAAAAACTATTTTTTGCGATGCTTCATCATCGACATCAAGCGTTTTTTCTGTCTCTCTTGAGACAAGGTTAACTTAGAGGACTTATTCTCATACGGGTTTTCACTGCTCTGGAACTGGATCCGGATCGGTGTCCCCATAATCTCTAAAGACTTACGATAGTAATTCATTAAATAACGTTTGTAAGAGTCTGGCAGCTCATTGACCAAGTTGCCGTGAATGACAATGAGCGGTGGATTATAACCACCAGCATGCGCATACTTTAACTTGACGCGTCGACCACGAACCATCGGTGCCTGATGATCTTCCGTTGCCATTTTCATAATACGTGTCAACACTGATGTGCTCACTCGTGTTGTCGCTGATTTGTAGGCCTCTTCGACAGACTCAAACAAATGAC
Organism: Vibrio gazogenes; assembly: GCF_002196515.1. Taxonomy (NCBI): domain Bacteria; kingdom Pseudomonadati; phylum Pseudomonadota; class Gammaproteobacteria; order Vibrionales; family Vibrionaceae; genus Vibrio; species Vibrio gazogenes. The sequence continues at coordinate 2,759,105 of NZ_CP018835.1, read as the reverse complement.
CGACACCTGTACCATGCAATGCTGAAATAAAGTGGATACGGGCAAAATCGACAAATCCCAACCGACGGTCGAGTTCTTTTTTCACACGATCTTTAACATCAATGTCCAATCCATCCCACTTGTTTACAGCGAGAACAATCGAACGTCCGGCATTCAGGGCAAAACCAAGCAAGCTTAAATCCTGATCAGAGATATTTTCCCGGGCATCAATCAACAGCAATACAACGTTCGCATCTTCAATCGCTTTGAGTGTCTTCACAACCGAGAATTTTTCGACAGTCTCATGAATGCGCTTACGACGCCGTACGCCTGCTGTATCGATCAAGACATATTCACGTTCGTGACGTTGCATCGGAATGTAGATCGAATCGCGGGTAGTTCCGGGCATGTCATAAACAACGACGCGTTCTTCACCCAGAATACGGTTGGTGAGCGTTGACTTACCGACATTGGGACGTCCGATAATTGCCAGCTTGATCGGTTGCTCTTGCAAGCGCTGATATTCAGCTTCCGCATCTTCTTCGGTGTAATTCTGTATGGCAGGTTGTTCAACTGTTTCGATGTCAGTCAGGTCTTCGATTTCAGCCTGTGCTTTTAACGATTCAATCGTTGGCGTTAAAACCCGTTCAATCAGTGCACTGATACCTCGTCCGTGGGCTGCCGCAATTTGGAACATTTGCGCCATCCCCAACTGCCAGAATTCAGCACTGGCAGCATCGGCATCAATGCCATCGACTTTATTTACAACCAGAAATGAAGTCTTTTCAATTTTACGTAAATGCGATGCAATCCCTTCATCTGCTGGCGTTAATCCGGCACGGCCATCGACCATAAATAGCACAACATCGGCTTCTTCAATTGCAGCCAGAGATTGTTGTGCCATTTTGCTTTCGACACCTTCTTCACCACCATCAATACCACCAGTATCAATCACGATGAACTCTTGCTCGCCTACTTTGGCATGACCATACTTACGGTCTCGGGTCAGACCGGGAAAGTCTGCAACCAATGCATCGCGAGTACGGGTTAATCGGTTGAATAATGTAGATTTACCGACATTCGGACGCCCAACCAGCGCAACAACAGGAACCATAACAACCTCTAAATCGTTCAATACTCTGTGTATAACCACATGACGGCGTCCATTCATTTTGATGAATCCAGCCGGTATCACACAAAGCACAACTGCTTGGAAAAAGCAGTCTTTCAAAACCACAATAAAATGGCTCCTAACTGTTTCCAGCCAGGAGCCGATTATAAATTATATCACGAATTCTTAGCGGATCGTCAGTTTCTTCAGATCGCCATTTCGAGTGATCGACAGATAACTATTGTCAGGCAAAGCGATAGGAGAAACAGCAAATCCACTGCTATCAACAAACTGTTGAGCAACAAAATCACCACTATTCCGGTCAATCCAGTAGAGGTAGCCTTCGCTATCGCCAACAACAACATAGTTACTGATCACGACGGGAGCGGTCACCAAGCGGTGTTCGAGTTTACTGTTAGTCCACAGTTCTGTTCCGCTACGCGCATCAACTGCGACAATATGGTCTTCATCCGTCGCGATGAACAGACGGCCACCATCCGTTGCGATATTTTTTGCTGAAGAATAGGTACGCTTCCAGACCGGCTTGCCCGAACGGAGATCAATATCAACCAATTGACCATTATAACCAATGGTATAAAGGGAATTGCCGATAACCAGTGGCGATGAATCAACATCCACAAGTCGATCAATTTCTGTCGCCCCTTTCGGTATCCCGATAGGTTGTTGCCAAATCATTTGTCCCCGAGACGTAATCGCGGCAGCCAGACGCCCACCAGCCGTTCCCCAGAATACACCGCCAGATACAGCAACCGGCTCACTCACGCCGCGCAACGTCAGGTTTGGTACCTCGGTACTAATCACCCATTGTTCTTTGCCACTGCTTTGATCCAGTGCCGTTAAGTTGCCATTGCTGGTATTGATGATCAATAGGTTGCTATCAGTTGTCGGGGATGCCAGAACTTCACCGCCGATGTTCTGCTTCCACTTCAGTTCACCGCTTTTCGCATCCAGCGCATAAACCATCCCATTTTCACTACCAACATAAATCTGATCAAATCCAGACTCAATTCCGCCGGCCAAACGAATAGGATCATCCACTTCAAGATCATGATGCCAGAGTTCTTTACCATTTTCCGGATTCAGCGCTTTGACTAAACCATCCCGATCAGCAACAAAAATGGTGTCATAAGCATACTTCGGCTTGAGTTTTGAGAAATAATGACCGACCCCACTACCTACAGAAGCATGCCAATCCGAATGTGGCGTAAACTGACTTTTGACGACAGGAACAGGCGCCATGACGACCGACTCTTCTTCTCCGGAACATCCAACCAACCCGCTCGTCATTGCAGCCATTAAAAATAAGTTGCCAAACCACTTTTTCATTCACTCACGCCCTTATTTGGCAAGATCATCTAACTTCATTTGTAATGTCTGGCTGGCATCTTCTGCCTGCTGAGCTTCAGTATAAGCAACATAAGCAGCTTCCTTATTGCCCTGACGCAGCGCAATATCACCTTTCAGCTCAGCAACGCGACCAACCCAGCCTGAGTCGGTAATCTGTTTCAAAGATGCTTCCGCACTCTCATAATTGCCTTGTTCAGCCTGAATCCGGGCAATTCGGTAGTCAATCAACGTATCCAATGCTTTATCATCGGTATGCGTTTTAGCCCACTCAAGCTGAGCAAGCCCTTCATCCAGATGCTTGGCTTCAATTTGAGATTTCGCTAACTGCATGGCGGCCAGCACGGCATAATTGCTGTCTGAATGTTGTTCAATGAAACTCTGAACAGTTTTTTCTGCGTCGAGCCCTTGCTGAGAAAGTGAAGCAACCACATCAGAATACTGATGAGAGGCAGCCACCTGAGCCGCTTTCACTGATGACTGATAATAATTCCAGCCTAGAATCGCAGCTAAACCGACAACGGTGCCGACAATGACGGCTTTGCCATTCTCTTGCCACCAATTCTTAATCGCTTCAACTTGTTGTTCTTCGGTATCGTAGAGTTCCACGTTTTTCCCTCTTTAATTAAGCATCTCAGCTGAACTGCCAACTATCAGCACTTGAAAAAATAAGCCAGTTTTTCAATGATATCTGACTGTAGAACCGTGTCCTGAGTTCCACCATTCAGATCTTTAAAGACAACCATCTGTTGTGCCATTTCATCCTCTCCGAGAACTAATGCAACAGAGGCGCCGACTTTATCGGCCCGCTTAAACTGTTTCTTGAAATTACCACCACCAAAGTGGTTCATAATACGCAGCGTCGGTAATGATTCCCGGATAGATTCGGCCAATTTCATTCCCGCCGATAATGTGCCTTCGCCAGCCGTCACAACATAAACATCGACTTGACGGGCAATATCATCAGTCAGTTCCAGTGCTTCAACCATCAGAACCAGACGTTCCAATCCCATCGCGAAACCAACCGCAGAGGTCGCTTTACCGCCCATTTGTTCGACGAGGCCATCATAGCGACCACCGCCACAGACCGTGCCCTGAGCGCCGAGACTTTCTGTCACCCATTCAAAAACGGTACGATTATAGTAATCCAATCCGCGAACTAAACGCTCATTGACCGTGTATTCGATACCTGCAGCATCAAGAAGTTCACATAAACCAGCAAAATGAGCACGGGAATCACTATCAAGATATTCGGACAACTTAGGTGCCTCACCCAAAATTGCCTGAATTTCTGGATTTTTGGTGTCCAACACCCGCAGCGGATTGGTATACATCCGACGTTTACTGTCTTCATCCAACACGGATTCATGCTGCTCCAGAAAGGCGATTAACGCGGTCCGGTATTCAGCTCGCGCCTCTGGTGATCCAATTGAATTGAGTTCGAGTTTTACATAGGGTGCGATCCCCAACGCCTGCCACATCCGGGCGGTCATCATGATTAACTCTGCATCAATATCTGGTCCATCAAGACCAAACACCTCGACGCCACACTGATGGAATTGGCGGTACCGTCCTTTCTGAGGTCGCTCATGGCGGAACATCGGCCCCATATACCACAAACGCTGTTCCTGATTATATAGCAGGCCATTCTGAATACCGGCTCGGACACAGCCAGCCGTACCTTCAGGACGTAAGGTTAGGCTATCACCATTCCGATCTTCGAAAGTATACATTTCTTTTTCAACCACATCGGTCACTTCACCGATCGCGCGACTGAACAGATGTGTCATTTCAATGATCGGCATACGAATTTCACTATAGCCGTATGCATTGATAACTTGTTTTACCTTGCCCTCAACCTTTTGCCAGAGCGGTGATTGTGTCGGGAGGCAGTCGTTCATGCCTCGAATTGCTTGAATTGTTTTTGTCACAAGGATTACCGTAAATTCATCATGATATTAATTGTTGTCTTCGACTTGAGTGACCTGAATGCGATTTTGCTGGTCGAGCATTGACGCTTTTGCCCGGATTTTTGCTTCAAGCTGATGAATTAAATCATCATTGTCGAACCGTTCTTTCTGGCGGACCCCATCTTCATAAAATGCACTTTTGCGATTGCTACCCGCAATGCCCAAGTGTGAAGCTTCAGCTTCTCCGGGGCCATTGACAACGCAGCCAATAATCGAGACATCCATTGGTGTGAGGATATCTTCAAGACGCTCTTCCAGTGCATTGACGGTGCCGATGACATCAAATTCTTGACGGGAACAACTCGGACAGGCAATAAAATTAATTCCCCGGGAACGGATCCGCAGAGACTTGAGGATATCAAATCCGACTTTAATTTCTTCGACCGGATTTGCCGCCAGCGAAATACGCAACGTATCGCCAATCCCCTCAGCAAGCAACATGCCCAGCCCAACGGATGATTTAACCGCACCCGCGCGCGCACCACCAGCTTCGGTGATCCCTAAATGTAAAGGCTGATCGATTTTCTGAGCCAACAAACGATAAGAATCAACGGCCAGAAAAACATCGGAGGCTTTCACACTCACTTTAAATTGGTCAAAATTGAGCCGGTCAAGAATATCCACATGACGCATTGCGGATTCCACCAGCGCTTCGGCTGTTGGCTCCCCATATTTCTGCTGAATATCTTTCTCTAATGATCCACCATTGACACCAATTCGGATGGGAATGCCTTTATCGCGAGCGCAATCGACAACGGCACGAATTCGCTCTTCACGACCGATATTTCCCGGGTTGATCCGTAAACAATCCACACCGTATTCCGCAACCTGAAGTGCAATGCGGTAATCAAAATGAATATCGGCAACCAAAGGAATCGATACGCGCTTCTTAATTTCTCGGAATGCTTCCGCTGCATCCATTGTCGGAACTGAAACCCGAACAATATCTGCACCGACTTTTTCCAGTGAATGGATTTGAGCAACCGTTGCCTCGACATCGGTCGTTCTCGTATTTGTCATCGACTGAACTGCGATGGGCGCACCATCGCCGATAGGAACATCGCCAACGTAGATACGTGTCGAACGGCGACGCTTTATTGGAGACTCATATTGCATATTTTTGTCTAAGGTAAGCTAAATCTGGCTACTTTGCCTGAAGTATACCCAGAAAGGTCAACAGGTTCACCTGCAAATGTCATAGAAACACTTTCCGGAGCCCCTAAAATAACCTTAAATGGCGCTTCTCCCTGAAGCTGAACAGATTGATTCGCTTTTTTCAGTCCGATCGCTAACGTTTTACCGTTTGTATCCGTGACTCGAACCCAACAATCATTCTCAAAATTCATGGTCAGAGCCGTCAATGCAGCTGAAGATTGCGGTTCATCTGCGGGAGGCGTGGCAGAATCGGAAGCAACAGGTTCTGCTGACGCGGTATCAGTTTCATCTGCCGCCGCTTCCTGCTCGTCTTGCTGAGGTTGTGCTGATTCACGTTCAGCAGCTGTTGTGTCATCAGCGGCATTGGCTTCTGGCTCTGCAGGTGAGGCAGCATTCTCAGTATCAGATGACTCTGGGGATGACAGAGTCAGATCACGTACCGTCGTAAAATCATCAGTCTTCTCATCTCCCGACGAACTTGCGACCGGATCCTGTTGTGATGATGTCTGAGTCTGAGCTGGAATCAGTGTGTCCTGTTTTTGGTTTTGATACCACCAGACCGATGAAATACCGATCACAATGGCAACAATGCCAACCGTAATCAGATTAATTCGGCTGTTATGCTGCTCTCGGGTGGTTTTTCTTGAAAAGCTGGTCATCAATAAATCAGGAGCAGCCATACCACAATAATGATCGTACGCTGCGAGTATTTCTGGCTCATCAATCCCAACCACTTTGGCATAAGAACGAACATAGCCTCTTGTAAATGTTGATACCTTGTCGATATCAAAATTATTTTCCTCGAGCGACTGTATAATCGTCAGACGTAGCCGAAGCTTGTCCGCGATCTGCTTTTGAGTCAGCCCAAGCGATTCGCGCTTCTGTTTCAGAAGTGTCCCAGGACCGACCTGGTTATCTTCTTCTTTTACTATTTCTGATTCTGTCATCACGTCGCGTCTATCTCTTGTCTCTTTGCTGTAACTCTATAATAAGCATAGCGCTTTATTTATTTTAGTTCTTCTGGGATCGCTTATTTCCGTTCCAGCACCAAATAAAGTTCATCTTAGCGTCAAAATCATCAGTAACTCAAATGATTTTGATACGCACAATCGTCATTCTAAAGGATATTAAAACTGAAACAACAATGAATTAAGGAAGAAGACTCGGCCAAAACTAAGTTTTTCGTAAAATTGACACAAAACAGAGCTAAATGTTAAGTGGAATCGGTAAGAAGACGACTTTTATCAACTCATCGCACTTCTTGAGCAGAGATGAAACACACGCTCAAAAAGTACCAATAAGGCTAATTAAGTATATAAAATAGAAGAGATTTCGACGCGGGAATGTTTTAGCCGTAAAAATAAACACCCGCGTCAGAGAAAGTTATCGGTAATCGCAATCAGTGAACCGCTTTAATCGGAATTGCATTTTCCTGCTCAGTCAATAACCGAGTCCGTTTAGTCCGATCAATGACATCTCCGACAAGCTGGCCACAGGCTGCATCAATATCATCCCCGCGCGTTTTACGGACCGTTACTGTGTATTCATGTCCCATTAAGGTCTTCATGAATCGATCGATACGGGAGTTGCTTGGCTTCCGATATGGCGATCCCGGATAAGGATTGAATGGGATCAGATTTATCTTACATGGCGTATCTTTCATTAATTCCGCCAGTTCGTGAGCGTGCTCCGTGCCGTCATTAACATGATCAAGCAGGATATATTCAACCGTTACTTTGCCACGGTTCGCATTTGACGAGGCGATATAACGACGTACAGAAGACAGAAAATCCTGAATATCCCAGCGGTCATTGATCGGCATGATTTCACTGCGCAGTTTATCATTCGGTGCATGAAGAGAGATCGCCAGCGCGACATCAATCCGTCCGGTCATCTGTTCCAGCCCGGAAACAACACCAGATGTCGATACCGTCACTCGACGCTTGGATAACCCAAATCCTAAATCATCCAGCATAATCTCCAATGCAGGAAGCAGGTTTTTCATGTTGAGCAAGGGTTCACCCATACCCATCATCACAACGTTAGTGATAGGACGTCGGCCCGTCTCTTTTTCCATACCGATTTCACGAGCAGCACGCCAGACTTGCCCAATAATTTCGGAAACGCGTAAGTTGCGGTTGAATCCTTGTTGTGCTGTAGAACAGAACTTACATTCCAGTGCACAACCAACTTGAGATGACACACATAGTGTGGCCCGATCATCTTCCGGGATATAAACGGTTTCAACGTCTTGGTCACCAACCCGCATCGCCCATTTGATCGTACCATCCGATGAATGCTGAGCTTCTGAAACCAGTGGCGCTTTAATCTCACAGCGGTTTTTTAGTTTTTCTCTCAGCTTTTTATTAATGTTGGTCATTTGTTCAAAGTCATCACAACCAAAGTGATAAATCCACTTCATGATTTGATCAGCACGAAACGCTTTCTCGTTCAGCTCTTCAGTAAAAAACTGACGTAAAGCTGTACGATCAAAATCAAGCAGATTAATTTTTTGTGTGGTCATGGCGCCTCTCAGAAAAGCCGTACATCAAATTCAGGGCGCGAATTGTACAGCCTTTGAGCACTGACAACAAGCCCTATGAATAAGCAACAAAACCCCGCTTGAAGCGGGGTTTTCAATTACATCTTTCAGTGATAACAATGTTCAATTATGACTGAGATTCTCTTGGACAAATTTCTGCATCAGGGAAGAAAAAAGCGATTTCCCGGGCAGCTGAATCTTCACTATCACTGCCATGCACAGAGTTCAAACGCATATTCAGCGCATAATCTGCACGTAGCGTGCCGCAAGCGGCTTCTTCCGGGTTGGTTTTTCCCATCAGTTCACGATAGCGAGCAATGGCATTTTCACCTTCAAGTACCTGTACCATGATTGGTCCGGAAGTCATAAAATCTCTGAGCGACTCAAAAAATGGTTTGCCCTGATGCTCAGCGTAGAAACCACTCGCCTGCTCTTCAGTCAGATGCACCATCTTCGCTGCAACAATCTGCAATCCCGCTTGTTCAATACGATGATAAATTTCACCAATCAAATTACGCTCTACAGCATCGGGCTTTATGATAGAAAATGTTCTCTCTAACGCCATAAAATTGTCCTTCTTTTCTTTCTCTATTGTTATTCAAATATCAAGATCTGAATTTTATTTTAGTCAACCAATAAACGAGCCAAAGTACGGATACCAATCCCCGTTGCACCTGCTGCCCACTTATCGGTGGCTGATTTACGGTAAGTCGCGGCACAATCGAAATGTAGCCAACCTTTGCGGTAATCTTTAACAAAATGCGACAAAAATGCAGCTGCGGTACTGGCACCCGGCGTATAGTCAGAAGCGCTGATATTCGATAGGTCGGCAAAACTAGAAGACAACATGTCACGATGGAATGATTCAAGTGGCAGTGGCCATAAACGTTCATCTTCCATTTTCGCGACTGAAAGTGCCTGATGACTCAAGCTTTCGTCAAAACTCATCAGAGCATGATAGTCTACGCCCAATGCAGCCTTCGCCGCCCCGGTCAGCGTTGCACAGTCAATAATCATCTCTGGGTTTTGTTCACTCGCATAGATCAAACCATCGGCCAACACTAAACGCCCTTCCGCATCGGTGTTCATGATCTCAACCGTTTTACCATTCTTATAGGTAATCACATCGCCCAACTTCAGTGCACGTCCGGACACCATATTTTCCGCACAGCACAGAATCAGCTTCACTCGTTTATTCAGACCGCGTAAAATGGCCAACCCTAAGCCACTAGTGGCCAGCGCAGCACCACCCATATCAGACTTCATTGATGACATGAAGTTCGACGGCTTCAGGCTATAACCACCTGAATCAAATGTAATACCTTTGCCGACAAGACAGGCGTACACCGGGGCATTCTCATCACCTGTTGGATTAAAATCCAATTGCAGCATCGCTGAAGTCCGTTCAGAACCCCGCCCGACCGCAAAAATGCCTGCCCAACCATCAGAAAGTAAATCTTTATCTTTAACAATACGATAAGAAACCGACTCAGGCGCGAGAGACTTCACAAACTCAGCAGCCATCGTTGCCAACTGCCGAGGAGCCACCTCTTCAGCACTCTTATTGATGACATCTCTTGCCCAGTCAGATGTTTTGATCCGAGCTTCTAGTTCTCGCTGCTCATCTTCAGCAAGCGCTTCCCATGTCAATGTGTTTAATTTTTTCGGGTCACGATATCCTTGATAAAAAGCCCAAATTCGCTCTAAATCCCAATCACTACCAATTAATGAAATATTACGTAAGCTTTGCCCATCCATTTTTCGGGCAGCTTTCTGAATCGTTGCTAGTGGGGTAGATAATGGATCGATATGAATGGTCACACCGGATTCGGAATAAGAAACTGTCGCCTTTTCTCCCCACTGTTCAGGGGCTTTCTCTTGGCTAATTGATACTGACATATTTACAGACATGGCCTCTCCTTGTCTTTTTTCACTTTTTGCCACTTATTTTTCTGGTTCACTCAGACAATTTACCATTATATCTGGCAAACATGTCAAATTGATAAAAAGCGGACCTGTAAAGATCCGCTTTTGACGAGATTTATTTTACAAGCATTCTTCATGCAAGGATGGCGACCTTAATCGACTTCGTCCATCCAACACAGAATGATTGCTTCCAGAATTTTTTCATTCGAATGATTTGGATCATCATCAAAATCATCCAAATCCATGACCCATTGATGCAAATCGGTAAAGCGTACATTTTTCGGGTCAACATCAGGATAAAGGTCGCATAGTTCGATAGCAATATCCCGTGAATCAATCCACTTCATCATTCGTTCCTATCAGATACGGAGCAACGGTAAAATTAATGCTCTTCCGCTGCATGGTTCAATGTATATTTAGGGATTTCAATGACCAGATCTTCATCGGTCACTTTCGCCTGACACCCCAGACGAGACTCAGGCTCAAGCCCCCAAGCCTTATCCAGCATATCATCTTCCAGCTCGTCACTTTCATCCAGTGAATCAAACCCTTCCCGAACGATAACATGGCAAGTTGTACACGCACATGACTTCTCACACGCGTGCTCAATCCCAATCCCATTTTTCAATGCCACATCAAGAACCGTTTCTCCGGCTTCTGCCTCAAGGACAGCACCTTCAGGACATAGATCTTCATGAGGTAAAACAATAATCTTTGGCATGTTTGTATCTCAACTACTCAATATCATCTACAGACTGACCAGCTAGTGCTTCACGAATTGATTTATCCATACGGCGTGAAGCAAATGGCTGACTCACTTTATCAATATCTTTGATGCCCTGTTCAATCGCATTGGCATCCTCACCATTTCTCAAAGCAATCAGCATTTCAATCGCTCTCAGCAGCTCAGATTTTTCTTGCTCATCCAATAGTTCATCACCATCAGCCTGCATTGCTGCAATTAATCCTTCGATCACACGGTCAGCTTCAACACGCTGTTCCATCAGCGCCCGGACCTGCATGTCTTCGGCTGCATGAGCCATTGAATCTTTAAGCATCGAGGCAACTTCATCTTCACTTAAACCATAAGACGGTTTCACCTGAATCTCAGCCTGAACCCCTGTGCTTTTTTCCATGGCAGTGACAGAAAGCAAACCATCGGCATCAACCTGATAAGTCACTCGGATGTGTGCGGCTCCCGCCGTCATCGGTGGGATCCCTTTTAAAGAGAAACGCGCCAAGGAGCGACAATCAGCAACCATCTCCCGCTCTCCCTGCACTGTATGAACCATCATTGCAGTTTGACCATCTTTAAACGTCGTGAACTCTTGTGCCCGGGCAACCGGAATTGTTGTATTACGCGGAATGATTTTTTCCACTAATCCACCCATGGTTTCAATGCCCAACGACAGCGGAATCACATCTAACAACAACATTTCCGAATCCGGTTTATTACCAGCCAGAATATCAGCCTGTGTTGCTGCACCAATTGCCACGACTTCATCGGGATTAATACTGGTCAGCGGTTCGCGACCAAAGAATTCACCGACCATTTCTCGGACGAATGGCGTTCGGGTCGAACCACCGACCATCACCACTTCGATCACTTCGTCTGCATCAACCTCGGCATCTTTCAACGCACGGCGACATGACATCAGTGTCTTTTTCACCAATGGTTGAATCAGCGCTTCAAACTGTTCACGGCTCAATTGTCCATGCCAGCCAAGCACCGAAATATCAACTGATTCAGCGTCCGACAAATCTATTTTTGCCTGTGATGCTGCATCTAGTAATGTACGATACTCTTCAGCATTGAGCGTTTGTTCAATACCGATACGTTCTTTGAGATGTTCTGCGATCAAATGATCAAAATCATCTCCACCAAGGGCAGAATCACCGCCAGTTGCCAGAACTTCAAACACCCCTTTTGACAAACGCAAAATGGAGATATCAAAGGTTCCGCCACCGAGGTCATAAACCGCAATCACCCCTTCACGTCCTGAATCCAGACCATAAGCAATTGCGGCAGCAGTCGGTTCATTCAATAAACGTAATACATGGAGTCCGGCTAACTGGGCCGCTTCTTTCGTGCCTGCTCGCTGAGCATCATCGAAATAAGCCGGCACAGTAATGACCACACCCGCTAATTCGCCACCCAGTGATTGTTCGGCGCGATGGGCCAAGGTTCTGAGAATATCGGCAGACACCTGAATCGGGTTTTTCTCCCCATGTTCTGTTTGGATGACAGGTAAGCCATTCTGGCTCGATTTAAACCGATAAGGTAAATGAGGATAACGTTGCTGAACGTCATGCAGTGAACGACCGATCAGTCGTTTGACGGAAATAACTGTATTTTCAGGGTCTTGTTGCGCTTTTTTTCGGGCATCAACACCAACGGTGACTGCGTCCTGGGCATAATTCACCACCGAAGGGACAATCGCCCATCCATGTTGATCGGGGAGCGTTTCAGCAGTACCACTGCGGACCGAAGCCACCAGTGAGTTTGTTGTACCTAAATCAATGCCTGCAGCCAGCTTGTGTTGATGAGGTGTCGCACTCTGACCAGGCTCAGCGATTTGCAGTAATGCCATAGGGCTTTCCTTTGTTCTGAACTAGCCGAGAAGTTTCTCTTCGGCGCGTTCGATTTCATTTCTTAGTTTGGCAATAAATTTGAGCTTGCGGACAGTATCCGCAGCCGACTCCCAATGGGATTGCGCCAGTTGCTCTTTCAGGGTCGTCAATTGTGTTTTGTACATTTTGCTGACTTTCCCTTCAAAATCGATCAGTTGTTCCTGAGCATCTGCCGCACTTTCAAGCGCTTCCAACTCTTCACGTAACAACATCTGTTCCATCAGGAATTCAGGATCCTGCATGGTCTGTTGTTCACCCCGTAGTTCAATGCCATGGAGCATTAAAAGATACTCAGCTCGACGGATTTCATTTTTCAGAGTCTGGTAAGCATCATTAATTTCAGAAGCTTTCTGGACCGCGACTAAACGCTCACGCTCTGACGCAGAAGCAAAGTTATCTGGGTGAAAAGTCTTTTGCAACTCTCGGTACTGAGAAGAAAGAAGGCTACCATCCAGATCAAACTGAGTTGGTAGCCCAAATAATTCAAAATAATTCATGTTCATATCAGTCCTGATTCATCGGCTATCCAATTCAACATTCATCAATCCTGACTTCCGATGCCTTAAACATTAAAGCTTTCACCACAACCACATTCACTTTTGACATTTGGGTTGTTGAATTCAAAGCCTTCGTTCAATCCTTGCTTCACATAGTCTAACTGAGTGCCGTCAAGATAAACGAGACTCTTGGCGTCAATAATAATTTTCACACCATGATTTTCAAAGACTTGGTCTTCTTCATTGAGATCATCAACAAACTCCAGCACGTACGCCATGCCAGAACAACCTGTTGTTTTAACACCTAAACGCAAGCCGATTCCTTTTCCGCGATTGTCTAAAAAAGAACGAACGCGATCTGCTGCCGTTTCAGTTAAGGTGATGGACATACAACTCTAACCTCAAATCTAAGTGGGTTTCAGAGGGAGTCCGTCAGACTCCCTCAATCAATGATCAATGCTCGTGTTTTTTCTTATAATCCGCAACAGCTGCTTTAATCGCATCTTCTGCAAGAATCGAACAATGAACTTTCACTGGTGGCAACTCAAGTTCTTCAGCAATTTCAGCATTTTTGATCGCTGCCGCTTCATCAATCGATTTACCTTTCACCCACTCGGTAACTAATGAGCTGGAAGCAATCGCACTACCACACCCATATGTTTTAAACTTCGCATCTTCGATGATGCCTTCCGATGAAACTTTGATTTGCAGTTTCATCACGTCACCGCACGCAGGCGCACCTACCATACCACTACCAATACTTGGATCTTCGTTGTCAAAAGAACCAACATTGCGTGGATTCTCGTAGTGGTCAATTACTTTATCACTATATGCCATGATGATTACCTCATATCCTCTATCGCTGCGAAGAAATTAATGATGAGCCCATTCAACGGAACTCAAATCAACGCCTTCCTTGTACATATCCCATAGAGGAGACATGTCGCGTAATTTATCTACAGCTACACGGATTTGCTCGACCGCGTAGTCTACCTCTTCTTCCGTCGTAAAACGACCAAATGAAAAACGAATTGAGCTATGAGCCAGTTCATCGTCCATCCCTAGCGCACGCAGTACATAAGATGGCTCTAAACTGGCAGAAGTACATGCACTACCAGACGAGACGGCAAGGTCTTTTAAAGACATCAGTAATGACTCACCTTCAACATAAGCAAAGCTAATGTTCAGGTTATTCGGCAGACGCTGCTCAAGATCACCATTGACTGTGACCGCTTCCATCCCTTCAAGGCCAGCTAACATCCGATCACGTAACTTTTTCGCATGATCATAGTCTTGTTGCATCTCTTCCTTGGCGATTCGGCAAGCCTCTCCCATACCAACGATCTGATGTGTAGGAAGCGTTCCTGAACGGAACCCGCGCTCATGTCCGCCACCATGCATCTGCGCTTCAAGACGAATACGAGGTTTACGACGAACATAGAGTGCACCAATCCCTTTCGGACCGTAGATCTTATGCCCGGATAAAGAAATCAGGTCAACCTTAACTTGTTGAACGTCAATCGGTAATTTTCCGGCCGACTGAGCAGCATCCACATGGAATACAATTTTATGCTCACGGCACAGCTCACCGATCGCTTCAATATCCTGAATCACACCGATTTCATTGTTAACATGCATAATGGAGACAAGAACCGTCTCATCACGCATCGCAGTTTTCAGCTTGTTGAGATCGATCAAGCCATTTGGCTCAGGCTCAAGATAAGTCACTTCAAAGCCTTCACGTTCAAGTTGACGACAAGTATCCAGAACGGCTTTATGCTCGGTCTTACAGGTAATGACATGCTTGCCTTTCTTACCATAAAAATGAGCAGCACCTTTAATCGCAAGGTTATCCGACTCAGTAGCACCCGAGGTGAAAACAATTTCTCTTGAATCGGCATTCAGTAATGCTGCGATCTGCTCACGAGCCGTATCAACAGCTTCTTCTGCCTGCCAGCCATAACGGTGAGAACGAGATGCCGGATTACCATAAATACCATCAACCGTCATGTACTGAACCATTTTCTCAGCAACACGATGGTCAACCGGACATGTTGCTGAATAATCAAAATAAATAGGCAGTTTCATTTTCTACTCCAATGTAAAACTAGCAATTATGACCGAGCATTCGCTCTAAGAGACACGGGTTCGGCTCTCACCGAAGGCGGCTTTTGCTGCGTGCGTCCCTGATTGATTGCAAGGTCTACATTCTGTCGATCTGAAATTTCTATTACTTCGTTATCATTCATCAGATCACCCAGGGTGATATTATTGAGAAAATCACTAATACGAGAACTTAAATCGCACCAGAGTGTATGTGTCAGGCAGCGAGTTCCCCCCTGACAATCACCTTTCCCTGAACATTTCGTTGCATCGACGGATTCATCAACAGCGCCGATAACATGTCCGATAGAAATCGCGTAGGCTTCGGTTCCTAAACGGTACCCGCCTCCCGGACCTCGGACGCTTGCAACCAATCCGGCTTTACGCAGTTTTGCAAACAACTGCTCCAGATAGGACAAAGAAATACCCTGACGCTCGGAGATATCAGCCAGCGGCACTGGATTTTGTTGCGAGTGCAGAGCCACATCAAGCATGGCTGTCACTGCATATCTTCCTTTTGATGTTAATCTCATAATCACTTGTATCCACACCGTTTATGTGGATAGGAGTGTGTCATACCCGACTAAATAGGTCAAGTATTTATTTGACCTATTTAGTCGGGTATTTAACCATTCCATAAAGAGGGTTATTTGGCACGCCGTTCAATCGACGTCAAAATGCCTCTTAATATATTGATTTCCTGAGATTCCGGGCGGGCACGACTAAACAAACGACGTAACTTATTCATCACCAGATTGGGCTGTTCTTCGGTAATAAACTGGGTCTGAAACAGCACCTTCTCCAGATGTTGATAGAATCGTTCTAACTCATCATGCCGCGGATACTCTGGTTGTGCTTCTTGAGGAAAAGCCTGTGCTTGCCGATCCAGATAAGCAACTCGAATCTCATAACACAGCGTTTGGACCGCCATCGCCAGATTCAAAGAGCTATACTCCGGATTCGCCGGAATCGCGACATGATAATGGCACTTCTGTAATTCTTCATTCGTCAGGCCCGTTCTCTCCCGACCAAATACTAACGCAACCGGAGCTTGCTCCCCTTCCTGAACAAAACGTTCTCCGTTCTCTCTGGGGGTCAACATGGGCCAAGACAGTGTTCTCGAACGAGCACTACTGCCAACCACTAACTGACAATCTTCTACTGCGGCGTCGAGAGAATCGACGACAGTCGCATTTAACGCAATTTCGCTGGCACCAGCAGCCATTGCAATGGCCTGTGCATCAACCTCACATTGAGGTGCAACCAAAACCATCTGGCTGAATCCCATCACTTTCATTGCCCGAGCCGCTGAACCGATATTACCTGAATGAGAAGTGCCGACGAGCACGATTTTCACTTGACTGAGCATGGGTGATTCTACTTTATTGATTATGGGATGATGACATCATTGAATAGCTGTCGATGTTATCATAAAGCAGATAAAAATGGTCAGGTTCTAAGTGAAATAATCCCCTGTAGAACAGAATTTAACCACTTCCTTTTCTGAATATCTCTGGTATACTTCAGCCCGCTTTTTTCGTTCTTTAACATCCGTTGGGAAACTTGTATGCATCCAATGCTTAATATCGCTATTCGTGCCGCACGAAAAGCTGGCAACCATATTGCTAAATCACTAGAAAATTCTGAAAAAATTCAGTCAACTCAAAAAGGTACGAATGATTTCGTGACTAATGTAGACCAAGAAGCTGAGTCTATGATTGTCGATGTCATCAAAACCTCTTATCCAGAACATGTCATTATCGCTGAAGAAAATGGTGTGATTGAAGGAAAAGATCAAGACGTACAATGGATCATCGACCCACTGGATGGCACAACCAATTTCCTCAGAGGAATACCTCACTTTTCTGTCTCTATCGCTGTACGTATCAAAGGCAGAACAGAAGTCGCCTGTGTTTACGACCCTATGCTAAATGAACTGTTTACCGCACAACGTGGTTCAGGCGCACAGTTGAACAATTCCCGAATTCGCGTCAATGCGCTCAAAGATTTACAGGGTACGGTACTGGCAACCGGTTTTCCTTTTAAACAAAAACAACACGCTGAACCTTACCTGAAAATTGTTTCTGCTCTCTTCACTGAATGTGCAGACTTCCGCAGAACAGGCTCTGCCGCATTGGATTTATGTTACGTTGCCGCAAATCGTGTCGATGGTTTCTTCGAACTCGGATTGAAACCATGGGATATGGCAGCAGGCGAGCTCATCGCTCGTGAAGCCGGGGCTATCGTGACTGATTTCGCAGGCGGAACAGATTACATGAAATCAGGCAATATCGTGGTATCTAGCGCCAAAGGAACCAAAGCGATTCTGAAACATATCCGTGAACAAGGTAATGATGCGATTCTGAAATAATCATTGCTATGCACTACACATAAAAAACCGCTGAATATCAGCGGTTTTTTTGTTTAACTCAATACACGTTAGTTAAGGGCGTTCATCAAACTCTGCACCTTCTTTCTCAACTTGTGGTTGAAGTAAGTGCTCACGTTTAATCCCTAGTTTTAAGGCCAGCGCAGAAGCAACGTAGATTGAAGAGTATGTCCCGACAGTGATACCAAGTAACAGTGCCAGTGCAAACCCATGAATCATCGCCCCACCTTCAACGAACAAAGCAATCACCACAAATAACGTTGTACCAGAGGTAATTAAAGTCCGGCTCAGCGTCTGTGTAATTGAATTATTCATCACTTCGTCAGATTCTCCTTTCCGCATTTTACGGAAATTCTCACGAATCCGGTCAAAGACAACGATGGTATCGTTCAATGAGTACCCCACCACCGTCAGCAATGCTGCGACGATCGTCAGATCGACTTCGATCTGTAAGAACGAAAATACACCGAGGGTAATGGTCACATCATGCGCCAAAGATAAAACTGCCCCGGCAGATAAACGCCATTCAAATCGCATCGACACATACATCAGGATACAAAGAAGCGATACCAGGATTGCCATCCCGCCTGCTTCAGTCAGTTCATCACCCACATTAGGACCGACAAACTCGATACGACGCATTTCAACATGCTGCCCTGTCGCAGTATTGATTGCGCTAATGATCTGGTTGCCTAAAGCTTCACTGGCAACATTATCACGCGGACGGAGGCGAACCATCACATCTTTGGCAGAACCAAAGTTTTGCACCGTTGCATCGCCAAAACCTTTCGCCTCAAGCGCACTCCTGACCTGTGCAAGATCTGCCGGTTGCTCAAAAGTGACTTCAATCAGCGTACCACCGGTAAAATCGAGCCCCCAGTTAAATCCCTTCATCGAGATTGTCACTATAGACGCCACAATCAGTAACGTGGAAAGGACGAAGGCAAACTTCGACCAACGCATAAAGTTGATCGCTTGCTTTGCTTTTAGAATTTGAAACATATCTATTCCCAGCTTTTAATCATGACGACGATTAGATCGACAATTTCTTAATCCGCTTGCCGCCATAAAGCAAGTTCACCACACAACGTGTCCCAATAATGGCAGTAAACATTGAAGTCAGAATACCAATGGACAACGTCACAGCAAATCCTTTGATTGCACCTGTTCCGACCGCAAACAAGATAATCGCAGTGATTAACGTTGTGATATTCGCATCAGCAATGGTGCTAAATGCGTTGGCATATCCCTGATGAATCGCCTGTTGCGGATTACGCCCTTCAACAAGTTCTTCACGGATCCGCTCAAAGATCAGCACGTTCGCATCCACTGCCATACCGACAGTCAATACAATCCCTGCAATGCCCGGCAATGTCATCGTTGCTCCGGGGATCATCGACATCACTCCGACAATTAAGACTAAGTTTGCCACCAGCGCTAAATTAGCAATCAGACCGAACTTACGATAGTAAAGTGCGGTAAACAGCATGACAGCAAGCAGCCCCCAGACACATGCCTGAACTCCCATGTCGATATTCTGTTGTCCCATAGACGGACCGATTGTCCGCTCTTCAACAATAGAAATCGGCGCGATCAGAGCACCGGCACGAAGCAGCAATGCCAGATTGTGTGCTTCTGCAGAAGAATCGATTCCCGTAATCCGGAAACTACGTCCCAAAGCCGATTGAATCGTCGCTTGGTTAATCACTTCTTCGTGCTTCGTCAGGATGACTTTTCCTTTCGGTGTCTTACGACCACTGTCTTTATACTCAGCAAAAACAGTTGCCATCAATTTACCGATATTCTTCTCGGAAAATGCAGCCATTTTACTGCCACCTTCACTATCGAGAGAAATATTCACCTGAGGTCGGCCATATTCATCAGCACTAGAGCTTGCATCGGTAATACTGGAACCACTCAGAATCACCCGTTTTTTCAGCACAACCGGACGACCTTGACGGTCAAGTTTGACCTCTGTTCCCGGTGGGACACGTCCGGCAGCAGCGGCTGCCAGATCAACACTGGTATCAACTTCACGGAATTCCAATGTTGCCGTCGCACCCAAAATCTCTTTTGCGCGAGCAGTATCCTGGACACCAGGCAGTTCAACCACAATACGGTTGGCTCCCTGACGCTGCACTAATGGCTCGGCAACACCAAGTTCATTCACCCGGTTTCTTAAAATCGTAATGTTCTGCTCAACCGCGTAATTACGGATTTCTTGCAGACGAGCTTCGGTATACACCGCTTTCAGCACATAACGACCTTTGCTTTCAGTCGCTGAGATAGTCATGTCCCGATGTTTTGGTTGAAGAATATTGACAGCCTCATTGGCCTGCTCTTCATTACGTAACACGACTTCCAAACGTTTGTTGTCAACCGTATGAACCGCGCGATAACGAATCTTTGCTTCCCGAAGTTCGGTTCGGAAGGCATCTTCTTCCTGAGTCAGCAATTTGTCCATCGCGGCATCCATATCCACTTCCATCAGGAAATGTACGCCACCGCGTAAATCCAGCCCCAGCTTCATCGGTGTCGCACCGATAGACTCCAGCCAATGGGGGGTCAATGGTGCAAGGTTCAACGCCACGATCATATTACGGTCAAGCGCTTCCCGAATCGTATCCCGAGCACTCAGTTGGGTATCGGTACTATTGAACCGGACAAGAACAGAGCCGTTTTCTAAAGCAGCTGATTTGTATGAAAGGTGCGCTTTGTCAAGCGATTGGGTGACAGTATCCAGCGTTGCCATATCAACGGAGGCGCCACGCGCCCCTGTTATTTGAACAGCTGGATCTTCACCGTAAATATTCGGAAGTGCATACAATGCAGAGATGGCAATAATCAATGCCACCATCAGATACTTCCATAATGGGTAACGGTTCAGCACAGCGAGGATCCTCTAGCTGTTATAGAGATTTAAGCGTACCTTTTGGCAACACTGCAGTAACGAAATCCTTTTTAATTACAACAGGATTATTCGGGTTCAATTCGATCGTGATGAAATCATTATCATCAGCAATTTTAGTAATTTTGCCAATCAAACCACCACTGGTTAATACTTCATCACCCTTTGTCATCGAAGACATCAGATTTTTATGTTCTTTGGCACGTTTGGCTTGTGGTCGATAGATCATGAAATAGAAGATGACAGCAAACACAGCCAGCATGATCAGCATTTCAAAACCACCACCTTGTGGTGCGCCTTCGCCCGCCGCGTGGGCAACAGAAATTAAACTCATTGAGAAACGTCCTCTCGGGTTATTGTTGTTAAATCATATTAGTCTTATTGTTGGGGTGCGCCATTGGAATTTCAACCACTTGGTGATTATCTCTCGCTGACGCAACCCGTTCAGGCTTTTGCAAGTGGCGGAACAGCACGCTCTCTACGAGCATAAAATTCCTCGACAAACGCATCAAACCGATCCGCTTCAATCGCCTGACGAATACTTTCCATGAGTCTCTGATAATAGCGAAGATTATGGATAGTGTTCAAACGAGCTCCCAAAATCTCATTACAACGATCCAGATGATGCAAATAAGACTTAGAATAATGTTTACATGTATAGCAATCACAATGTGGATCTAACGGTGTTGTATCCGTTTTGTGCTTCGCATTACGAATTTTTATCACACCACCAGTCACAAACAAATGACCATTTCTGGCATTACGAGTCGGCATCACACAATCAAACATATCGATCCCACGCCGAACCCCTTCGACCAAATCTTCCGGTTTTCCGACGCCCATCAAATAACGAGGTTTATCTTCAGGTAATTGTGGACACGTATGTTCCAGAATGCGGTGCATATCTTCTTTGGGTTCACCGACAGCCAAACCTCCGACAGCATACCCGTCAAAATCGAGCGCTGTCAGGCCTGCAACAGAAACATCGCGTAAATCTTCATACACGCCGCCCTGCACAATACCAAATAGTGAGTTCGGGTTTTCCAAATGGTCAAAATGGTTTCGCGAACGCTTTGCCCAGCGCAATGACATTTCCATCGACTGTTTTGCTTCAGCGTGTGTGGCCGGATACGGTGTACACTCGTCGAAAATCATCACGATGTCAGACCCGAGATCGTTCTGAATTTCCATCGACTTTTCCGCATCCATAAAGATTTTTTCACCATTCACCGGATTACGGAAGTGCACCCCTTCTTCGGTGATTTTACGAATATCACCCAGACTAAAGACCTGAAAACCACCAGAGTCAGTCAGAATCGGGCCTTGCCAATTCATGAAATCATGCAAATCACCGTGCATTTTCATCACTTCCTGCCCCGGGCGCAGCCAAAGGTGGAATGTGTTGCCTAATAAGATTTCTGCACCTGTATCTTTGACCTCTTCAGGGGTCATGCCTTTAACGGTGCCGTAAGTACCGACCGGCATAAATGCAGGGGTCTGTACGGTTCCTCGTTCAAAAGTAATCTGCCCGCGCCGGGCATTTCCTTGTTTCTTTTTCAGTTCAAATTTTAACTTCACAATGCCTCCAAAGTGCCAGAGAAACAATCTGACGGTCTACGAGAAATTCTCTCTTGGATGTTTGTGTTTCACAAACATCATCGACTAGCGTTTGTATACGCTCTGTTCATGTTCTTTCATGCTGACGCTTTTCAATAAACATCGCATCACCATAACTAAAGAAGCGATATTTTTGCTCAACAGCATGACGATACGCTGCCATCACATTTTCATAACCGGCAAAAGCACTCACCAACATGATCAGCGTTGATTCCGGCAGGTGAAAATTGGTAATCAGACAATCAATCACCTGATATTCATATCCCGGATAAATGAATATCTCGGTATCCCCAAAGAAAGGCGCCAACGCTGTACCGTTTTTTAACGCCTGCTGTGCGGCACTTTCTAACGAACGAACCGACGTGGTTCCGACCGCAATGACTCGACCACCTCGTTGACGCGTCGCGTTAATTGCATCCACAACGGCGGGAGGCACTTCAACATATTCAGCGTGCATGTGGTGATCATTGATGTTTTCAACCCGGACAGGCTGAAAGGTACCGGCACCGACATGGAGCGTAACATAAGCCATTTCGACACCTTTTGCCGCAATTTGTTCAAGCAAATCAGTATCAAAATGTAACCCTGCCGTTGGCGCGGCAACTGCACCCGGTTTTTCGTTGTAGACGGTTTGATAACGCTCTTTATCTGCGTCTTCATCAGGCCGGTCAATATAAGGTGGTAAAGGCATGTGCCCGATAGCATTCAAAACATCCAGCACTGTTACTTCAGTCTCCAGACGAATCTCGAACAAGGCATCATGACGCGCAACCATTGTAGCCGGATAGTCGTCATTCTCTCCCAGCAATAATGCACTGCCGGCACGTGGCGCTTTTGAAGATCGGACGTGAGCCAGTATGCTGTGTTCATCCAGCATTCGCTCAACCAGCACTTCAATCTTGCCACCCGAAGCTTTTCGACCAAACATGCGTGCCGGGATAACTCGTGTGTTATTGAACACCAGTAAATCTCCCGGCCGCACCAGATTCAGAACATCGGTGAAGGTTCCATCTTCAACGGCTCCCGTCTCGCCGTTGAGCTGTAACAGACGACTCGATGTCCGTTCCGCTTTTGGGTATCGAGCTATCAGCTCATCAGGTAAGTCAAAATGAAAATCGGAAACTTGCATAACTCTTTTCTGTCTAGTCATTCGCAGCGCGGTAGTATATACGGAAATCAGCGAGGACGGCAGCGTATTCCATTGATTCAGACAAAATCCGGAATAATTTTTTAACAAAAACCAGAAATCGGTTTCGATCTCTCATCTCTGTCTTGCAGAAATAACTATAGTCAGGGTATTCACCTTCTTGTATACGCTACAACAGATGATTACTGCTTCAGTAAGGAGTTCACTATGATCAAGATTGAAGACATGATGACTCGCCATCCACATACCCTGACCCCGACAGATACCATAGAAGATGCCCGGGCATTTATGGAGAAGTATGAAATTCACCATATTCCGGTGGTCGATCAACACCAGAAAATTCTGGGTATCGTGTCACAGAGAGACATTTTACAAGCTCAGCATTCCTGCCTGAATCGTGATATTTCTCCTTCAACAATCTTACTCTCTCATCCATTATCTGAAATCATGCATACGCATATGATCACGGTTTCCCCCGATGCAGGGCTGAAAGAAAGTGCCTTGTTTATGCAAAAACACAAGGTCGGTTGTCTCCCCGTGATCGAAAATGATCGCTTGGTTGGGATCATCACCGACAACGACTTTGTTGCGATTGCCATTAATCTACTCGAATTACAAGAAGAAGCCGAACCCGATGAGATCGAAGGCGAGAATATGGATACCCTTTAGCATGTCCCTTTATCATGAGGAATGGCTGCCAAATTGAACGCGTTACCACAAAACAGATGGGTTATCACAAAAATGGGTTACCACAAAAAAAGAGCAGCCTGAGCTGCTCTCTTTGCAATCAGACGCGATGAATTGCAAAGTAAAATGGCAAGGTTCGTGGTAAAAACCTTCGTTCGTAATATTCAGAATTGATCTTCTTCCGTTGACCCCGTCAGTGCGGTCACCGAGGACTGCCCCCCCTGAATCGTATTGGTCACACGGTCAAAATAACCGGTTCCGACTTCCTGTTGATGAGCAACGAAAGTATACCCTCGCTCTGCGGCTTCAAACTCTGGTCGCTGAACTTTTTCAACGTAGTGGCGCATCCCTTCTCCCTGTGCATAAGCATGGGCTAAATCAAACATGTTGTACCACATGTTATGAATCCCTGCTAAAGTGATGAATTGATAGCGATATCCCATATCAGCAAGAGACTGTTGGAAGTGACGAATCGTTTCTGCATCGAGATTTTTCTCCCAGTTAAAAGAAGGAGAGCAGTTGTATGCCAGTAACTGATCCGGATACTGCTCATGAATCGCCTGCGCAAAACGCCGCGCTTCTTCTAAATCAGGCTTAGCTGTTTCACACCAGACTAAATCAGCGTAAGGCGCATAGGCCAAACCACGAGAAATAGCTTGTTCAATCCCCGCTTTCACCCGATAAAACCCTTCAGCCGTCCGCTCTCCGATAATAAAGTCCTGATCATAAGGATCACAATCAGAGGTCAATAAATCGGCTGCATTCGCATCGGTTCGCGCAATGACCAGTGTCGTCGTGCCAGCCACGTCAGCAGCAAGGCGGGCTGCAATTAACTTTTGGACGGCTTCCTGAGTCGGCACCAACACTTTACCGCCCATGTGACCACATTTTTTCACCGATGCCAGTTGATCTTCAAAATGGACCCCAGCCGCGCCAGCTTCAATCATATGTTTCATCAGTTCGTAAGCGTTAAGAACGCCGCCAAAACCAGCCTCTGCATCGGCAACAATCGGCAGAAAATAGTCGATCCCGCCCTCATCTTCAGGTGTCATATCATTTGACCACTGGATTTGGTCGGCACGCCGGAATGCACTGTTAATTCTTTTGACGACCGCAGGCACAGAGTCCACCGGGTAGAGGGATTGATCCGGATACATTGCTGAAGCGGTATTATTATCTGCAGCCACTTGCCACCCCGACAAGTAAATCGCCTCAATACCGGCTTTGGCTTGTTGAACCGCCTGTCCGCCGGTCAACGCTCCCAAACAGTTGACGTAGCCTTTTTTCGCCTGACCATTAACCAACGACCAAAGTTTATCAGCACCACGCTGTGACAGGGTATACTCCGGCATAACCGATCCCCGTAATGCGACGACTTCCTCGGCTGAATAAGTCCGTTTCACATGTTGCCAGCGTGGATTGGTTGCCCAGTCTTTTTCTAGCGCTTCAATTTGTTGACGACGAGTCAAAGTCATAGTCTTATCCCTCATGTTATCCCGAATGATATCGGTGATCCTTGTTTCTTTTCTCTATCAATTTGCGTTGTTCAACGCCATGTTGAACAATCGACATCGAAAAGCTTGTTTCACGTTTTATTCATTTATTTTTATTGTCTTACGCCAGATAGTCGTATCCCGGCACCGTTAAAAATGCCGTTAACTCATCACTGGTCGTCAGACGTTTCATCAGTTGAGCCGCTTCACTAAATCGCCCCTGATCAAACCGCTCTGCTCCGATTTCTTCGCGCACAATTTCAAGCTCCTCAGCCAGATAACGCTCGAACAAAGCTTTCGTCACAACCTCCCCGTTATCCAATGTTTTATGATGCTGAATCCATTGCCAGATAGACGTCCGGGAAATCTCTGCTGTTGCCGCATCTTCCATCAGGCCATAAATCGGTACACAACCATTCCCGGAAATCCAAGCCTCGATATATTGCAATGCGACCCGAATGTTATGTCGCATTCCCTGTTCGGTTCGCTCTCCTGCACAAGGCTGAAGTAATTCTTCCGCGGTAATCGGAGCGTCATCCTCGCGCATGACGTTTAATTGGTTGGGATGACGACCAAGCACCTCGTTAAAAACAGCCATGGCGGTATCGGCAAGACCAGGATGAGCCACCCAAGTCCCGTCATGGCCATTGGTGCCTTCCAGCAATTTGTCCTGACGAATTTTTTCCTGAACCTGAAGGTTCTGGGCAGCATCTTTGGCCGGAATGAAAGCCGCCATGCCGCCCATCGCGAATGCACCACGTCGGTGGCACGTCCGAACCAACAGACGGGAATAGGCACTGAGGAAAGGCTTATCCATCGTCACGACCTGACGGTCAGGCAATACGCGATCCGGATAGTTCTTCAACGTTTTGATATAGCTGAAAATATAGTCCCAGCGGCCACAATTCAGGCCGACAATATGCTCTTTCATAGCAAACAGGATTTCATCCATTTCAAATACGGCCGGCAGCGTTTCAATCAACACAGTGGCTTTGATCGTACCGGTATTCAGGCCGAAATACGCTTCGGTGAAATGAAAGACATCACTCCACCACTTTGCTTCCTGATGGCTTTGCAGTTTAGGAATATAGAAATAAGGACCACTCCCTTTTTTCAGTAACGCCTGATAATTGTTGAAAAAATAGAGTGCAAAATCGAATAGCGCACCGGGAATCGGCTGTTGTTCAAAAGTGACATGTTTTTCTCGCAGATGCAGGCCACGCACCCGGCATATCAGTACCGCGGGGTCATCACATAACTGATAAGATTTACCGGTTTCCGGTTGTACATAACGGATGGTGCCATTGACGGCATCCTGAAGGTTAATTTGTCCTTCCAGCATTTTGGACCAGACCGGAGACATTGAGTCTTCAAAATCAGCCATAAACACTTTTACATTCGCATTCAGTGCGTTAATCACCATCTTCCGGTCGGTCGGCCCGGTAATTTCAACCCGCCGATCCTGCAAATCTTGGGGAATACCTAAAATTTTCCACTGCCCGTCGCGAATAGACTGAGTTTCCGGTAAGAAGTGAGGTAATGTCCCCTGATCAATGCTTTGCTGACGGTCGAGACGACGCTGCAATAAGGTTTTGACGTGAGGCGCAAAACGAGCACAAAGCTCAGCCAAAAAGAGCTGTGCCGCCGATGAGATAATGTAAGACTGCGCTTCAGGCACACTGCCGTGAATATTGAGTCGTTCAAGTACTTTTTGTTGCTCACAAGAGAGCGTGTTTTCATCAGCAAGTGGTTCCATCATTATTGCATCCCTCTTTTTCCGTCATCATCCAATCACACATTGATTTTCATTTGTAAATTTAAAACAACATTTAAATACCATTCAAACAAGACATTTCAACGTTGATATCATCTACCATGTGCCAGAATGATCCAGTTTTCAACCTTTCCCAAGCTAGACATAAGTCTTAACCAAGCTAGGTAAACTCTAGGAAATAAATAGATAAATGAAAAGACGGTTGAACAGCAAAAAACAAAATTCGAAGTTTCATACTGTGGGAAACAGAGAGACAAAAAGTAATTTAATTTCGTAATTAAATTACCTAAATAATGACACACGAAACCCGCTCATAAAAAGCTATATTTTCAATAGTACTTGGTGAGTCATTGATTTGATTACAATTCATTCAACATGTCAGCCACAACCCTCTTGTAGATTTGTGTAAAATTGACATTGTGAATATTTTTGATTTTATGAAAGCTTCAATCGATAGGTGCTGTAAAATTTGACAAAAAATTGCAATCAATCAAGATAAAAAACTGTGAAAATATTTTTCTACAGTATAAATATCTGGTTAAGACCAATTGCTAAAGGAGTTCTGAAACGACTTCAGATAATTGATGAAAAACCTGAGTGCGAGAAGAGCTCGGCCGCCAGACTAAACCAATCAGACGAAATGCACTTTGACCGGGCGGCTCAACAACCACCAGATTCTGGTTATCCAGCAAACCATGCTGAATAGCCATCTGTGGAATAAACGTCGTGCCCAACCCATTCGCGACCATTTGTACGAGCGTGTGCAAACTGGTTGCCATGAAGGGATTAATTTTTTCTTTTTCCGTTAACTGACAAGCTGACACCGCGTGCTCAGTCAAACAGTGTTCGTTCTCTAACAGAAATACAGATTCATCCGGCAAGTCATCATAACGAATCGGTACCGGAATGCGATCCGCCTGACTTTTACTGATAATCATTCGGAAGGGATCTTTACCGACAATTCGGCTTTCCATATTGCCGATATCAACAGGTAAAGCTAAGACCAGTACATCCAGTTCGCCATGGCGCAGGCCTTGCAGCAAATTGGTTGTGGTATCTTCTCGCAATAATAAATGAAGTTTAGGAAAGCGAATATTGACTTCTTGAACCAGATCACCCAAGAGAAACGGAGCAATGGTCGGGATACAGCCGACTCTGAGCTGGCCTTCCATTAAATCGCCCTGACAGAGTTTCCCCATCTCAATCAAATCTTGCCCTTTGGCGAGTAATTCTCGGCCCTGACGAACCACCTGCTCACCAGCATGAGTAAAGACAAGTGGGCTCTTCTTATCCTTTTTCTCATATAAAGGACACCCAATCAGCTCTTCCAGCGTCTGAATACCTTTACTCAGCGTAGACTGACTGACAAAACAACGTTCAGCGGCTTCGCTGAAATGGCGTGTTTCATACAGGGTTACCAAGTAATGAATTTGCTTTAAACTCGGCCATTTATTCATAAAATCATTAATATATGAGTTAAGTCTGTATAAACGCTAGGATATCCTAGTTCATCGCTTTTTTCGATAAACTTAATCTATTTATTTCTCTTTTTCCTATACAAGGATTTGACTATAGTTGATTGGAAACAAACATGGACCGGGCCGTTTTTTAACAGTCTGGAATTTTTCATATTATTAGGAGCAAAAAAAATGGTACTAGTTGGTCGTAAAGCCCCTGATTTTACTGCTGCTGCTGTTTTAGGTAATGGTGAAATTGTTGATGCATTCAACTTTGCAGAGTTTACTAAGGGTAAAAAAGCTGTTGTTTTCTTCTATCCACTAGACTTTACATTCGTTTGCCCATCAGAGTTAATCGCATTTGACAAGCGCTTTGAAGACTTCAAAGCGAAAGGCGTTGAAGTGATCGGTGTATCAATCGACTCTCAATTCTCACACAACGCATGGCGTAATACCCCAGTTGATAAAGGCGGTATCGGTGAAGTGAAATATCCACTGGTCGCTGATGTCAAACATGAAATCGTAAAAGCATACGATGTTGAACATCCAGATGCAGGTGTTGCTTTCCGTGGTTCTTTCCTGATCGATGAAGAAGGTGTTGTTCGTCACCAAGTCGTGAATGATCTGCCACTTGGTCGTAACATCGACGAAATGCTGCGTATGGTTGATGCATTGAACTTCCACCAAAAACACGGTGAAGTTTGCCCGGCACAATGGGAAGAAGGCAAAGCAGGCATGAAAGAATCACCAGACGGTGTTGCCGCTTACCTATCTGAGCACACAACAGATTTAGATAAGAAATAATACAGACTTGCCAGTTCTCAACACTGGTCAATGGTTGGATAATAAATAAAGAATGACTTACCCCAATCATGAAAAAGTAAAGTCGATACAAAACCGGAGCTTTGCTCCGGTTTTTTTATGTGTCGGAATCAGTGTTTAACACGTCATCCAAAGATTGATCGCCCAAATGACGGACATCTTTTCCTTTCACAAAATAGATAATGTATTCACAAATATTCTGACAACGATCACCGACACGTTCAATCGCCCGAGCCGACCACATCACTTGCAGAATATGCGGGATGTTCTTGGTATCTTCCATCATGTAGGTCATCAACTGACGGATAACCGCTTCGTATTCTGAATCAAGCCGATCATCAAGTTTGTGAACCTGAGCCGCAGCCTCAACATCCATACGAGCGAATGCATCGAGCACTTGATGCAACATGGCAATGGCTTGGCGACACAAGGGCTCCAAAGACACCTGAAACCGCTGCTCTTTCGAAGCCGGGCTTTCGATAGCAACGTGAGCCATTCTCGTCGCAACATCACCAATTCGCTCTAAATCAGTGATGGTTTTGATAATGGCAATAATCAAACGCAAATCTTTCGCGGTCGGTTGTCGCTTAGCAATAATCCGGGTACAGGCATCGTCAATAGAGACTTCCATGGCATTGACTTTGTGATCTCCGCGGATCACCTGACGCGCCAGCTCCAGATCTTGCTTATGCAGCGCCTGCATTGCATAGGATAACTGCTGCTCGACCAATCCGCCCATTGTCAGAACATGAGTCCGGATCGCTTCAAGCTCAGCGTTGAACTGTCCGGAAATATGGCGACCAAACTGCATAATGCCTCTCTTCAATTGTATTGTCGTAATAACAGTCGTAACAACAAACCTTTATCCGTAACGTCCCGTAATATAATCTTCGGTCTGTTTTTTCACGGGCGATGTAAAAATAGTATCGGTATCAGCATACTCAACCAACTTCCCCATATGGATAAAGGCCGTATGATCACTGACTCGCGCTGCCTGTTGCATATTATGTGTGACAATCACCACCGTATATTTGGTTTTCAGATCGTTAATCAGCTCTTCGATCGTCAGGGTCGAAATCGGATCAAGCGCTGATGTCGGTTCATCCAGTAACAGAATTTCCGGTTCAATCGCAATTGCCCGGGCAATCACCAAACGCTGCTGTTGCCCACCGGACAAACCGAATGCATTCTCATGTAAACGATGTTTAACTTCTTCCCACAGCGCTGCTGCCCGCAACGAACGCTCGACCGCATCATCCAATATCCGCGCATTGCGCACGCCTTGTAAACGAAGCCCATAAATCACATTTTCATAGATTGATTTCGGGAACGGATTCGGACGCTGAAACACCATCCCCACTCGCCGGCGCAGCGTTGCAACATCCACGGATGGCGCATAAATGTCCTGACCATGCAGGGTCACTTTCCCTTCGACGCGGCAGCCTTCAACCAAATCATTCATTCGGTTCATACAACGCAATAACGTTGACTTACCACAGCCGGAAGGCCCGATAAACGCAGTCACTTGCCCTTTGGGGATCCGCATTGAAATATGGCTGAGCGCGACTGTTCCCTGATAAAACAGACTGAGATCATCAATCTCAATCGCTGTCTGTTTATCACTGAGGTGATTGACATCAATTGATGGCTGGAACCCAAGCGTATGATTCAGCGGCATTTAATCCTGTCCCATTGTTCTGTATTTCTCCCGCAGATTATTCCGGATACTAATAGCTGTCAGATTGAGCGCAACAATCACAGCCACAAGTAAAAATGATGTCGCAAACACCAGCGGACGAGCCGCTTCAATATTGCTGGTCTGGAAACCGACATCATAAATATGAAAACCCAGATGCATAAACTTTCTTTCTAAATGAATAAATGGAAACTCATTATCGACCGGTAAACGAGATGCCATTTTGACCACCCCGACCAACATGAGTGGCGCCACTTCACCAGCCGCTCTGGCAACAGCCAGAATCAACCCAGTAATCATAGCAGGCGTAGCCATCGGTAAAACCACCCGCCAAATCGTTTCAAATTGAGTCGCTCCCAGTGCCAACGACCCATGACGTACCGCGAGTGGAATTCGACTTAACCCTTCCTCCGTCGCAACAATCACAACCGGTAACGTAAGAACGGCCAGCGTCAACGCGGACCATAACAGACCGGGGGTGCCAAACGTCGGTGCCGGTAAACGCTCTGCATAAAAAAGCGAATCGATAGTCCCGCCAATGGTATAAACAAAAAAACCAAGTCCGAAAACACCATAGACAATTGAAGGAACACCAGCCAAATTCATGACCGCGACGCGGATCAAGTGGGTGAATGCATTGTCTCCGGCATATTCATGTAAATAGATCGCAGCAACCACGCCTAGCGGCATCACGATGACAGACATAATAATCACCAGCAAAATGGTGCCGAAGATCGCAGGGAAAACCCCACCTTCTGAATTCGATTCTCTTGGGTTATCGGCAACAAAATGCCATACCTGTTGCGCCCAATGAACCATCTTTTGCGGCAAGGACATATCGTTGGGATACCATATGTTCAAGATCTGGCTGACCGGAATACGAATCTTATCTCCCCGCATATCCACCACCACCAGCGCCTGCATTCTGAGTTGCTCCCGCAGCGTATCCAAAGTCTGAGCAACCGTGGTTAACTGTTGCTCCAGCGCCGATTTTTGCTGTTCATACTGTGCCAGATAAGCGGCATTGATCTGATGGTTCAATTCCCGCTTACGTTTCTCTAGCCGGAGTTTTTCAAGCTGTTGGCTCCAAACCTGCACTTTGTCATGCATCAGGGTTTGAATCTGCTGATGGCGTTGTTCTGCTTCACGCAGTCCGGTCTGTAAAGCAGCATCAATGTTATCCGCCATCACCCCATCAGCAAGCTGATAACCGATTGGTTTGCCAAAAAACTGACCATCCCGTACCCGATCAATGACAGCCCATCCTTGTGGCTTCGAGGGTTCAGAAAGCTGACGCTTGAGAACGGAGATAAAATCTGACGGATAAATATCCCGGTTCGCAACCTTGATATGCAAACGCGTAATTGAGTCCCCTTCTCCCATGGTTTTGGCATTCTTTGATGAGGATAAATGGGAGGCCAATACTTTGTCCTGGTCATACAGCTGACCAATCACACGCTCACCTGACGATGTCTGCCATGATAACAACGGTGTCGGCCAGAAATAGGTTAACCCTTTCCAGCCAATCAGCAGCAATAGCCCTAATACGGCAAGTAAACTGAAACTCACCGCACCACCTGTCAACCATATCCACGGAGAGCCGGATTTGATCCAATTCACCATTTAATCCAGTCCTAACATTACAATGCCCGATACTTTTCTCGCAGACGCAATCGAATCCATTCCGCCAACGCATTCACTAAAAAGGTGAAAACAAACAGCAGCAATGCGCCCAAAAACAACAAGCGATACTGACTACTCCCGACTTCCGCTTCCGGTAATTCCACCGCGATGGTCGCTGCCAGTGTTCGCATTCCTTCAAAAATATTCCAGTCCATAATCGGTGTATTGCCTGTCGCCATTAATACAATCATGGTTTCACCGACTGCGCGTCCGAGCCCCATCATAATTGCTGAAAAAATGCCCGGACTTGCAGTCAGCAATACAACATGAGTCAAGGTCTGCCAAGGCGTCGCGCCCAATGCAAGCGACCCGTCAGAAAGATGTTTCGGCACAGAAAAAATCGCATCTTCCGCGATAGTAAAAATGGTCGGGATCACCGCAAATCCCATGGCAATACCAACCACTAACGCATTGCGCTGATTGAAGTCGATACCATATTGCGCCAGAAACACTCGGATATCGCCATCAAATAACCAAGTCTCAAGGTTAAAGCCGACAGGCAGCATCAGAGCCATGACACCAGCGAGTACCGGCACCAAAAGCGCCGCGTGCCAGCCTCGCTGCACCGTACTGCGCCATCGTTCCGGTGAAAAATGCCAAATCAGTCCGAACCCTATCGTCGATAGCGGCAATAAGATGATCATGACTACCGCGGCGACCAGATGCCGCTCTAAAATCGGCGCCAGCCACAGCCCGGCCAGAAAGCCGATAATAACGGTGGGCAACGCTTCCATCAGTTCGATTGTCGGTTTCACCTTACGCCGCATCTGAGCAGACATAAAATAAGCCGTATAAATCGCCGCGAGAATGGCCATCGGCACAGCAAAAATCATCGCATACAACGCGGCTTTAATCGTGCCAAATGCAATGGGCACCAAACTAAACTTCGGTTCGAAGTTATCTGAAGCCGATGTGGATTGCCAAACATAGTCCGGCTCCGGATAATTTTCATACCATATTTTCTGCCACAGCGCTGAAAATGAGATCTCCGGATATCCGAGATCAACATGAGCCAGAGTCAGACGCCCCTGATGATAAGCCACCAGATATTTTTCATTTTCAGACAACGCCACACTCTCAGGCATTTGATCAAACAGCTTTTGGCTCAGAACAAGCTTATGATTTGTTGCCTGATAATTGCGTACTTGACCGTCACGATGTAATGAGAAAAATCCCTGATGATAAATATCCGCGACAATCAGGCGAGTCTGCTCACCGGTATTGAATGCGCGGATCGGCATAAACTGTCTTTTTTGATCGCGGATGACGTCAAACCATTGGGTGACCATCCCCTGTTGGTCACGCACTAACAATGAGTCGCCACCCGGCAATAAAACCATTTGAGCAATCGTTCGCTGTGTATCGCCCCGGGTTAGGTCAACCACTTCTCTGACTGGGTATGCATGACCGTGACGCTGGGCAATGACAAGATGACTACCTTCACGGATATATAGCGTATGACCATCCGGTGACAATAATAATGCGTCCGCGGCAACCTGCTCAGGAAAGCGAAAAGCGCTTACTTGCTCCGAATGCCGCGAAAAAGATAAAACCGTCAGTGTACCATTTGGGGCAACCAGTGCGATGGTCACTTCCTGAGCAGACACCGTAAACGTCAAGCGCTGAACATGCTCCGGAAGCACAGAACGGAGAGATGAAGGCAATGGTAATTGTTCAAAATTCGGGACGAAAATCTTCTTTCCCCCACGAAACCGATGGGTGAATTGAGGACGACCAATCACCAGTTGTTTATCGGCACCGAATACTGCAAACCAATGTCCGGCGACCGCACTCTGCTTGGGTTCAAACCCGAGTTGCTGCTGCCAGACCGGAGACGACTGTGTTTTTTGAGTCGGCCAGAAGGTCATTTTTCCACGATGATCGAGCATAAAGACATACTGACCATAATCATCGACAGCGAATTGGATTGGAATCTGCTCAGAGTCTGCAACATGAGGATGAGCGGGAGACATTGTAATTTCAGCGCTGGAAAACAAGGGAAATGCCACCCAAATCAGATACACAAAAATTAAGATCAACGCCCCAAGCACACTGACGCCACCAGCACGAACGGTCAAACGAATCAGCCGGTCTTTAATAAGACGCTTTTTATCCGCTGCTTTGAGAGAAAACTGAGGGTATGACATGTTTGTCCTAATGAATCTGACCGATATACCAATGACACAAACAGAGAATAACACCCGTCCTCAGCCTGCAACAGACCCACGAGATCCCGAGCTTTGATATCTCCGACCCATAAGCATATGTCAATGACGTGACATTTATATTACAACAAGCACCAACCACCTGAAATAACAAGTGGCACACGAACTCGATTCTCTACTTGATTTATCAGCATTTTTTCCGGTGTGTTCCACTCGTCCAGATGAGACAAAATTCAACCACGAAAGGTCAACAGCCCCTAGTCTGCTCCACGAATAAGCAAATGTCTTATATACTTTGAAATAAAAATGTAACACAAAACACCTAACTTTCTTTTTTATTACTGATAGTTATATTTGCATTGTATGAGGTGAACGCCATATACAACGCCATTATCTCACTGATGGTCATTTCACAGTGAATTCGTTGCCATGACGGGTTCTCCTGGTACTGAATAGATCGCCCTGAGTTACATGAAAGGTCTGATTGTATGAGTGTTGAGAAGTTATATATTGAAAAAGAATTAAGCTGGTTGTCGTTTAATGAACGGGTGCTTCAAGAAGCTGCGGATAAGTCAGTGCCACTCATTGAACGGATACGTTTTCTAGGCATTTTTTCTAATAATTTAGATGAGTTTTACAAAGTCCGTTTTGCCGATGTAAAACGGCGGATCCTGATTGACCGGGAACACGGCGGCAACAGTTCCTACAAACATCTCCTCTCGAAAATGCAAAGTAAGGCGCTCAAACTCAATCTGGAATTCGAAGAACTGTATAACGATCTGATCAAGGAGATGGCTCGGCGGAGAATCTTTTTAGTCAATGAAACCCAGTTGGACGAGTTTCAGGGGCGATGGGTCAAAAAATATTTTAAAAGTGAAGTTATTCAGCACATTACGCCTTGGCTACTCAATGAAGAAGCCGACATGCTGCAATTTCTTAAAGATGAATATGCTTACATTGCCGTCGAGCTGAACACCGATGAACACTCTCACTATGCGCTGATTGAAATTCCGACCAACCATCTGCCTCGGTTTATCATGGTACCAGAGCAAAAAGGGAAGCAACGTAAAACAATTATGCTGCTGGATAATATTATCCGCTATTGTCTCGATGATATTTTCAGAGGGTTCTTCGAGTATGATCAACTCAATGGTTACGCCATCAAGATGACTCGGGATGCCGAATATGATCTTAGCCATGAGGTAGAACACAGTCTGCTGGAACAGATGTCGGAAGGTCTCAGTCAGCGTTTAACCGCCATGCCGGTGCGCTTTGTCTACGAAAGTACCATGCCGAAAGAGATGTTACATTTTCTGTGCGATAAGCTCAAAATTTCCAATTATGATAGCTTGCTCCCCGGTGGCCGATATCATAACTTCAGAGATTTCATTTCATTTCCGAATGTCGGGCGGAACTACCTGGAAAATAAGCCGCTGCCACCGCTCAAGTGTTCTGACTTTCTCGGTTTCGACAACAGTTTTGATGCGATTAAAGCGCAAGATATTCTGCTGTATTACCCTTATCACACTTTCGAACATAT
This sequence comes from Vibrio gazogenes, assembly GCF_002196515.1. Classification (NCBI taxonomy): domain Bacteria; kingdom Pseudomonadati; phylum Pseudomonadota; class Gammaproteobacteria; order Vibrionales; family Vibrionaceae; genus Vibrio; species Vibrio gazogenes. Next base: position 2,722,448 of record NZ_CP018835.1, on the reverse strand, counting down.
TTCCGAACTAGTCAGGCAAGCCTCATTTGATCCCAAAGTTCTGAGTATCAAAATCAATATTTATCGTGTCGCCAAAGACTCCAAGTTGATGCATTCCCTGATCCATGCCGTGATGAATGGTAAACAAGTGACCGTGGTGGTTGAACTACAAGCCCGCTTCGATGAAGAGGCGAATATCGAATGGTCCAGAATCCTGACTGAAGCCGGTGTGCACGTCATTTTTGGTGTTCCGGGGCTCAAGATCCATTCAAAATTACTTTTGATCAGTCGTAAAGAGGAAGAAGACATTATCCGCTACGCACACATTGGTACCGGTAACTTCCATGAAAAAACCGCTCGGATTTATACCGACTTTTCATTGCTAACCGCTGATCCGGAAATCACCAATGAAGTCCGCAGTGTATTTGACTATATTGAAAATCCATATCGGCCGGTAAAATTCCGCCATCTGATTGTATCGCCCCGGAATTCCCGCTCTCGTCTCAATGAATTATTGGACAATGAAATCGCCAATGCCAAAGCGAATAAGAAAGCCGCCATTACCTTGAAAGTGAATAATCTGGTTGATCGCGAGTTAACGAACAAACTTTATGAAGCCAGTTCTGCCGGAGTTCAGATCAAAATGGTCATCCGTGGCATGTGTTCTCTGGTTCCGGGCATAGAAGGGATCAGCGACAACATCCAGATCATTAGTATCGTAGACCGCTTTTTGGAGCATCCTCGCGTCATCATTACCCACAATGACGGGGATCCGCAGGTGTATATTTCTTCTGCGGACTGGATGACGCGCAACATCGATCACCGGATTGAAGTTGCGACGCCAATTCGTGACAAGCGCCTGAAAAAACGCATTATTGACCTCATCAACATTCACTTTACCGATACGGTTAAAGCTCGCTGGATAGACAAAGAGATGAGTAACCGATATGTTAACCGTGGTAACCGTAAGAAAATACGCTCCCAGATAGCGATTTACGACTATCTGAAAAATGTCGAAAGACAAACACGCAAGCAAAAGGCAATAGAAGTAAAATCCCATGAAAGCACCCAGTGAACCCCGGCACATCGCTGCAATTGATTTAGGTTCCAACAGTTTCCACATGGTGGTCGCACAGGTCATCGATCAGGATCTCCAACTGGTCAGCCGCCATAAACAGCGTGTCCGGCTGGCATCAGGGCTGGATGCCAAGAAGAAACTCGATAACGAAGCGATGGCCCGTGGGCTGGATTGCCTGGCGATGTTCGCTGAACGTATTCAGGGGTTCGCACCGGAAAATGTCCGCATTGCGGCAACCCATACCTTACGCCAAGCAGCCAATGCTCAGAAATTCATTGAATGTGCCCGAACTATTCTGCCCTACCCGATAGAGATCATTCCGGGTATGGAAGAAGGCCGACTCATTTATCTGGGCGTGGCTCATACCCAACCGCAATCAGACTCAATGCTCGTCGTTGATATTGGCGGAGGAAGTACCGAAATGGTGATTGGTCAGGGATTTGAAGCACAACTGGTCAACAGTCTCCAAATGGGCTGTGTCAGTTACAATCAGCGTTTTTTCCCACAAGGTAAACTCTCCAAAAAACGGTTTGCCCAAGCATTCGTTGCCGCACAGCAAAAGCTGGAATCCGTCGCCCGACAGTATCGTAAAAAAGGCTGGCAAGGTGCGTTCGGAGCGTCTGGTACAATCAAAGCAGTCCGGGAAGTGTTGATCGGCATTGGCTATGACGATGGCATCATCACTACCGAGCGATTGGAGACACTGATCGACAAGCTCTGTGAAAAAACCCAGATTGAAGAATTGGATCTCAAGGGCCTCAGTGACGAAAGAAAACCGGTATTTGCCGCAGGCGTTGCGATTCTGTATGCCATTTTAAAAGATCTGAATATCAAAGAGATGCATTTTTCACAAGGTGCCCTCAGAGAAGGTTTGCTGTATGAAATGGAAGAACGCTTTAAATGTTCGGATATTCGCTTGAGAACAACCGAAAGCCTCGCCCAGAAACATCGAGTCGATCTGGAACATGCCGCAAAAATAAAAGGATTGGCTCGGCAGTTTTTTGATCAAATCCATCACGGAGCCAATATATCGGCTCAGCAACACGAACTGGTCGATTTGCTGGAATGGAGTGCTCTGTTACACGAGGTCGGTCTTAGCATCAGCCTGCAAGGGTATCACCGCCATTCGGAGTATATTCTTCGCTATACCAATATGCCGGGATTTAACAGCGAGCAGCAATTGGTCCTCTCTACATTGGCCCGTTTTCAGAGAAAAGCCTTAAAGCTCAATGAAATGCCGGACTTCACGCTCTACAAGAAAAAACAGATCATCCAACTGATCCGCATTCTCAGATTGGCAATTGTTCTTAACGGACAAAGAAGTGATGAATTACTACCGGAGATCTATCTGACAGCAGAGGACAACGTTTGGACACTTTCCAGCCATGATGCCGAATGGTTGGAAAACAACAAACTGCTTCATGCCGATTTACTCAGCGAGCAGCAATACTGGGAAAATATCGGTTGGACATTGATCTTCTAACCATTGATTTTTAAATATTAAACACAACAACGTCAATGTGTGAAAGGCGATGATGTTGTCACCTCACCGTCTTTTGCATTTCAATTTAATCCGACTTTCGCCAACTCTTGTCTGGCGATTTGTGGCGATACCGGGACATAGCCATCTTTCGCAACCAGCGCCTGCCCTTCCCGGGAAAAAATAAAGCGAATGAATGCTTCCTCAACCGGTGAGAGTGACCGCTCCGGATTTTTATTGATATAAATATAGAGATAGCGTGATAACGGATAGTTTCCGGACAAAATATTATCCCGGTTAGGGAAAATATAATTTGTCCCCTCGCGAGATATCGGAACCAACCGAACCCCGGAAACCGAATAACCAATACCAGAATAACCGATGGCATTCATCGAGGACGCAACCGACTGCACCACAGAAGCAGAGCCGGGCTGTTCGTTCACTCTCGGGCTGAAATCACCGCCACACAACGCATGATTTTTAAAATAACCGTAAGTCCCAGACACTGAGTTACGCCCGAATAACTGGATGGCACGCAGCGCCCAGCGCGCTTTGATGCCGAGCTGAGACCAGCTTGTCAGATGCTGAGTTTCCCCACATCGTAGTGTCGTAGAAAACATCGCATCGATTTGCTGAAAACTGAGTCCCTTAATCGGGTTATCCTGCCGGACGAAAATCCCAATGGCATCAATCGCCACGCGCAGAACCGTCGGTTTATAGCCATATGTTTGTTCAAATGCCCCGACCTCCCGGTGCCGCATTACCCGACTCATCGGACCCAATTGAGCGGTCCCTTGTATCAATGCCGGTGGTGCCGTTGACGAGCCGGAAGCCTGCACTTGAATATTAATATTCGGATAATAAGACTGGAATGCTTCCACCCACAAAGACATGACACCCGCCAGCGTATCGGACCCGACCGACAAAAGGCTACCGGAGACACCAAGCTGTTTCTGGTACTCAGGCAACGACTCAGACAGTGTTGCCGCTTGCAGCGACCAACCACTCCACCAACACACCAGCCCCCCCCATAACCAGCGCTTGACTCGGCTCATGACTGCACAACCAGACGTTTGGGTAATACAAACGAAAACCGACTGCCGACACCAACTTCACTGTGAATATCAAGATGTGAGTCATGATGAGAAAGGGCGTGTTTCACGATTGCCAGCCCAAGCCCGCTGCCACCTGTATCGCGGGAACGCGCTTTATCGACTCGGTAAAAGCGCTCCGTCAGACGGTGTAGGTGCTGCGGTGCGATGCCTTCCCCTGAATCTTCAACTTCCAGACATGCGCCCTGATAACTGGCATACCAGCGCACATGGATATCTGCCTTGGGAGGCGTATATTTCACCGCATTATAAACAAGATTAGAGACTGCGCTTCTGAGCTGATCGTCATCGCCCAACACTTTCAGGGTTTGATCCACTTCAAAATGCAATTGATGTTGATTGTCACCGCTGAGGCTCATGGCTTCTTTCTCCAGCACCTTAAGCATCGCAGGAATATCCACCACTTCATCCAATTCATGCATTGGCGCCGCTTCGATCTTCGATAAAGTCAGTAACTGATTCACCAGACTATTCATCCGACTGAGTTGCTCAGTCATGACCTGATGCGCCTTCTCCCACATCGGGCCACCGAGCATATCGGGATCTTCAGTCATCTCAAGATATCCCTGTAAAACCGTCATTGGCGTCCGCAATTCATGAGAGACGTTGGCGAAGAAGTTTCTCCGCATGCCTTCCAACTGCTTCAACTGGGTCACATCACGCACCACCAGCAAGTGTTCACCTTTGGTGTAAGGCACAATCCGCAGTTCCAGCATGCGATCAACATTCAGCGGAGAATGAATCTCCAATGGTTCGGTAAAATCATTCTTTTCGAGGTATTTAATAAAATCGGGCGCCCGCAAAAGATTCGATATCGGCTGGCCTTCATCTTCGGGCCAACGAAATCCCAACAGGTTCTGAGCGAGGCGGTTACACCAGACGATATTGCCTTCATCACGGAAGACCACCACACCATCGGGCAACGATTCCGCACCGTTACGGAAACGTCGGATCAGGTTTGCCAGCTCTTTGCGTTTTTTACGCTGATGCTGTTGAAGATGGTAGATACCGTTAAAGAGATATTCCCATTGTCCTTTGCCAGATGGCGGACCTAAACGGCGCTCATCCCACAGCCAGGCAGAAAGACGGACTTGATTGCCCAGATGCCAGAGGAGTTGAATGACTGTCGCGATCAACAACAGCCAAGGCATGTAGCCAAAGATCCAGCCGACCAGAACCCAAGGACAGTAAAAAAAAGCCAGCCCCCAAGCCAGCCTTTTCCATGTTAGACGTTCGACCATCTCACTCCTCTACGATGCTTCAACCAAGTCATCAACATCAGTTATGCTTTCGTTGAAAAACGATATCCGGCACCACGGACCGTCTGAACTAATTTATCGTGTCCGGCATCTTCCAGTGCTTTTCTCAAGCGACGAATATGCACATCCACAGTCCGGTCTTCGACATAAACATTCGTGCCCCAGACATTATTCAGTAACTGTTCACGGCTATAGACCCGTTCTTGATGCGTCATAAAGAAATGCAGCAACTTAAACTCTGTCGGCCCCATGTCCAGCGCTTTATCATTGGCTGTCACCCGATGCGACACCGGATCAAGTTTGAGCCCCTGAACATCAATGACATCTTCCAGCGCTGTCGGCGTCACACGTCGAATCACAGCTTTGAGTCGCGCGACCAGTTCTTTCGGAGAAAAAGGTTTCGTAATGTAATCATCAGCACCGACTTCGAGCCCGCGAACTTTATCTTCTTCTTCTCCGCGAGCCGTCAACATCACAACCGGAATATTGCGGGTTAACTCATCTCGTTTCATGTGCTTGATAAAATTAATGCCACTTCCTCCGGGAAGCATCCAATCAAGTAAAACAAGATCAGGGAAAGGTTCTGCCAGTTTGTTAATGGCGGTCTCATAGTCTTCAGCTTCAACCGCCTGATAACCTTTTTGTTCAAGGACAAAACACAACATTTCCCGAATGGGTGCTTCGTCCTCAACCACAAGAATCCTTCTGGACATATCCGATTAGCCTTTGTTTTTCTATCAACGCTTTGCATTATTAAAAATAATTATGACACTTTTGTGACCTTTGAAAACAAATTTTCACATAACGTTCGTCGCAAATTCACAGATAAGTGCTTTCGCAGATAAGCGCTCTGGCGCAACAGCCTGAACTATCGATGTTTATTGTATCGATTCCTACTGTCATGGCGGGTTTTCAACAGTATTAAGGAAGTTAACCGGCTCCAGAGATTGCAAATCGGCTGAGACATTTATTTGCTTTTAGCCTATGATATTCGCCCTTGATTATGGGACAAGAGAGACTTTATGTGGTTTAAAAACTGTATGGTTTATCGTGTAAACAGCGATATCCACTTCAATGCCGATCAACTAGAAAAACAACTTCATGAATTCCGCTTTACACCATGCGGCAGTCAGGATAAGCAGAAATTCGGCTGGACAAGTGTGATGGGAAAAGATGGGGATATGCTGACTCATCTTTCTGAAGACCGCATCCTCGTATGTGCCAGAAAAGAAGAAAAGCTCTTGCCGGCATCGGTGATTCAAGATTCTCTTGCGAGTAAAGTAGAAACGCTTGAGGCGGAAGAAGGCCGCCCCATCAAAAAGAAAGAAAAAGATACGCTCAAAGAGGATATCATCATTGATCTACTCCCGCGTGCGTTTAGCAAAAGCCAATATACCTATTTGCTCATCTTGCCTTCACTAGGGTTAATCGTGGTCGATGCGGGAAGTTATAAAAAAGCAGAAGAAGTCATTTCTCTGCTACGTAAAACCATGGGTAGCCTACCGGTTATTCCGGCAATCCCACAAAATGCCGTCGAAACCACGCTCACCGAATGGGTTCAAGGCGGTCAGTTACCGACAGGTTTTCAATTGCAAGACGAAGCTGAGCTAAAATCTTTACTGGAAGATGGTGCCGTCGTACGTTGTAAAAAACAGGATCTGACCAGTGACGAAATTATGAGTCACATCACTGCCAACAAAGTGGTAACCAAGCTGGCGCTAAGCTGGCAGGAGAGAATCACATTTGTACTGGCCGACGATGCGAGCCTGAAAAGAGTACAATACAGTGATGAGCTGAAAGATCACAACGAAGATATTCCCCGTGAAGATCGTGCCGCTCGCTTCGATGCCGATTTTTCGTTGATGTGCGGTGAACTCAGTGCTTTTCTGCCGAACCTGTTTGAAGCATTAGGTGGCTTACCCGAAGCTGAGTAACACAGACTTCATTCACATGAAATGGTTAAAAAGCCAGCCGTGGGTAAATCCTGCTGCTGGCTTTTGTGTTTTCCAACCCGAACAAGTGTGACCATGTCGCACCGCTTTTGATGACCGCACTGTTTATCGTCTCCCTTTCATTCTCTCAATGAGCCACCAGAATTCATCGCTAAATCCATCCGAAACAAAGCTAGGATCACAACCTGTTTTGACGTAAAATTCGCCCCCTCCGGTACCATCAGGTGGTATCGGCCTGACTTGTGATCAGATTTGGAATAGAAGCAATGACAATAGAAAAAACATTCGTACCAGAACTCCTTTCTCCGGCAGGTAGCCTCAAAAATATGCGTTACGCATTTGCCTATGGCGCAGATGCTGTCTATGCAGGGCAACCCCGATACAGTCTGCGGGTTCGTAATAATGAATTTAATCATGAAAACCTGAAAATCGGGATCGATGAAGCCCATGCTCAGGGAAAAATGTTTTATGTGGTCTGTAATATTCAGCCGCATAATTCAAAACTGAAGACGTTTATCCGCGATTTAAAACCCGTTGTCGATATGGGGCCGGATGCGCTAATCATGTCTGATCCGGGCCTGATCATGATGGTTCGGGAAGCCTTCCCTGACATGCCAATCCACTTGTCGGTTCAAGCAAATGCCGTCAACTGGGCAACCGTCAAATTCTGGTCAATGCACGGCGTCACCCGGGTTATCCTCTCCCGAGAACTGTCTCTCGAAGAGATTGAAGAGATCCGGGAAAAATGTCCGGACACCGAACTGGAAATATTCGTTCACGGTGCACTTTGTATGGCCTATTCGGGTCGTTGTTTACTGTCCGGATACATCAACAAACGCGATCCGAATCAGGGAACATGCACCAATGCCTGCCGTTGGGAATACAAAGTCGAAAAAGGCACAGAAGACGAAGCCGGCCAGATCGTCGAGCAATTTGATCCGAATTCGCCACAAGCGATAGAAGTGCAAAACGAACGTCCGGAAAACACCATTGGTGCGGGCAAACCGATAGATGATGTGGTGTTACTGTCTGAGAGCCATCGGCCAGATGAAAAAATGGCGGCTTTTGAAGATGAGCACGGCACCTATATTATGAACTCAAAAGATCTACGTGCGGTACAGCATGTCGAGCGCCTCACGAAGATGGGGGTTCATTCCCTGAAAATCGAAGGCCGGACAAAATCATTCTATTATTGTGCACGGACGGCTCAGGTGTACCGTAAAGCAATCGATGATGCTGTGGCAGGCAAGCCTTTTGATGAGACGCTGCTAGGCACACTGGAAAGTCTGGCACACCGAGGTTATACCGAAGGTTTCTTACGTCGCCATACGCATGATGCTTACCAGAATTATGACTATGGGTATTCAGTATCGGATAGTCAGCAATTTGTGGGTGAATTTACCGGTAAACGTCGTGGTGATTTGGTTGAAGTTGAGGTGAAGAACAAATTCTGTCTGGGCGATAGTCTGGAGCTAATGACACCACAAGGGAATATCGTATTCACACTGGAAGCGATGGAAAACCGCAAGAGTGAGACAATTGATGACGCCAAGGGAAATGGTCATTTCGTTTATATTCCTGTGCCTGAAGACGTCAAGCTCGATTATGCATTACTGATGCGCAATCTGAACGTTGGTCAGGATACCCGTAACCCGACAGGCAAGTGATATGGCACTTTTGATCACCAGTAAATGCACCAATTGCGATATGTGCGAACCTGAGTGTCCGAATAATGCGATTTCATTTGGTGAACATCTTTATGAAATTAATCCGGATCTTTGTACCGAATGTAAAGGTCATTACGATCAACCGACCTGTCAGTCGGTTTGTCCGATAAGCAATTGCATCATCACAGATCCAGACCATATTGAAACAGAAGATGAACTGCTGGAAAAATTTGTCATTATTCAAGGGCTGACCTGATAATCTGCTCATGCCCCTTGTGTAAATGATGATAGTCTCAGATTGTTCACGAAAAAAAGCCCAATTAAAAAATTGGGCTTTTTTATCGCTGTTATTTTTTGGCTAATCCCTTACTGTTCAGGTAATCCCGAATAAAAGGTCTTTGCTCTTTACTCAGTTTGGTGGTGACTTGATCAGACCATGCTTGCTGCTTTGTATTCGTCGAGCGGTGCTGGTAGTAGTTTTCCATTCTCTGGTCATACTCATTGATCAGCGCGTGATCTAATGGCTGATAGCTGTTTTCATGAACAATGACTTGAGGACTCAGACGTGGTTTCAGCTCTGGATCTTGAGCCGGATATCCCAAACACATCCCAAACAAGATCGCGGTAGATTGTGGTAATCCCAATAACTCATCGACTTCTTTCGGAGCATTGCGCAAGCCACCAATATAAACACCACCGAGCCCCATCGACTCCGCTGCGAGCAAGCAATTCTGCGCCATAATCCCGGCATCAATCGCCCCAATCAAAGTGAGCTCAGTATATTCCGACTGAACATTTGGATTCAGTGAAGCATGACGTTGGTAATCAATGCAAAAAACTAAAAATTCTGCTGCACTTGCCACATAAGACTGATTTCCTGCAAGTTCAGCTAAAACCCGCCGTTTCTCCTGATCCGTAACTCGTATAATAGAGACAGTCTGTAACAAACTTGAAGAAGACGCTGCAATCCCAGAAGCAATAATGGCATCCATCTGTTCTGTTGTGAGTGGTTTCTCTTGAAAGGAACGAATCGAACGATGGTTCTGGATCGTATCAATGACTGGATTCATCTTAAATTGTCTCCATTTTCTCAATTAATAATGTTGCGCATTATCATAGTAATCTGTTTGGTTCAGTGCTGTAAAAATAACAGCAACATCTACCTCTTCTCCTATCACCTCTCTGACCTGTTGCGTAATAACTTGTGCAACCAGATCCTGAGTCTCCTGCCCCCGATCAAACCACAACACTTCAACAAAAGGATAAGCTTGAGAAACCTCCCCTTCTTGGAAGAAGGTGGTGTATATATATTCGAATGTAAAATCTTCACGGGGAGCATTCATCGGGGACGGTAGTTCATCCGCCAATGTTTTTGAAAGGTGCTGAACTGTCTGCGGTTCAACCGCGCGAAATCGAAAATGGGGCATACTGACTTCCTCTTTTTCAGCAAATGATACCATTTTTCCCTAATGCTGTTGAGAGAACGAAGAATAAATAATCATCAATCTTGTTTTCCCCTAAAGCAACAGTTTATGGGAAAGCTTATCTGAGTTGACGTATCGGGCGATTCTGAAACAACAAAGTTTCTATAATGCTCTATTTTGTACCCATCTATTTTATTTTTGTTCAAGACACAAAAAACCCGCTCAATGAGCGGGTTTCGTTTTGCATAATTATGCAATTTGTAATGGCAGGGGTGGAGGGATTCGAACCCCCAACACGCGGATTTGGAAAACCTTTTACCCTACTAATAAATCAATGAGTTACAAAAAGGGGAAATTTCGTTTCAGGCGTATGTGGGCGTATATGGTTGTAATAAGTAATATATAAATGTAAAAATACCAGCATAGAACGGTATTGCATATTTCTTTTAAATGAATAAAAAATACAAAAAATAGCTTTTTATTGATTTTAATATCAGTGTCGTAATAACAAGCGATGATCACTATAATGATGTTATAGATAACGCCATTGTTCAGTGTTAAGTAGAGAAAGGGACAACGATACAACGTCAAGAAGTCAGAGAACGGCTTATCTTGGAAGCTAAGAGGGCAGCTAAAGTCGTCCGCATAGACAGAAAAGCTTTCCGGATACTATTTTATGTGAAGGCAGCGAAAGCCGAGAAAAACAGCCGAAAGCAAAATGCAATATAAAGAATTTGCAAGAAACTATCACTTATAGCGCTTTTGTTCTTGGCGCTGGTTTAACTAAAATCATAAAGTTATTCAGAACGAAATAATCCTCTTGCTCATATGCAAGAGGAAAACTGTTGATTTCTCCGGTTAGAGTTTACCATCCAATTACCTAGAATTGTTAACTCTTCTGCCACGCAAATGATCGACCAACCCTGCCCGGTACTGGTTCGATTTCCCCCCTATCTCTAAGTCGATAAAAAACATCTTTCATAGTGTTTTCAGACTTTATTCCTGTCAATTCTCGAGCAATTGCATTCGTTATGTTTTCATGTCCAGACAAATAATCCATTACCATTTGTTCAGGTGAAGAGAGAGATTCATGCCTTAAAATTACTATAACTGAAGCATCTGTCTCCGTTATCTCAGGTTCCTTGAGACGAAGTTTATTCATTGCTTCAAAGGCTGTCTTCAAACCCTCACCAACATCTTTATTCGGAGGGTTAGGAAACTTATTAATTAAGCGAATAATTTTAGGATTACGTGCACTTTGATCATCAAGGATATTCGCCAATGTAATATGCCCGGGGAGTCTACCCGGGCTTTCAATTTCAATGCGATTATCAAATATTCGAATATGAATATCTTTAGGTATGCTGTAATCACGATGAATTACTGCATTTGTAATGATTTCCTGAAGCGCTTCTTCAGGATACAAAATATTCTCTAAGCCATCAGGCCCTAACTTCTGAATTTTTTCAACAATTTCTTTTACTTTATTTTTGGCTGTTTCTATTAGGGTGTAGATATGACCTTCTACTGTGGTTGGATCGAAAGCCAATGTATCTCTCTCTCCTTCATCATTAGCTGTATGATAACGATAGATTTTTATTGCTGATCTTTTAGGTAGTATAGCTTGAGGTTCCTCTGCAAAAAGCAGTACTCCGGCAACTGTCGGCTTACCATCTATAAATACCAGTTGATTTTTTAGCCAAGACTCAGGTTCTGACATAGGAACAACATTAATCATGAATTCTATAACCACAACCGAGTTTGTTATATACTCATCAGGGATAGATAGAAGACTATCTTCAAATGTCGTAATTCCCTTATCGTATTTGAGCCTTTTTAATGCTTCTGTTGATTCAATAGGTAACTTTTGAGCTCCTCTTCGAATATAAGCTTTTTTGTTTGACGCAAATAAAATGTTACTGGTTTTATATATAGTTAAGTGTAAAATTAATCCTTGTTCACTATCGCAGCTATAAAAAACGGCCTTATAATGGTTGCCTAGTGGCGATAGCCTTTCAATCGCTTGAAGAAGGCCATTTGCTTCTTCAACATCATTAAAACCATTCCAATGCCTATCTTTTAGTGTCAGTATGTCATTTTCTTCAATTCCGACATATATTTCACCTGCACTCGTATTGGCAAAAGCGGATATAGTCTCAGTAAGCTTTGCGGGGCGAATAGCTTTACTTTTGAGGTCTAAAAAATGGCTTTCATCTAAGTATTTGATCCTATCAGCATCTTGTGCTGTAATTTTTTTTGTCTCGATCATTAAGTTTCCTTGCTTAGACCTTAGTTAAGTATCAAGGTGCTGACAGTATATTTTATACAGCTCCACTATTAATTCTTTACATATTACACTCATGACCCAATGAAAACTAATGTGCAATATCCAGTATTTCTCTTGTGTCAGGAAAAAAACAATATGGTTCAATATAACTCTTCAGAGATGGCATCTCTACTGATGCCTATTCAACGGATTCAACTCCACTGCATCACTTAAATGGCTTGGTGCCAAGTGAGAATATCGCATCGTTGTGGTGATCTCACTATGACCGAGGATATCTTTCAGCACTACAATATTTCCCCCTTGCATCACAAAGTGACTCGCAAAGGTATGGCGGAGCACATGAGACATCTGCCCTTTTGGAAGCTGAATCTGTGCTCTGGCAATGGCTTTACGAAATGCACTCAAGCTATGTAAAAATAGTTTCTCATCGCCACTTTTGCCAATATTTTTCAACTCGTTAAACAAAATTTCATTGATCGGGACTGTGCGGTTCTTGCCGGACTTGGTATTGAGGAAGGTAATTTTCCCTCCGGCCACCTGTGAGGCTTTCAGGTTTTCGGCCTCACTCCAACGGGCACCGGTGGCAAGGCAAACTTTAACCACATAAATCAGGGATTCATTACTGGATAGCTGACAGGCATGTAACAGGGTTGCGATTTCATCATGACTGAGAAAACGAAGCTCCCCTTCTCGCTCTTTGAACTGGCGGATATGTTGGACGGGGTTGTCATAATCGATCACACCGAGGCGCTTAAGCTCATTGAACATTGCCCGTAAGTAAGCGTGCTCTCGGTTCGCAGTGGTTGTACTGACTTCCTGTGTGCGCTGCTCGCGGTACTTGGCAAAGTGTTCATTGGTCAGGTCGGAAGCTATCGGATTACCGAGCCGTTCAGACATTCGATAAAGGAGTTTTCTCAAACGGATATGGTCACGAAGCGTCTTGCCGTGGAGCCGATACCAAATACTGACCATCTCATCGAGCCGTCGAGTATCTCGATTCGGGTGTAACTCTTCATCACGTAATGTCAGGGTGATTTCGTGGTTCTTGGCATCCCGTTCGCGAGCAAAAAAACGGTTTGGATCATGGGTGGTAAAAAACCCCCATTCGCTCGGCTTTATCATGCAACTTGCTTCACTCTCTGCAACACACGGACAACCTGACCAATAATTTTAAAATCCCCTTTAAAATCTTTACTTAATTCAATATTTTTATACCGCTCGTTATCGCTTGAAATCAGGAATTTCCCTTCCGCGTAGTCGTATTGAACCCGTTTGACTAAGACATCATTATCAATCCGAATCACACAAAGCCCGTCTCGTACTTCATCATGACGAACCAGAATCAAATCCCCATCATAAAGGCTGGGTTCCATACTATCGCCCATGACTTGAACAATAGAGAGCCTCTTACCATATAACCCCTGCTGACGTAACCAATCAGCACTAAAGCGAAATTCAGCAACAGGATTTTCATGTTCAACCAATGCACCATTTCCGGCACTCACCCGTAAATCATATTGGTAAATAATGACCATATTTTCATCTGGGATTTCGCCTGTGGTTAACCATTCTAATGACTTCCCAGAAGCATCAGAAATCGCAACTAATCGATCAAGCGTCGGATAGCTTTTTTCGTTCACATAATCGCGCAGGGTTGTGGCAGATACACCACTCATTTCAGAAAAAGAGCGATAAGAATGTTCTCCTAATGCCTCTTTAAGTCTTAAATGGAAATTTTTTAAGTACATTTTATTTTTATCCATCAATAACATAGGCCAAACCTTCCAAATTGTTCGCACGGATATCCGCGCAAAAAGTTGACTAGAGCGGATATTTGAAATAAATTAAAAAACGCGCGGATAATCGCGCACTGTATTTAAAAACCGATTACGCCCGATATTAGGAGGTTTGATCCATGTCTGCAAGCGTTCAGACAATCAATAAATTCTGTGAAGAAACCGGAATGAGCCGCACCAAAGTCAAAGAGCTAATCAATGACTGCATCATCCCCACCATTCCACAGGAGCAATCAGGCGGATTGGTATTGATCAACAAACTTGAGTTTGACCGACGGATCGCAGCAAATCAGATCATGCTGCCCATCCCGCCAAGAAAAAGAAAACTGTTGGATAGTGAAGCATGAAACACGAAATCAAATACCGCAAAAGCATGACAGGCGGCATTGTCTGCCAAGTCGGAAACATCAGCGTATTCATCGATGAAATCAAACGGGTAAACGGGGGCGAATGGCTCGCGCTGCACTCCTTTCACGGTGACATTATCGGTATGGCGGAAGGCCAGCAAGCGGATGATATAGAGGCGCAATTCTATGGATGAGCAGATACCAAAGCAACTCACTGAATTAAAACTGTTGGTAAAACGTAACCAGTACAAAAACGCCAAACTAGAACGAACCAAAGAGCTGATAAAGATGAAAGCTGAACGTATTAAGCGACAGGCCTAGGCAAAGGATAAACATAAATCATGTCAAAACCTTTTGTCGGATAGTTGTCTCGCTTGTTTATACATACAAAGCCTAACTGCTCCAATTTCTCGATTAATCCAAATCCTGCCATGAATTCAGATTCAATGATCCTGTAAGGCTCAGGGTTTCCAATTGTCTTCCAAGGTTTATCAAGGATGGCAAAACGCATAAAGCGACCATCATCATGATGGGATGACTGTTGATTATCAAGAAATGACATAAGCAAACGGTCAGCCTCAATCACGGCTGTTCTGTCGGATTCAAAAACGAGTTCTGTTTTCAAATTTATTTACCTGTATTGGATAAAGAAATGATTGTATCAACCTTTCAAACACATTTTTACCCGTTGTTACCGAAGCTTGTAGTCAGTGACATCAATAAGAAAGTGTATGCGCGTTCTCTGCGTGAAAACGCTACACGCGAAAGTCTTGAACGGTTTGCAATTGATATCACAAGAAAAAGCTTTCGTCTTGCTGAGTTCATCGAACATCGTTACCCGTTTACCAATCGCAGACTTGACCGTCAGGAATACAAAAAAATCAGCCGCTACAATGAGCGTAAAAAGAAGCGCACAGGCAAAATTCAGACAGGCATCAAAACAGAAATGCTTTCGCTCACTCATGACATTTTAATGATGGATGAGCAACGCAAAGAATACGGGCTTAAACTTGTTAATTACCTGCACAGACAGGTTTTGAATCATGAGGGTGACGGAGACGAAAAACATCTGGCACAAATCTTTGAGAACTTGGCTCAAATCGTACGCAGCCACCATATCACACCACCGCACGTATCGAAGAACCCGACCTTTGAGCAGTACTTTTCTGCAATCCAAAAGATGACTACTGACGACTGGATTCATACCCGTCTAGCACGTTTAAAGTTTGAATATATCGAATATTCACAAATCGCTCTGAACCGAGTTGGCCACCAAAAAAATCAGTCAAAATATGTCAGTGAAATGACGCTGAATAACTTCCTTGAAGCACAGGCCAGACAAGAAAAATTCTTAGCTGATTACTGCATTTACAACGAAGAGGATGATATCAGCGTCGATTTGCAAGAGGTGTTTAAATCCAGCACATCAAACCCTGAAAACCGCCGTATTGAAATGATGGTGAGAAGCCGAGGATTTGAAGAGTTAGCCGAATTGCAAGGCTATACCGCTGCTTTCATTACTTGGACGTTGCCAAGTAAATACCACCGCAACAGTGACAAGTGGAACGGAGCAAGCCCGAAAGATGGGAACAGAAACCTTATGGCGCAATGGGCCAGAGCCAGAGCGCAACTGGCGAAAAAAGGAATTGATTACTTTGGTTTTCGGGTCGCAGAGCCACATAAAGACGGCACCCCACACGCCCACTATTTTCTGTTCTGCAAAGCAGAAGAAAAAGAAATTATTGCTTCAACGTTGGAAGCCATTGCCATTGAAGAAGACAAAGACGAGCTGTTTTTCAAGGCCATGAAGGGTAAGCAGGTCAGACGGTTCAAGCCAGCGTTACGGGCGCGTTTCCTCTGCAAATACTGCGACCCGAAAAAAGGCGGGGCAACCTCCTACATTGCGAAATATGTAGCCAAAAACCTTAACGGGTCGCATATGTCTGACGCTGAGAAAAAATCCGCTCAATCAGTACGCGCTTGGGCGTCACTGTGGCGTATCCGTCAGTTTCAGCAATTCGGTGGTGCTCCGGTTTCAATCTGGAGAGCACTACGCAAAGTATCAGAAGAAGAAATTTTAACTTATGAGTGTGAACAGTTATCCGAGCTTCACAGCCATGCGGATAAATCACGCTGGAAAGAGTTTGTTCAGAATATTGGTAACGCCAAGATTGAGTATGAAGAAAAAACCAACCGCTATTTTGAGCCAGTAAAGAAAATCATTGGATTTTCATTCATGGGTAACACCATTTCGACTATCAAAGCGAAGTGGGAAATCATGCGTAAATCCGATGCGGAGGCTATCGCCAAAAGGCGCGGAGCGCCGTCTCGGAGCACTGAAAATAAGTGTAACCCTCCCTCAGAAACGGAAATTTCAACCCTTGAAAAAGCGCTTATCGAGGCCACCGGATGGAGCGTGAAAGGCGTTCAGTGTCTGATTGCCCCGTTGATGCGCGGGGCAACGATAGCCATTGACCGCTATGTCTCCCTGAAACTCAGCAATCACCGATTAATCACCGTTACAGACAGGTAAACATGAGCAAACTACAAGCAAAAACAAGCCAATTACTGGAAGAGATGGACACCGAAGCACAAGCCTATAAGCCCCCGTTAGGCTTCGGGTTTATCAAGCCGTGGCTGACCAAAACCATTTGGTTATTGAAGGCATTTAACCACCGACTCACCACACTTGAAGGAGACAACAAGCATGACTGAATCTGACGATATTCTCGGGTATGTGGTTTGCCATACCTGCAAACACCCCAAAGCCATTAAGCAAGGCAAAGGCAAACGCTCGGCCTTTGTTCACGGTCGCTGTGACTGTGGCCCAGATACCCGAACCGGCAAAGCAGCCCAAGCGGAAATGAAAGCCTTTCAGCCCCTTGAAGCGGTTCAGGCTCAGATTGACGAGATGAACCAACCGGAATCATTGCCAATCCAGACGGAAAAACAAACGGAAAATAAACCCAATCCGGAACCCAAACCAGAAGCGGAATCAAAGCCAATGACCACCCTTGCCTGCATGGGATTAGGGGGCGCTTTAGGCGTGGTGTTCGGGGGTCTGATTAAAGCAATCAAGGTGGTGTCTTAATGGAAAATCTAACGGAATATTCAGAAAACGATGCACAACATGAGATCGGTTTCGAAACCCATTCAAAAGCCGATGAAGATGCATTACTGAGTGAAATCACCGAGCAGGATTTTAACCCTGATGAAGCCATAGCCAAAACCGACCCCAAAGAGGCGGCAGCACTGGCAACAGGTGAAGCAACATCAATGGCGGTGATAGGCGTCACTGAAGAAGTGATCCGGCAGTTCGTACACAAAGATTTTGTATTTGATGAAGCCCAGGTTAAAGGGGTGGCAGGGGCAGCCGCGCCACTGTTTGTCAAATACGGGGGTGAGCTTCCCCCGTGGCTTGTCCAGTACAAAGAAGAGCTGACCTTTGTCATGGCTGCGGGGGCACTCGGGTTTTCATCGTATCATCAGGTGAAAGAACTCAAAGCCCTTGACCGAGCCAAAGAAATCCAAGCGGCCAAAGAGGACGGAGAGCCAGACCATGCAGCCGATTAACCCTAATAATGCGCTGCACAATGGTCATGTCTATGCGGTTGGGATGAGTGGCAGCGGTAAGACCTCAGCCGCAAAGAAACTCTTTATCCACGCCACCGATCAAGTCGCTATCTTTGATCCAGTCGGGGACTATACCGGCACACTGGCGGGGCGAGTCGTTCGGGGGTATGACAACATCAAAGACTTTGCCACCGCCATGATTGCAGGACGTAAAACACGGCAGGGGTTTAAGATAGCCTACCAACCGAAGCATGAAACCACCGTCAAAGACTTTGACCGCTTTTGTAGGGTGGTTTGGGGCTGTGGGAATGGTAAACATCCAAAGCCGCTCAAAATCATTTGTGAAGAAGTTGCCGAGCACAGCGAGAATGCAGGAAAAGCCACCGGTTATCATGGCAAAATTTTGCGACTGGGACGCAAGTTCAATCTGCATTCGATTAACCTGTTTCAGCGCGGTCAGGAGGTTTCCAAAACCATCATTGATAACTGTCAGCGCGCCTGTGTGATGATGCAAAAAACCCATACCAGTGCAATTTATTTAGAAAAAATGACTGGCATATCAGCCGATGAAATCGACCGGTTAAACCCGCTTGAGTATCTGCTACAGGATGGAAAAGCCTATCAAAAAGGGGCGATTCGATGGTGAAATGCGACTCAAATCACATTTATTCTAAACCCGATTCACAATCGGGTTAGGCATCGGTTGTGAATCGTGTGCTTTGATACAGACCGCCTAATGTTGGGCGGTTTTTTATTGGAGCAAACATGAGATTATCCGCAAAGAATATCGCTGTGGTCGGCCTGATTGCCGCAGTGGTTGCCGCTGGCGTGGTCTGGGCATCAAATAACGTTGATTCTGTTGAAGACGCGATCGGTTAAGGGGAGAGCGTATGAATTCAGTGATGCGACTTAATTCATTTACGGGCGTCGCCTACGGAGAAAAAGCCTCAATGGTGATCCCAACCGGCCCCGTCTATGAAGAAATCTTTCTTGAAACCAACCTGTCACCGGAGCAGATTAAACGGGTTTCGATTACCTTAAACGGTGATGAAATCATTGTCCTTGACGGCAAGTTGATGAAATCCCTTGAAGCTTACAAAGGGATGCCGTCAATTGATGGTTTTTATCATATTCCACTGGCTGACATTACCGCCAAAACGAAAAACGGGATGCGTTACACCGCCCTTGTGACCGAGGCCGGAGACAATATTATCCTTGAGGTGGAGATTGCACCGGATACGAGCGGCAATGCATCAGGTGTGGTGCTCAAAGGTCATGCGACCGTCTCCCCCGCTCAGGGTGTACGCATTGTCGTGCCGCAAATCAAAAAACAAACCATGCAAGCGACATCAACCGAAAACGAATTTCTCGATCTTGTATCAGGTCCGTTATTGCTGGTTCGTCGGATGCATTTCTTGTCAGAAACTGTGAACTCACTCGAAATTCACCGCGATTATATCAAGGTGTACGACACAACCCGCGCAGTTGAAACGATGCGTGCCAAACGCAATCGTCGATTCTGGCAATCAGGGATGTATCACTTCGATCCGATTATGCGCGGTTATTTTATTGATGAACTATTTCAGACCGCGCACACCAACGAGCTGAAATTTACGGTGAAAACCGACAGTGCTGTCGGCTCGATCCCGATCATTGTTGAGTCCGTCAAAATCGTTCGCCCCGACCTGATTAAGTAAGGGGGCAATCATGGCGTTCTTAGATGATTTAAGTAATTTTGGCTCCGGCTTACTCGATAGCGTCGGTGAAGGCTTCGACAACCTTGTCGGAGCCGCTACCAGTGATAACAGTTCGGTCAACGCCAATACCCAGCCACAGGCAACCCATCAGGCCGATGATAACGGCAACAAAGTCACACCGGCACCACAAGGCAATGACAAGACCCTCCTGTATATCGGGGGCGGTCTGGGTGCATTACTCCTGATTGGGATTGTGGTCATGGCGGCTAAAAAATAGGGGGCGGCAATGCCAATACCATTGATTTATCTGATCCCCGTTGCAACAGGGGTACTAGGGTTCGGGGGTGGTTTCTGGGCTGGCTCCGGTGTGGGGAAGTTAGTCAAGCTGTCAGCCATTGGGGGCGGGTGTTATCTCACTTACCGGCTGGTTAAGGAGATGAAATGATCCCAACTATCGGAGGCGGATTGACGAACTCCGGCACCATGCCGATTAATGCGGGCGGTGGTGCTGCCGGTGATGCAACGGCAACCGCCAGAAATTCCATCGGGGGCATCACCAACGGGGCGATTAACTTCAGCGGCAGTGCGGGACAGCGTTTGATGCAGAACCTGCCGATCATCCTTGTGATTGCTGCAATTACGTTTGTGGTGGTGAAGAAATGAAATTTACACTTATCCGCCCGAATCGGGCTGATATCAAAGCTCAGTTTTCTTTGCTCCGTCCGGCCTTCAACCGCCTGAAAGATGCAAAATATGAATACAAGTTTTGCTGTGATGCCGTCCTGAGTAAACGCGCCAGCTTCTACCAGTTAAAAGGTAAAGGGGTTGCGGTGCGCTTCGTCGGCTATGTGACCGATGAAAACGAATATCTGATTCTGGCGCTGACCGGCAAAGGGCTCAAACAAGCGGCACCCGTGATAATCGATGCGGTTCGCTCTCAAGGGTATCAATGCGTGAAATATCACACGGTTCGTCAAGGGATGACCCGAATTTTAAGACGCTTTGGTTTTGTGACGACTGAAACACACGGTGATGAGTCGGTCTTGTGTCTGCAATTTACAGGGGGTGATTAATGGGCGGTGGCGGAAAGTCAAACAGCAGTAACACAACCAATACCACATCGATCAGCGGCACCAATGCGGTACAAGGCGATAATCTGGGAATACTCCTGAGCGGGGTTCAAGGCAGTGTCGGAAATATTACCGTCACCGATCAAGGGGCGGTCAATGCGGCTAAAGAAACCGCCAAAAAAGCCCTTGAGACCAGTGCCGACACCACCAAAGAAGCGCTCTCTTTTGGTAAAAACTCGCTGAAAGAAGCATTTTCATTTGGTGAAAAGTCCCTGTCAGCCAATAAAAGCGCCATTGATGCAATCAAGTCGGTTGCAAATCAGGCCAGTGAAAACACACGCACCGCCCTTGCCGTTGCAGGTGCCGCCAAACAGCGTGAGCAGACAGGGCTGGATAACAGTAGTTACCTGACTCAGTTTGCAATCGCGGCCTGTGTAGTCGGTGGTGTTCTGGGTGTTGTCGCACTAAGGGGAAAATGATGATTTTACAACCCAATACTGAAACCCCGATCTCTGTCGGGGGACGGGGAAAATATTTGATTGTCCGGTCAACGACGGCACCGGTTTTTATTTCTGCCGACGGTCTGAAACCGCAGCGGCTTGAATCCGGGGACAGGATTCAGGTCACTGAGTTTGAGAATATGTTTCTGACCCATCATTCACCCGACACCGTGAATTTTGACTATCAGATTTCAGACTTAGAGCACAAACCGGCCTCCACGTCGGGGCTGGTTGTTCAGCGGATCATTGAACCGTTGAAATTTAATGCAAAGGTCACGGTTACTGACGGGCAAAAAGTAGAACTGATTTCCCCATCGGCCATGACCACTCAGCCAGATATTGAAATTGCTGCCGGCGAAAAAGCCAGACTGACCATAGGCGGGTATCGTCAACTGACAATTCAGGTCATCAGTGATGAAGTCACAACATTACGTATTGGTGACTTCAATGTGTCCAGCAATCGCGGCCTGATGGTGATGGGGAGTCATAATGCTGTCGGTTCTGTCTCATTGGATTTTTCAGGGGAGCTGTACGCCTATAACGCCAGTGCCACCCATGCACGCCTGACCGTTACCGGAGTGAAATCATGAATATTACTAATCCTGTATTCAATCAACCTCAAAACGGTATTGATGACATTACCGGTCTGAGTGAAAAGCTCACCGCACTGTCGAATAAGGATGCGCAGTTTATCAAAGATATTCTGAGTCTGAATCAGTCAAGCCAGCGTCTGACCCAAACCAGCCAGACGCTTGCAGACAGAGACAGCGAGCTGGAAAAGAAGATTGATGCAATCATCCATCAGACACCGGTCAGACCGACAAGTGCCCGGAATCTGTTGATTAATCCTGACTTTCAGGAAAACCAGCGCAATTTCAAAGGGGACTGGTCAGCACTCAAAACCGGGCAATACGGATTTGATTGTTGGTGCAAAACTGCATCGGGGATCGCCCAGATGGTTGAGGACGGAGACTATCAGCCTCAGACGGTTTATACACTGTCCGGGGAAAATATGACTACCCGGCAACTGACCAGCCCGTCATCGGGGCACTGGCGGATTGATGTTCCGGCAGGTGCCCGAAAAATCGTTCTCAGCGAAGGTAACACGGCAACGCCCTATCAGGCACCGGATCGGACGCTCAACCGTCTTATGTGCTGGGCGCGTTATTACGATGTCGGCAGCAAAGTCACCGCGACGCTGACTGAAGTTGGCGGCATGCGCTGGGCATATATTGAAATCACCCTGCCGGTACAGATGCGCACCAAGCCAACCGCCGGATATAACAGTTATAAGGACTTCAACCCAGCCCCGACTATCGGTACGTGGTCAAGCGGAAAACGGGTTTATGTCACAGGAAGAGCGACGCTCAGAGGGGCAGATCCGAGTGTTACAGGGCTGCGGTTTGATGCAGAAATCCCGCTGGCATAAGGCCATAACTATGACACTGAAATCAGTTTTAATTTTTATCGGAGCAGGAGGACTCACATATATGCTTTACCGCTCAACGCTTCCGCGTGGCGTTCGCAACAATAACCCGCTTAACATTCGTGACTCAGCGAATGATTGGGAAGGTAAATCAGGATTTAACCGTGATAAAGAATTCGAAGAGTTCAAACACCCTGTCTACGGCTTTCGGGCTGGCGCACGGATACTGAGAAGTTACAGCCGCCAAGGATACAAAACTCTCAGTCAAATGATTTACCGCTTTGCACCAGACAATGAGAATGATACCGCGCTCTATGTGCAGCAAATCAGCCAATGGACGGGGCTCGCTCCAAATCAGACGGTTGATGTCAATGATAATGGCCAACTCGCCCTCCTACTTTATGCCATGAGCCGTAAAGAGGTCGGCAATTATTACGGCCTGAGCATGGCACAACAAGGGGTTGCAATGGCATGACAAAGCAAGACATGAAACGGATCGCCCTGTCGGTTGCCGGTGCAATTCTGGCAGCGTACACCATCAAATATCTGAAAAGGAGCCATCTATTATGAGCGATTTTTTCAAAAACAAATTAGGCATCGATATTAGCCAAGCATCGACCAAAAAGGGATTCGCGTTAATCGGTGCCGGTGTCGCACTAGCGGCTGGACACCCTGAACTATTAACTGCCAGTATCACACCGGACGGGGTTCACTATGGCGGTTTAATTGGCACCGCTGCCCCTTTATTCATCGGTATCTGGGAAACGCTGAGGGATGAATTTAAGTAATGGGAGAATATCAGACTTTAATCATTGCGGCTGTCAGTGCATTATCCAGCGGCATAGGTGTCGGGGTTACACTAAAAACAGATGTGAAGTGGCTCCGCTTGATGATGGAAAAATTGGATGTTCGTATAACTCAGTTAGAACAGAGGAAATAAAAAGAGTTTTAAAATTAAATATATAGCTCTATTGGAACGAATATAGAACCAAAATCTCACCATAGCAATATTCCCCCTCTTAAAGGTCTCATATAGCTGAACGTATGATAATATGAGCTATCATTAGATCTATAAGATGGGGCTTCTCATGGCTAATAACAAACTAGCCGGTTTTATGTTTGTTTTCACTGTGCTATCTATCGCACTCGCAACAGCATTTGATTATATCGGTACAACGATTGAGCAGGTGATCCAGTTTATCACTCAATTAATGACATTTTTTGTGATTATTGCATTATTTGGGGTATGGAAGAAAATTGATTTATTTTCTCACAAATCAATGAAGATAATTGCCATTTTATACCCCGTTATAATTATAATTCGAACAATTTACCCTGTAATTGAGTATACAGAGCAAACTATACCTCGTGTTTATATTTTTGCTCAGTCAATAGAAATAATATTGTCTTTAGTTATTGCAGGTATCTTCCTTAGGGAGATAAAGAAATGAATAGTTTTGATACGGCAAAAAAATTGAAATCAAGCCCTTTGGGTAGCATCTTCATTGCAATGTTAGAAAGAATTAAAAATTTATATAATGCAAATGAACAATATAAGGAATTAGTCGTATCATTAAATGGCTTACTAGATGCCGGATATCATTTTAATTCGCCAGAAGTTCAGGGCATCGTGAATGTATTACGAGGTTTACCTTCATATGGGACAAGACAGCGTAATTTTGAAAGAATGTATCTGCAAGATGAATATACGTTGAGAAAACTTCCGCGTGACCCTCGTAAAATTCCTTATGGATATTGGGCAAGATAATAAAATTCAAATGATTTAAGGCTCACATTACAGTGAGCCTTTTTTTATCTCTGTGGATTTTCCTGCTCATCAAATGTGATCAGATTATTGAGATAAACCAACACTTCTCTTAATTCGTTTAAATCTTCTTGCTTAGCGTAAGCAATCAAATCAATAAGGTGTAAGCGTGCTGTATGAGCTAAATCGAGTCTTTTAAGGTTTGTTTCTGGCATCCTACCCTCTGAGTGAATATTTTAACCATAGACACCACCGCGAAGGTTCTAAGCTAAGGGGTGGTGAGCTGAATAAGGTTAGAACCCCGTCCACTCAGAAGACGGCGCGCATAAAGCGCCCTTACCCAACTCACCATAATATTGAAATGAGAGAGCAATACATAAAGCTCTTAAATTGCCTTTATGCTTCTGAGTTAAATTAAACAGGGTTCTACGCCTGTGGGTTTAAAAAATACTCACCACACAGATCTGTGTCAACTCTGTTACCACTCAAAACACAAAAAACCCGCTCAATGAGCGGGTTTCGTTTTGCATAATTATGCAATTTGTAATGGCAGGGGTGGAGGGATTCGAACCCCCAACACGCGGATTTGGAATCCGCTGCTCTGCCAATTGGAGCTACACCCCTGTAATCGCTAAAAGCGAAATATAAATAAGTGGCGGAGCGGACGGGACTCGAACCCGCGACCCCCGGCGTGACAGGCCGGTATTCTAACCAACTGAACTACCGCTCCACTCAATTTTTTACCAAATAAAGTCTTATTGATTAGATGCTTTATTTAGTTTTGCCTTCAGATGTTTCAAAATCTAAAAACAAGGAAGTAAGCCTGGCGATGTCCTACTCTCACATGGGGAGACCCCACACTACCATCGGCGCTGTTTCGTTTCACGTCTGAGTTCGGCATGGAGTCAGGTGGGTCCAAAACGCTATCGTCGCCAAGCAAATTCTTTCAATTCGAAAAGCTGATTCTCTCTACACAATCAAGTCTCTTATGAGCCCTAAAACCCCTTCGGTGTTGTATGGTTAAGTCTCACGGGCAATTAGTACAGGTTAGCTCAACGCCTCACAGCGCTTACACACCCTGCCTATCAACGTTCTAGTCTCGAACAACCCTTCAGGACGCTTTAAGCGCCAGGGAGAACTCATCTCAAGGCTCGCTTCCCGCTTAGATGCTTTCAGCGGTTATCGATTCCGAACTTAGCTACCGGGCAATGCGATTGGCATCACAACCCGAACACCAGAGGTTCGTCCACTCCGGTCCTCTCGTACTAGGAGCAGCCCCTTTCAATTCTCCAACGCCCACGGCAGATAGGGACCGAACTGTCTCACGACGTTCTAAACCCAGCTCGCGTACCACTTTAAATGGCGAACAGCCATACCCTTGGGACCGACTTCAGCCCCAGGATGTGATGAGCCGACATCGAGGTGCCAAACACCGCCGTCGATATGAACTCTTGGGCGGTATCAGCCTGTTATCCCCGGAGTACCTTTTATCCGTTGAGCGATGGCCCTTCCATTCAGAACCACCGGATCACTATGACCTGCTTTCGCACCTGCTCGAGCCGTCACTCTCGCAGTTAAGCGGGCTTATGCCATTGCACTAACCTCACGATGTCCAACCGTGATTAGCCCACCTTCGTGCTCCTCCGTTACTCTTTGGGAGGAGACCGCCCCAGTCAAACTACCCACCAGGCACTGTCCTCACCCCGGATAACGGGGCCAAGTTAGAACATCAAACATACAAGGGTGGTATTTCAAGTTCGGCTCCACAATCACTAGCGTGACTGCTTCAAAGCCTCCCACCTATCCTACACATGTAGGCTCAATGTTCAGTGCCAAGCTGTAGTAAAGGTTCACGGGGTCTTTCCGTCTAGCCGCGGGTACACTGCATCTTCACAGCGATTTCAATTTCACTGAGTCTCGGGTGGAGACAGCGTGGCCATCATTACGCCATTCGTGCAGGTCGGAACTTACCCGACAAGGAATTTCGCTACCTTAGGACCGTTATAGTTACGGCCGCCGTTTACCGGGGCTTCGATCAAGAGCTTCGACCTAAGTCTAACCCCATCAATTAACCTTCCGGCACCGGGCAGGCGTCACACCGTATACGTCATCTTACGATTTTGCACAGTGCTGTGTTTTTAATAAACAGTTGCAGCCACCTGGTATCTGCGACTCTCAATAGCTCCATCCGCGAGGGACTTCACCGTCAAGAGCGTACCTTCTCCCGAAGTTACGGTACCATTTTGCCTAGTTCCTTCACCCGAGTTCTCTCAAGCGCCTTGGTATTCTCTACCCGACCACCTGTGTCGGTTTGGGGTACGATTTCTTGTGAACTGAAGCTTAGAGGCTTTTCCCGGAAGCATGGCATCAATGACTTCACATCCGTAGATGCTCGACATCGTGTCTCAGCCTATTGTGGGACCGGATTTGCCTAATCCCACAGCCTACGCACTTGAACCTGGACGACCGTCGCCAGGCCCACCTAGCCTTCTCCGTCCCCCCATCGCATTCACAACAAGTACGGGAATATTAACCCGTTTCCCATCGACTACGCTTTTCAGCCTCGCCTTAGGGGTCGACTTACCCTGCCCCGATTAACGTTGGACAGGAACCCTTGGTCTTCCGGCGGGGAGGTTTTTCACCCCCCTTGTCGTTACTCATGTCAGCATTCGCACTTCTGATACCTCCAGCATGCTTTACAACACACCTTCAACGGCTTACAGAACGCTCCCCTACCCAATGCGATAAATCGCATTGCCGCAGCTTCGGTTTACAGCTTAGCCCCGTTACATCTTCCGCGCAGGCCGACTCGACTAGTGAGCTATTACGCTTTCTTTAAATGATGGCTGCTTCTAAGCCAACATCCTAGCTGTCTGAGCCTTCCCACATCGTTTCCCACTTAGCTGTAATTTGGGACCTTAGCTGGCGGTCTGGGTTGTTTCCCTCTCCACGACGGACGTTAGCACCCGCCGTGTGTCTCCCGGATAGTACTTACTGGTATTCGGAGTTTGCAAAGGGTTGGTAAGTCGGGATGACCCCCTAGCCTTAACAGTGCTCTACCCCCAGTAGTATTCGTCCGAGGCGCTACCTAAATAGCTTTCGGGGAGAACCAGCTATCTCCGAGTTTGATTGGCCTTTCACCCCTAGCCACAAGTCATCCGCTAATTTTTCAACATTAGTCGGTTCGGTCCTCCAGTTGATGTTACTCAACCTTCAACCTGCCCATGGCTAGATCACTCGGTTTCGGGTCTATATCCAGAGACTAAACGCGCAGTTAACACTCGCTTTCGCTACGGCTCCCCTAATCGGTTAACCTTGCCACTGAATATAAGTCGCTGACCCATTATACAAAAGGTACGCAGTCACACCACGAAGGTGCTCCTACTGCTTGTACGTACACGGTTTCAGGTTCTATTTCACTCCCCTCACAGGGGTTCTTTTCGCCTTTCCCTCACGGTACTGGTTCACTATCGGTCAGTCAGGAGTATTTAGCCTTGGAGGATGGTCCCCCCATCTTCAGACAGGATATCACGTGTCCCGCCTTACTCGTTTTCACTCAAACAACGCCTTCGGTTACGGGGCTATCACCCTCTATCGCGTGCCTTTCCAGACACTTCACCTAACGCTGTAAAAGCTTAAGGGCTACTCCGATTTCGCTCGCCGCTACTTTCGGAATCTCGGTTGATTTCTTTTCCTCGGGGTACTTAGATGTTTCAGTTCTCCCGGTTCGCCTCATCAGGCTATGTATTCACCTGATGATACATGCTGCTGCATGTGGGTTTCCCCATTCGGAAATCGTAGACTCAAGTGGCTCTTACTGCCTCATCTACGCTTATCGCAAGTTAGTACGTCCTTCATCGCCTCTGACTGCCAAGGCATCCACCGTGTACGCTTAGTCACTTAACCATACAACCCGAAGAAGTTTCGAGCTGCATTATCAGTAACCTAGGTGTCTCTCATTATTTTACATGAGTGAGAGACTGGTTTTGCCGGACTCAATTGAATAGACACTAAATCGTGTCATTCCAAGAACACTTGATTGTGTTGGTCTTTCTCTTTCGAGAAAGGATTGAGAACTTTTACAAATAATCGTCTGTTTCCAAAGAAACACACATTATTTTGTCAGCTTTCCAAATTGTTAAAGAGCAAAGATTTTGTATATTACAAAACCATTTTTAAAGATTCTGTCTTAAAAACCTTTAAAGATGGTGGAGCTATGCGGGATCGAACCGCAGACCTCCTGCGTGCAAGGCAGGCGCTCTCCCAGCTGAGCTATAGCCCCATCTATAGGTAAAATCATTGAAGAGCAAGGCAGTTTTCGAGGACGTGTATCGTTTATACACAACGAGGAAACTAACGCCGCTATTCGAAGATTTTGGTGGGTCTGAGTGGACTTGAACCACCGACCTCTCGCTTATCAGGCGAACGCTCTAACCACCTGAGCTACAGACCCAAACTCTCTTTGCTTATAAACCAAATCAATCTGTGTGGACACTCATCTCAAATATCTTTTCGTAAGGAGGTGATCCAGCGCCAGGTTCCCCTAGCGCTACCTTGTTACGACTTCACCCCAGTCATGAACCACAAAGTGGCAAGCGTCCTCCCGAAGGTTAAACTACCTGCTTCTTTTGCAGCCCACTCCCATGGTGTGACGGGCGGTGTGTACAAGGCCCGGGAACGTATTCACCGTGGCATTCTGATCCACGATTACTAGCGATTCCGACTTCATGGAGTCGAGTTGCAGACTCCAATCCGGACTACGACGTACTTTTTGGGATTCGCTCACTTTCGCAAGTTGGCAACCCTCTGTATACGCCATTGTAGCACGTGTGTAGCCCTACTCGTAAGGGCCATGATGACTTGACGTCGTCCCCACCTTCCTCCGGTTTATCACCGGCAGTCTCCCTGAAGTTCCCACCCGAAGTGCTGGCAATCAAGGATAAGGGTTGCGCTCGTTGCGGGACTTAACCCAACATTTCACAACACGAGCTGACGACAGCCATGCAGCACCTGTCTCAGAGCTCCCGAAGGCACACCAGAATCTCTTCCGGCTTCTCTGGATGTCAAGAGTAGGTAAGGTTCTTCGCGTTGCATCGAATTAAACCACATGCTCCACCGCTTGTGCGGGCCCCCGTCAATTCATTTGAGTTTTAATCTTGCGACCGTACTCCCCAGGCGGTCTACTTAACGCGTTAGCTCCGAAAGCCACGGCTCAAGGCCACAACCTCCAAGTAGACATCGTTTACGGCGTGGACTACCAGGGTATCTAATCCTGTTTGCTCCCCACGCTTTCGCATCTGAGTGTCAGTATCTGTCCAGGGGGCCGCCTTCGCCACCGGTATTCCTTCAGATCTCTACGCATTTCACCGCTACACCTGAAATTCTACCCCCCTCTACAGTACTCTAGCCTCCCAGTTTCAAATGCAACTCCGGGGTTAAGCCCCGGGCTTTCACATCTGACTTAAAAAACCACCTGCATGCGCTTTACGCCCAGTAATTCCGATTAACGCTCGCACCCTCCGTATTACCGCGGCTGCTGGCACGGAGTTAGCCGGTGCTTCTTCTGCAGCTAACGTCAAAATGTAACTCTATTAAAGCTACACCCTTCCTCACTGCTGAAAGTACTTTACAACCCGAAGGCCTTCTTCATACACGCGGCATGGCTGCATCAGGCTTGCGCCCATTGTGCAATATTCCCCACTGCTGCCTCCCGTAGGAGTCTGGACCGTGTCTCAGTTCCAGTGTGGCTGATCATCCTCTCAGACCAGCTAGAGATCGTCGCCTTGGTGAGCCCTTACCTCACCAACTAGCTAATCCCACCTGGGCATATCCCGACGCGAGAGGCCCGAAGGTCCCCCTCTTTGGTCCGTAGACGTTATGCGGTATTAGCCATCGTTTCCAATGGTTATCCCCCACATCAGGGCAATTTCCCAGGCTTTACTCACCCGTCCGCCGCTCGTCAGCAAAGAAGCAAGCTTCTTTCTGTTACCGCTCGACTTGCATGTGTTAGGCCTGCCGCCAGCGTTCAATCTGAGCCATGATCAAACTCTTCAATTAAAGTTTTTGTGACACCGAAGTGTCGGCTCAATGAATACTGCTTTTCGTCTCCGCTTAAAAAAAAGCAGAAGCAAAAAGTGACATTACATAAGTAATGTTGAATTGACTGTGCTCTTGTCAGATAACAGTAAACTGTTTTCCAACTTGATATTGGTCACTCGGTTCATTGATAAAATCTTATTGGATATTTATCGACGAGTGCCCACACAGATTGATTGGTCTATATTGTTAAAGAGCTTAGCTCCGAAGCGCTTAATCAGCACTTGAAGCGGACGGACATTTTAGCGAGATAAATCTTGGTGTCAAACACTTTTTTATTCTCTTTTTTGAGCACTTAAGACTCAAAATCCGTCATTGAATCGTGACTGAATCCCGAGACAACGAGGCGCATTATATGGCGTTAATTTAACTTAGCAATAGCAAAAACTATAAATTATCGCTTTTTTTGTCCAACAGATTAAATATCAATCGAAGCGGTTAGTTTTATAGCACTTTCATTCGGGTTATCACGTATTTTACGCACCTCTCATGTAAAAAGAGGTGCCATAAGACACCTCTTTTGTGATTTCAACCCAGCCGAACTACTGTGACATTACAATCTGACTATCTTCAACTGAAAGACGAATCGGTACCCCTGGTAGCAATTCTCCACTCAGAATTGATTTCGCTAATGGGTTTTCTATGGATTGCTGTATGGCTCGTTTAAGTGGTCTCGCACCATAAACTGGGTCATAACCAACTTGAGCAATCAATTCTAATGCGACATCTTCAACGTCAAGATCATAATCTTTTTCCTGCATCCGTTGACGCAGATGTTCAATCTGAATAGATGCAATCGACTTGATTTGCCCTCTGCCCAATGGATGAAATACCACACATTCATCAATCCTGTTGAGGAACTCAGGACGGAAATGTTTACTGACAACATCCATCACTTGTTCCTTCATTGATTCATAATTCAGTTCTTTAAAGTGTTCCTGAATATGTGAAGAACCTAAATTAGAAGTCATGATCACTACGGTATTACGAAAATCGACCGTTCGCCCCTGCCCGTCAGTTAATCGTCCATCATCCAAAACCTGAAGCAGAATGTTAAAAACGTCAGCATGTGCTTTCTCAACCTCATCCAATAAAATGACAGAATAAGGTTTTCTGCGGACGGCTTCTGTCAAATATCCACCTTCTTCGTATCCGACGTAGCCGGGAGGTGCACCAACTAAACGAGCGACAGAGTGTTTCTCCATAAATTCGGACATATCGATTCGCACCATGGCATCATCACTGTCGAACATAAAGTTGGCGAGCGTTTTACACAATTCTGTTTTACCAACCCCGGTTGGCCCCAAGAATAGGAACGAACCGATAGGTCGATTGGGATCTGATAAACCCGCCCGGCTGCGGCGGATCGCATTGGATACAACCTCAACGGCTTCCCCTTGCCCAATAACCCGTTTGTGCAACGCATCTTCCATACGTAGCAGTTTTTCTTTCTCAGCTTCAAGCATTTTTGAAACTGGAATACCAGTTTGCCTTGACAGAACTTCTGCAATTTCAGCATCCGTTACTTTATTCTTCAATAAGGTCATTTCCTGCATTTCGGCTTGAGTCGCGAGATCCAACTGCTTCTCTAATTCAGGAATGCGCCCATACTGAAGTTCTGACATTCGGTTTAGATCAGTTGCTCTACGAGCAACTTCAAGATCCAAACGGGCTTGTTCAAGTTCGGCTTTAATGTGTTGAGTACCAGAAAGCGCCGCTTTTTCAGCATTCCAGATCTCTTCTAGCTCCGCATATTCCCGCTCTTTCTCTTGCAATTCATCATTGAGAATATTCAGTCGTTTTTCACTGGCATCATCATGCTCATTACTGAGCGCCTGTTGTTCTATTTTTAACTGTACGATCTTACGCTCTAGTTTATCCAACGCTTCTGGCTTTGAATCAATTTGCAGACGAATGCTGGAAGCAGCTTCATCGATTAAGTCAATAGCTTTATCGGGAAGCTGCCGATCCGAGATATATCGGTGAGAAAGACTTGCTGCCGATACAATCGCCGGGTCAGTAATCTCGACGTGATGATGGAGCTCGTAACGCTCTTTCAGGCCACGTAAAATCGCAACCGTATCTTCAACACTCGGTTCAGAGACCAATACTTTCTGGAAGCGACGTTCAAGCGCAGCATCTTTTTCAATATACTGACGATATTCATCCAAGGTTGTGGCGCCAACACAGTGAAGCTCTCCTCTGGCTAATGCAGGTTTCAACATGTTACCAGCATCCATTGACCCTTCACCTTTACCGGCACCGACCATGGTATGTAGTTCATCAATGAACAGAATGACGTTCCCTTCTTCTTTAGCAAGCTCATTCAGGACAGACTTCAAACGTTCTTCAAACTCACCCCGATATTTTGCACCAGCGACCAATGCTCCCATATCAAGAGAAAGTACCCGACGTCCGCGAAGACCTTCCGGTACCTCACTATTGATAATTCGCTGCGCTAATCCTTCCACAATAGCGGTTTTACCCACCCCTGGCTCACCAATGATCACAGGGTTATTCTTAGTCCGGCGCTGAAGAACCTGAATCGTCCGTCGGATCTCATCATCACGACCGATAACCGGGTCTAATTTTCCCTGCTCTGCTCGCTCAGTCAGATCTATCGTATATTTTTCAAGCGCTTGACGTAGCTCTTCCGCATTCGGATCATTAACCTTCTGACCGCCACGGATTTTCTCTATTGCGTCTGAAACTTTTTTTTCAGTCAAACCGATTTCTTTCAGTAATTTTCCAAGAGGCCCTCTGTCTTCTAAAGCTGCTAACAGAAAAATTTCGGAAGAGATATAAGCATCTTGTCGTTTCTGGGCCACCTTGTCACACATGTTCAAGACTGTACCCATAGTATTGGACAATTGAACTTCACCACCAATACCACTGACTTTAGGAAGTCGATCGAGCATTTCTCCAAGTTTGGAGCGTAAATGCATAACATCGACATCCAACATGGTTAAAAGCGGTCGGATAGGACTGCCATTTTGATCAAGCAAAGCGACCATTAAATGAACAGGCTCTATATATTGGTGATCACGCCCAAGTGCGAGTGACTGGGCATCAGAAATAGCAATTTGAAATTTACTGGTAAATCGATCAAGACGCATATCTATCTCCTGCTTGTTTCGGAGCAATAAAATTTCACTGTTAGAAAAATGGATACGCCTGATCGTTTTTTCAAGGGGGGAGAGAACAAATCACCACCATAAAAAGATGGTTATTTGATCCAAATAAATGAAGCTTGTCTTCCCGTCACACCATCCCGTCGAAAAGAAAAAAAGTTATGGCTATCACTGTATGTACATAAACCACTGACGGCAACACGTTCAACCCCGATTCGGTGTAGTCGTTGTTGCGCCAATCGCACCAAATCCGCGGACCACTTTCCATCTTGCTGACGTGGTTGAAATGCTTGTTCTGCCAGTGGGTCTGCCTGAGTAAACGCGGCGACCACATCATCACCGACCTCAAAAGCAGCTTTACTGATCGCAGGCCCTACCCATACCATCACATCCTCGGAGAAGCAGGCGACAGCCTCTTCAAGAATACCGTGTGCTAACCCTCGCCAGCCGGCATGAACCGCTGCAACCTCAGTTCCTGACGTATTCGTCATCAGAACAGGTAAACAGTCTGCCGTCATCACCGCACAAACAACACCCGGTGTCCGAGTGAAAAGTCCATCGGCATCCAGCACATCAGTAGTTGGTTGATGAACAGGAAGCACTTGTGTTGAATGAGTTTGATTCATCCATACCGGTGTTGAAGGCATGTCTGCATAACCGATCATCCGTTGACGATTTTCTGCAACATGTTCCGCAGAATCACCGACATGCATTCCCAAGTTAAGGCTGTGATATTTCCCGGTGGACACACCCCGTTGGCGCGTCGAAGAAACTGCCCGAACATTTTGAGGAAGCTGCCAGTCCGGGATAATCATGATGAATACTCATCTTTTCCATATTTGTTGATATCATCACGTAATGCTTCGGTCAGAATCACCATATCTTCTGGCACAGGGGCATGAAATTCCAGTTCTTCTCCTGTCATCGGATGTTCAAACCGCAACATAACCGCGTGTAGCGCCTGACGATCAAAGTTTCTGATCAACGATACAACCTCGTCATCTGCACCTTTCGGAATTCTGACTCGCCCGCCATATGCAATATCGCCCAACAACGGATGCTGAATCGATGCCATATGTACTCGAATCTGGTGAGTTCGTCCGGTTTCCAAGCGCAATCTAATCCGCGTATGCTCACGGAAATGTTCTGCCACCCGGTAATGCGTCACGGCTGGTTTTCCCATCGGGGATACGGCCATCAATGTTCGTTTAGTCGAATGCCGACCAATCGGTTGATCAACCAACCCGCCAGCGGTCATTGTTCCGATTGCAATCGCTTCATATTCTCGGGTGATTTTTCGCTTCTGAAGCGCCCGAACCAAACGAGTTTGAGCCGGAACGGTCTTGGCAACCACCATCAGGCCAGTCGTGTCTTTGTCCAGACGATGGACAATTCCCGCTCTCGGTACTTCCGCAATTTGTGGGTAATGATGCAGTAATGCATTCAACACCGTGCCATCGGGTGTTCCTGCACCGGGATGAACCACAAAATTACGAGGTTTATTAATCACCAAGATATCATCATCTTCATAGACGATATCCAACGCAATATCCTGAGGAAGCCAGCGCTCTTCATCTTCCAGTTCAGCGTGAAGGACAATTTCTTCCCCTCCCATCACTTTCTGACGAGGTTTAATCACCACTTCGCCATCAACAACCACTTTGCCGGCAAGTAACCATTCTTTAAGACGAGAACGGGAAAAATCAGAAAACAGTTCGGCAATCGCCTGATCGAGGCGTTGTCCTAACTGGCTATCTCTTACGGTACTCTTTAATTCAATCTGCTGAGCCATATCGAACTTTTTAAAAAACAAGGAGACTAATAGTCCCTAGTATGGATAAAATGATGCACTATTGTATCTGTTACCACAGAGAAAGTAACGTAACCTTTTCCAAAGAGAACTTTCACTGAACTATTTTGAATTAAAGGAAGCCACTTCTGACATGAAATACCAAGCTTTATCAGGTCTACTTGCGCTGACACTTCTAGCGGGATGCTCCAGCAGTGAACACGTTGTTCCCGATATCCCTCCTTCACAGCTCTATTCAGAAGCCAAAGTCTCTTTGCAAAACGGTAATTGGACCAGTGCCATTGAAAAATTGGAAGCCATGGACTCACGCTATCCGTTCGGAGCGTATTCAAAACAGGTCCAGCTTGATCTGATCTACGCTTATTATAAAAGTGATCAGCTCGCGATGAGTCTGGCAACAATTGATCGCTTTATGCGCTTGAATCCAACGCACGATAAAATCGATTGGGTGCTCTATATGCGGGGCTTAACCAACATCGCCCAAGATGCCAATTTTATGCAGGATCTGTTTAATATTGATCGGTCAGATCGCGATCCTGAACCCGCGAAAGAAGCTTTTGCCGATTTTAAAAAATTACTTGAGCGCTACCCAAACAGCCCTTACGCCAAAGATGCTCATCAACGCCTTTTGGCACTAAAGAACAGGCTGGCTAATTACGACTTGGCAACGGCGGATTTTTATTTGAGAAGGGAAGCATGGATAGCAGCGATCAGACGTTGTCAGGAATTACAAAAAACCTTCCCAAATACTGAAGCTGCAAGAAAGTCATTGCAAATACAATTGCAAGCCTATCAACAACTGGGGTTAACTGACGCAGTGAAGCGGACGCAGACACTCATCAAATTAAACCCCGTCAAATAAACACACGAATAAAACAGGCTGATACAGATTGCTCTTCTTCACTTTGGAGGAGCAATCCATTTTTGGAGAAGCGATGCGAATTGGCTGAGCAGCCGGTTTGATGATGTTTTAACCAACGGCTTTTTATCAGGCTGAAAAAAACCACTAAAAAACAAATATTTTTCAGTTCAACCTTCTTCTAATCTAACGTGACGTAAAATATTCTCAACCCTTTTCTCACTTTCTCTCGATGACTCTTTGCGACAGATCACGTTTGGTTCGACGTCAGAATTTACCACCCATTTAAGTGATTTTGATCACATTTTTTCCATATCAAACAGGTAATCTGAAGGTAATCCAGATGGGATAGCTACAGAGGAATTATCTATGAATGTAAACATTATCGGTAAAAATATTGAAGTCACCTCTGCAATCCGTGAGCATATCGAAGGGAAAATCAAAAAACTGGAAAAATGGCAAGTTGATATCATTGGCTGTCAAACCACCTTCCAAGAAGAGCCGGATAAAAAGAAAAAATTCGAAGCTGTTATTTCGATTCCCAAAGGACAACTTGTTGCATCGGCCACACACGAAGATCTCTATATCGCTGTAAATGAAGTTGAACAGAAACTAGAACGTCAGCTCAATAAACTGAGACACAAACCAGAAGCTAAACGTACCGATAAAGACAAAATTGACCCATCGACAACCTTATAAAAAAGAAATCATTTCTCATATCAAACAGCGCTGAATCAGCGCTGTTTTTTTGCTTGACGCCTTATGACACCTTGCTTATTGTGTGACTACTTACGATTTTCGACTTTAGATTCACTGGATGAATCAGCGCTGAAACTCCGAATCAAATGACAATCATTGCGCATATAAAATAACAAATGGAGACCGCCTCTCTGTACGGAGGTCTTTTCTTATGAGGATATATTAATGACGTCTCAGAAGTACTCTTTGCAGGATATTCGCTTAAGACTGAACGAGTTAGACGATCAGTTACTTCAATTACTTTCAGAACGCCGTAAATTGAGCATTGAAGTTGCCAAAAGCAAGGTGGAAACAGCCAAACCCGTGCGTGATGCCGACAGAGAACAACAATTACTGGTGAAACTGATCAATAATGGTAAAGAAAAATACCAGTTAGATGCGCCCTATATCACCAAAGTGTTCTATACCATCATTGAAGATTCAGTATTACTCCAACAAAACTATTTACAAAATTTAGCCAACCCAGTGCACAGAAAACCAACATCTCGCGTCGCTTTTCTGGGGGCCAAAGGTTCCTACTCACATTTGGCAACGCGTGAATATTTTAGTCGGAAAAATGTCGAACTGATTGAGATGAATAGCGAGCAGTTCAAGGATGTGACCAAAGCGGTTGAGTCAGGCCATGCAGATTATGGTGTATTACCGATAGAAAATACCAGCTCTGGTTCAATCAACGAAGTGTATGATCTACTCCAGCGCACAACATTACACATTGTCGGGGAATTAACCTTACCGATAGAACATTGCCTGTTGGCAACGCAAGATATTCCTCTGGAAGAGATTAAAGTCCTTTACTCCCATCCACAACCTCTGCAACAGTGCAGTGAGTTTTTAGGTTATATGCGTCATGCCACACTCGAATCTTGCATCAGTACCGCGGATGCCATGCAAAAAGTCAAAGCGATGAATCGTCATGATGTTGTCGCCATCGGCAATGCTTCCAGCGGAAAACTGTATGGGTTACAACCGATCAAAACCAATATTGCCAATCAAACCGAGAATTATACCCGTTTCATTATCGTGGCTCGCAAATCGGTCGAAGTTTCCTTACAAATCCCCGCGAAAACAACCCTTATTATGGCAACATCCCAAGAAGCAGGCGCTCTGGTTTCAACGCTTCAAGTGTTACAAAAGCTGGGAATTAATATGACTAAACTAGAGTCGAGACCAGTAATGGGCAACCCTTGGGAAGAGATGTTCTATGTTGACTTAGCTGCACATTTGGCCTCTCCCGAAATGCAGAAAGCTTTGGAAGAACTGACCCACTTAACCAAATTCCTCAAAGTGCTGGGATGCTACCCGATTGAAAATGTAAAACCGACCCAAGTGGAACAATATTGAGAAACAGGTAATTTCCTGCCTTGGTCAAGCTGACAATACGACATCGACAACATAGAATGAATTTCCTCACCTCAACATAGTCTTTTGTCGTATTGTTATCTTAGATACAGGATAAAGTAGCAAATAGCACCTATCTCATTTTTAGGATCGGCATACGTCAGGTTCGAACGTATACATAATGGTAAAAAAACTGGTTAGAATACTGATTATTACCCTTGCGGCTTTTCCTTTAACCGTCACGGCTTCAGAACTTAATATTTATCTATGGGAAGACACACTATCAACACATGTCATATCGCAGTGGGGTAAATATTTAAATATCCCTTTACATCTGTTCCATTTTGATAATGATGACGAACGCAGCCTTCTCATGCTGAAAAGTTTTCAACTTCCTTTTGATATTATTGTTTTAGATAATGTTTCTGCGCAAATTTTTGCCCGCCAGGATGCTTTTGAAGATCTGTCATCGCTAGAAAACCGTCGATATATCGATCCGCGTTGGAATCAAGTCTGTGGGACTCATGCCATCCCTTATTTTTGGGGAAGTGTCGGGATTGTCTATCGAAAGAATAAAATATCTTCACCTCCGCGCACATGGTCTGAATTTATGAATCCATCACCAATGGTGAAAGGACACATCGGCATGATACAAGACAGTGTTGAAACATTATTACCTTTCTTATTTGCGCAGCACTTATCTCCGATAACCGATTCTTTACCTGAATTAAGAGCCGCTTATCATGCGATGGAACGTTTCAACGCCAATGTTATCACTTATGAATATGCACTCAGCTACGTGAGAAGCCACCACAAAGATAATGACAATCTTTACATGGCATTAGGATATAGTGGCGATCAATATTCACTCAATCGATATTTTAACAATAACAATTGGGAATTTATCACACCTGCTGGTCCGCTATTTATTTGGGTAGATTGTATGGCAATCAATAGTAATTCAGAAAACAAAAAAGCAGCGAAAGATTTCCTGAATTATCTGATGCAACCGGATGTCGCGGCTCAAAATGCGCTGGATATTGGTGCAGCAACACCCAATATGGAAGCACTCAAACGACTTCCAGCAAGTTTTGTTCATGATGAGAGTATATTTCCCCCTATCGGGAACGTGAAAAACATCATCATTGATACGGAACTTTCGCCCTTGAATTTAAATATTCGATCCAAAATAATCAATAGTTTAATTAATCAGCATGAAGCTCAGCCATAGAATATTATTACTGATCGCACCTGTTATTTTATTGAGTGCCGCAGCATCCAATTACATTATTTATGTCACGCAAAAAGATGCACTGATAAAACGAACCGATAGTTATTTACAACTCAACATGGAAAAATTAGCAGGGTATTATCGTCAGACGAATACACTGCTAAGTAGCTATGCCTACACACTGGCTAAAAGCGATATTATTCGCCACTATATTCACCATGAACAGAATCCGTTTCGGGAACTTGAACTGATTGATAATCTGAATGATACCATTTATGCACTTCAGCCCAAGCAGCAACAGTTCATCGCATTATCGATTTTGGACAGTCAACATAAGGTTCTTTACTACGCGGACACCAGTCATGATCCTTTTGCCCAGATGGATCCCAAACTTCTAAAAGACACCGAGCAAGTTTATCAGCAGACCAAAAAACCAACTTATGTTGGCTATAATGAAGATTCATCAGGCGAAGATGTTTTAATTCGTTATGATGTTTTAGATACCAAGACACTGCAAACACCGCTGAGCTATAACCAGAATGAAGTCTTTTTTGTGCTTGTCTACGCAACGCTTGATCGTTTCAATCATCTGAAAAAGGTCCTTGAATACGACAACCAAACCACCATTTTTTTCACACATCAACCTTCGGAAAATCAATCGGCCCAAAAAGAAGACCTGATTCAAACCGTTGAACTTCAGTCCGGCTGGTTCGCAACGTTGGCACCAGCACCATTGATTCTGAATCAACACCTCAATGCCATTCAGAAAGAATTAATCTTAGCATTTAATATCTCTGCATTTTTTACCGTGGTTCTGTTATTGCTTCTGCTGTACCGACATGTCATAAACCCTATAACCCGGCTGGATCATCAATTACAGCAAGTTGAAAATAAACAGCGCAAAAATATTGAAGTTCTGTCGAGTAACGATGAAATCGGACGCTTATCATCACGATTTTACGTGATGTATACCGAACTAGAAAAAACCTACCAGCAAACCAAGTTATTGGCAGAAAACGATCACCTCACCAACCTGGCGAATCGACATCAGTTTCAACGTCACGCGAAAGCCATTCTGGCTCAGGATCACACATATGTCTGGGCACTCTATATTGATTTAGATAACTTTAAATACGTCAATGATAAGTACGGACATCAAATCGGGGACTCTCTGCTGATTAACTTTGCCAATCATATCGAAACCCTATGCCAGCACTTTAATCAAACCTATCAAGTGCATTGTCTGGCTGCGCGGCTTTCCGGAGATGAATTTGCTATTCTGCTGCAGTCATCGACTCAACAATCGGAAATTGCAGATAGATTTGCAGAACAACTATTAGAACCCATACAAAACCGGACTCATTCACCAATCGGACATTTTCCGATTACCGCCAGTATTGGGATTGCGACCTTCCCGGAAGATGGTCAACATATAGAACAACTCCTCTCCAATGCGGATACAGCGATGTATCAGGCAAAGAATGCAGGTAAAAACCAGATCGCACACTACTCAAAAGCACTCGATAAAATTATTCAGCGTCAGGCGAATATTGAGCGAGCACTGAGAAACTGCACTTTCGATGATGAGTTTAGCTTGGTCTATCAACCCTATTTCACCTGCTCCGGAAAAACTATCACTGGATTTGAAGTTCTACTACGCTGGGAATCAGCTCAGTTGGGTGAGATCTCTCCTGACGAGTTTATTCCTATTGCAGAACAAACCGGATTGTTTGGTGATATCGACCGCTGGGTTATCCATAAGACCTTTGCAGAGTTTGCAATGCTTCAAGATATTCAGGATGAACCGAAAAAAATCGCAATCAACCTCTCTTCCGCAGAGTTG
The DNA here is from genome assembly GCF_002196515.1 of Vibrio gazogenes. NCBI lineage: Bacteria > Pseudomonadati > Pseudomonadota > Gammaproteobacteria > Vibrionales > Vibrionaceae > Vibrio > Vibrio gazogenes. The sequence goes on along the minus strand of NZ_CP018835.1, from coordinate 2,680,969 downwards.
AACTCCTTACAACTAGCAGAGTATATCGAAACTCTTGCGTACACTTATCAGATTCCTGTCTATTTGGTAGAGTTTGAAATTACTGAAACATTCGCAGCTGAATCTCAGGGATTCCCTCTATTACACCAATTGTCGAAACTCGGATTTGGTCTGACGATCGATGACTTTGGCTCTGGATACACATCGATTTCTCAGTTAGTTCAATATCCAGTCCAAAAAATAAAATTAGATCGTCATTTTCTTGATACTTTAATAGCGACCCAAAAACATCAGGTCGTGAAACCATTAATTGACTTGTGCCACTCTCAAAGTATGGAAGTCACCGCTGAAGGGATCGAAACAGCAAGCATGTATCAATGGCTACAGAAATACCAATGTGATTATCTACAGGGCTATTACTTCGGTAAACCACTATCAATCACTCAACTGACGACACTTGCAGAACAATCAAAAGGAACAGCATGATGACCCGAATTATTGTTGCATCACTCAACCCAGTAAAAATCAAAGCTGTAGAGAATGCCTTTCAGGAAGTATTCCCGGCCGTTGAGGCACAAGTGATCGGTATATCCGTCCCCAGTGACGTTGCAGATCAACCCATGAGTGATTCAGAAACACGTTTAGGCGCATTAAACCGCGTTGCCAATGCCCGAAAGCAAGCCCCGGACGCTGATTTCTATGTGGGTCTGGAAGCGGGTGTAGAAGGACAATTTACTTACGCGTGGATGATTGTCGAATCAGGACAAAAAAGAGGAGAATCACGTTCTTCCAGTCTGCCGCTTCCACCTGAAGTGATTACCCAATTAGATACTGAAACCGAGCTCGGCAGTGTTATGGACGACCTGTTTCAGACCACTAATATCAAACAACAGGGCGGTGCTATCGGTTTACTCACCAACCATCTTCTCACTCGCGGCTCTGTTTATCATCAGGCTTTGATTCTGGCACTTGTACCTTTTGTCAATCCGGCACTTTATCCTGACAATCTACCCCTCGTACCGAATGCCTTCTAATGGGCAGAGTCCCCTTGCATTCGGCACAGTATAATGATAATAATTATCATTATACTGTGAGGTGACTATGCATCGAGAAGAGAACTTATATAACGCGTTTTTCAAAGCTCAGGACCGGTTCATTCAACATCACTCAATGCTGGGTTTCGAGCCTGAGATTATTCAGGAATATATTCAGAGTGGTCTGCTACTCGCGTCGTTTTACCGTCCCGAGACACATGATGAAAATGCGCTGCTCTATGAATTGTTTCTCCGGCAGGTATTCTTTCATCTTCTGGACGCAATTCAAGACCCCATTTACAGCCGAATTTTTCGCCGAATCTGTCTCGATTCGATCCACATTCCACTCCTCACACTCAAACGTTACTATCGTCAGTTAAATGATGGTGATATCAAACTGATGGCGTTACAACAACAGTTAAGAAGTATTCAGACCATACTCGATTAATCAATAGGAGCGCACTTATGAAACAAACATTCAGAACTGAAACCGACAGTATGGGAGAAGTGCTGGTTCCTGCGGATGCCCTCTATCAGGCACAAACACAACGCGCTGTGAATAATTTTTCCATCAGTAAACGGCCGATGCCTCGTGGATTCATTCAGGCTTTAGCATATATCAAACAAGCGGCAGCACAGACTAATGTCCAATTAGACTTGCTCGCTGACGATATTGCCAACGCAATTCATCTCGCATCTCAACAAATCATTGATGGGCAGCACCTTGAACAGTTTCCGATTGATATTTTTCAGACCGGATCCGGGACCAGTTCAAATATGAATGCCAATGAGGTGATTGCGACTCTTGCTTCCCAGATTCTCGGCACACAAATTCATCCGAATGACCATATCAACATGGGACAAAGCAGCAACGATGTCGTTCCGACAGCCATCCAAATCAGTAGTGCCCTTTCGATCGAACAACAGCTACTCCCTGCGTTAAATCACTTGGTTGAAACCCTCAATCATAAAAGTACTGAGATTGGTCATCATGTCAAAACAGGACGCACGCACCTGATGGATGCGATGCCGGTTACATTTGCTCAAGAACTCAGTGGCTGGGCACATCAGATTCAACACGCGATACAAGGCATTGAGCATAGTCTCACATCAGTGAAAGCTTTAGCACAAGGCGGAACAGCTGTAGGGACGGGAATCAATGCAGATCCTCGCTTTGCGGCAGCCTTTGTCGAACATTTATCTCAAAAAACCGGGATTCAGTTTGCCAGCAGTGAGAATTTCTTTTTCAACCTGAGTAGTCAGGATGCCATTGTTGCTCTGTCAGGCCAGTTAAAAACAACCGCTGTCGCGCTCATGAAAATATCCAATGACCTGCGCTGGATGAATTCAGGCCCACTCGCAGGTTTAGGAGAAATAGAACTACAAGCACTACAACCCGGATCTTCGATCATGCCCGGCAAAGTGAATCCCGTGATTCCGGAAGCCACAGCAATGGCAGCGGCTCAGGTCATCGGCAATGATGCAACCATTACCATTGCAGGACAGGCCGGTAACTTTCAGCTCAACGTCATGTTACCGGTCATTGCTCATAATATTCTGGAAAGTATCGAACTTCTGACCAACAGCGCTACAGCATTAGCCGATAAAGCCATCGCTACATTTACGGTTCGTCAGGATAATTTGGAGATTGCTTTAGCGAAGAATCCGATTCTAGTCACCGCACTCAATCCGGTCATCGGCTATTCCAAAGCGGCTAAAATCGCGAAACAAGCTTACCAACAACAACGGGCAATCATTGATGTCGCAGCTGAGGAAACCGATCTCAGCAGAAAAGAATTGGAAAAACTCCTCGACCCACAGAAACTGACTCAGGGCGGGATCGGCTAACAGATCGGGAATCACAAGTAAGACGCGAAAAACAAGCCGATTGGGGCGTGACCGAATTGCGGTTGCCAACATCAATCGGCTTGATTCAAATGAGGCTAATTCTCTCCAAGTAGCAGCGCTGTCAAAGCTGCTTTATTCTCTTCAGAACATGATTTCAGTTCGTTCGAACCTCTGGTAATCGTTGCGACACCAACCCCCAGCATTTGACTAATCTGTCGCTGGGACAAATCACCTTTGAGTAACTCATAAAATATATTGATTCTGGAAACTAACGTTTCCCGCTCATCTGAACTCATCATCATCGTCAACACCATTGCCATACGATCCTGTTCCGATGCTTCTCTCAGCAGCTCCAATAAAGCCTGCCAGTCAGTAAATTTTGGTTGCTGTAACATGACTGTACTCGTTGATTGATACACTTCATCCATTGTAGTAGTTTTATCGCCCAATGGAATCAATATTTTGTCTCCACTTCCATATGCTGTAAAAAATCGCCTTTCACTCCCATCAAATAGCGGTAATAGTTTTCGAACATCAGGACATTTTGCACATATCCCCGAGTCTCGTAGAAAGGGATCGATTCGATGAAGCGATATACATCCAACTCACCACCCGATTCTTTCAGCCATTGATCAACCCGGTATGGCCCGGCATTGTATGCAGCAAAGGCCAAGACCCGATTGCCATCATATCGCGTCAGCAATTCATGAAGGTACTGGCTACCCAGCTCAATGTTTTTTTCCACATTAAACAGATCACTGGCACTGTGATATTGCAATCGATACTTTTTGGCCACATGTCGGGCCGTAGATGGCATGATTTGCATCAGCCCCTTCGCTCCCACCGGAGAATGCGCTTCAATATCCATTGCACTTTCCTGCCTTGCCAAAGACATCAGTGAGATCGGGTCAACGTTGTTTTTATTACCAAAAAACTCAAACCATTTGAGATACGCTCTGGGAAAACGCAGATCCAAGTTTTCCCACAATTTGGCCTGAATCGAAGCCACCACGGCCAAATGATACCAATGGGCTGTGGCAGCATAACGTGCCAACATTGCACGTTCTTCCACTGAAACTCGCCGAAGTAGCCAACGCCATTCACTTTTAGATGCTGCTATCTTTTCCCGCTCAATCAATTCCTCAATCCGAATCAGCGCCTTTTGATAGGGTTCAATCAAATCAGGGTTGTAGTTCAGTGTACTGGTTCGATAGACAAATGGCTGTTGCAGGATTTCAGACGCTGCGACCCCATAGAAATTCCGCAATTCGGTAAGCGCAGCTAACTGATTGATCCCTTCAGCTTCATTGCCCAATTCGATCTCACTGCGACCAAGCCAGAATTGCCATCTGGGCAACTGTTGCAGCAATTCAGGCAAATAGCCGATCCAACGATGAATATGATGCCAGTCGCCCTGCCTGATTTCCTGACGAATACGCTGCTCAATTAACTGAATATCACCACTTTCTGCTATCACTTGATCCCGCCATTTGGTCATGCCTGATGTAGATTCTTCATCCAGCAATTGCTTGGCGATATAAAGCGCAAGATCATTCTGTTGTTCGGGAGTCAGCAACGTCAGGTGATGCTGTGCGATCAGTGAGTACACCGCAATAGGCTTCGCTGTGGCCCATTTTTTCAACCCAAGCAAGACAGTTTTAGAATCATCAGCACTCAATGTACTCTCGCTCATGAGTGCCAGAACCCGCTTCGGATGACGATAGACATCAAGTAATCGCTGCGCTTGAACATGCGCTTGATCTGTTTTCAACTGTCGATTCAAATATTTCATCAGAGAAAAATTTCGCTGTTCAAAAGCGAGAAACATTCGGTCAATCACTTGTCGGTCAGTAAAAAAACGAGTTTTCTGCCACTGAGAAAACAGAAAGTCACACGCATCATCAACGCTGTCACCACTCAACCACAGTGACTCAGCCCCCTGATATGCTTGATTTTTTCTGCCTGTATGCCACATCGCGGTATAGTAATAGCAACGATATTTTTCTTGTTTGGGCGTCGATTTTTGATAGGTCAGTAATACCGACCACTTCTTTTGCTGAGCCAACGCATCCAAGTAAGGCGCACTAATTCGTCCGGCAAATGGGAAGTTACGATGACTATCAATAAAATTTTTAATCACCAGAGGCGGCTTATCACCGATGTTGACCAAAATAGAGCGATAATCGAGATAAGGTGTTAAAGGATAATCCAGCAGTTGGTCACGGATACGATGGTATTTTTTGACTTCTTGTTGATCCAGCCAGAGTTGAGCACGCTCGTACAATTGGCGCTGTTGTGCCAGTGTCAAATCACTTTGAGCAAAACTACGTGGAGCAAAGCAACTACCGATAAAAATACCCATGACAATCGGCAATATGGCGCGACGCCAAGACTCGTTCATAAACGATATAATTGACCTGACTCCTCTAAAACGACTTTTTAACATTTTAGCCATAATTTCCTCATTTATTACATGAGAGAGGCTAAATTAACAAAAAATCTCAAACAACATTAATTTGCATATTTTTTCACAAATCATCTGATCCGCCCAAAGTCTGTATGAAAAAAATGTCTGTCAGTAACAAATGTCATCTGATTAGTATAAAATGGCCGTTTTGGTCTACGAGTAACAGTTAGGAACGATCAGTAATGGCTGAATACGTGTATACAATGTCTCGGGTGAGCAAAATCGTGCCGCCGAAAAGACAAATCCTGAAAGATATCTCTCTAAGCTTTTTCCCTGGTGCCAAGATTGGTGTTCTGGGCCTCAATGGTGCAGGGAAATCAACGCTACTGCGCATCATGGCTGGCATTGATACAGACATTGATGGCGAAGCACGTCCACAACCCGGATTGAATGTCGGCTATCTGCCACAAGAACCCGTACTGGACGAAAGTAAAACGGTCCGTGAAATTGTTGAAGAAGCCGTTTCTGATGTCAAAAATGCTCTTGAGCGCCTCGATGCGGTTTACGCAGCTTATGCAGAACCAGATGCAGATTTTGATGCGCTAGCCAAAGAGCAAGGGGATCTGGAAGCCTTAATTCAGGCAAAAGACGGCCATAATCTGGATAATATACTGGAACGTGCCGCAGATGCACTGCGTCTGCCTGAATGGGATGCAAAAATCAGTAACCTTTCTGGTGGTGAGCGACGCCGAGTGGCAATTTGCCGTCTGCTACTGGAAAAACCAGACATGCTGCTATTAGACGAACCAACCAACCACTTGGATGCAGAATCCGTTGCTTGGCTGGAACATTTTCTGGTCGATTACAGCGGTACCGTGGTCGCCATTACCCACGACCGTTACTTCTTGGATAATGCTGCGGGCTGGATTCTGGAGCTTGACCGTGGTGAAGGGATTCCATGGCAAGGGAATTATACCTCTTGGCTGGAACAGAAAGATGCGCGTCTGAAGCAAGAAGCATCTCAGGAAAAAGCTCGCCAGAAAACCATCGAGAAAGAGCTTGAATGGGTTCGTCAGAATCCGAAAGGTCGTCAGGCCAAATCCAAAGCCCGGATGGCTCGTTTTGAAGAGTTGCAAAGCGGTGATCATCAAAAACGTAATGAAACCAATGAACTATTTATCCCGCCGGGTGAACGTTTAGGTGAAAAAGTCATTGAAGTGGCAAACCTCACCAAGTCATTCGATGGCAGAGTGTTAATTGATGATCTGTCATTCTCTATGCCGAAAGGGGCGATTGTCGGTATCATTGGTCCCAATGGTGCAGGAAAATCAACACTGTTCAAGATGCTCAGTGGCACCGAACAACCTGACTCCGGAACCATCGACATCGGTGATACCGTGAAGCTTGCTTCGGTTGATCAGTTCCGTGACAGTATGAATGATAAGAATACGGTCTTTCAGGAGATTTCTGAAGGTGCCGATATCATTCGGATCAATAACTTTGAAGTGCCGGCGCGGGCTTACTGCTCTCGCTTTAATTTTAAAGGTGTGGATCAGCAGAAAGTCATCGGGGAGCTCTCTGGAGGAGAGCGGAACCGCGTCCATCTGGCAAAACTACTCAAAGCTGGCGGTAACGTCTTACTGCTTGATGAACCAACCAACGATCTCGATGTAGAAACACTCCGGGCACTGGAAGAAGCGTTGTTAGAGTTTCCGGGATGCGCCATGGTGATTTCGCATGACCGTTGGTTCCTTGACAGAATTGCGACACATATTCTTGATTACCGTGATGAAGGGCAAGTCAACTTCTATGAAGGTAACTATACTGAATACTCGGAATGGCTAAAACAGACTCTGGGTGCTCAGGCGGCAGAACCGCATCGCATTAAATACAAGCGTATTGCGAAATAGTGTTTTCTGTTGATGTAAGAGGCCGCAGTTGCGGCCTTTTTTATTAGGAAAAGACAAAATGACGGTGCATTTTCCGTAACTGGGTTCCCTTCCCCCCACATACAGAGGCAGAGATATGGCAGAAAAACGTCGATTTTCACGGATTATCTACCGAGCTCCGGCTTTACTGACCCAAGGGTCAGTCCACATTTCAACAACAGTTCAGGATCTCTCACTACACGGGATTCTGCTATCTATCCTTGGTGAATCGAGACTCGATCCACAACAACCTGTTTATATTGAATTTCCACTCCCCGAAAGTGACATCTCGATTCAAATGACGGCAAATATCGTCAATTTGGAAAACAATACATTGCACGCGAGTATTGCTTATATCGATGTTGAAAGTATTTCTCACCTGAAAAGACTGATTGAGCTGAATGTGGGGAATGACGCCCTCTTACATCGAGAACTCGAACACCTGACTGATTTAGGTGATGACGAGGATTGATGATACGTCTGGTGCAGACTCAATCGAGGGGAATATCGTGAACAATGTAAAAAGAGCGGGTGAACCGCTCTTTTTTCAGTGCTTTCCGTGAAGACTACGACTGAAAATTTACCCACGATGAATCGTATCATTGGCATGCTTGAGCAAACTCTGACTCTCTGACATAAACTTCTGCGAGTAATCACCAAACCACTGACTGGTTTTAGAAAAGCTCTCAATAAATCGCCCTTTGTCTTTTTCATCAATAATAGTCATTGCTTCCGTAAAGCACTGATAAAAACGACGAATCATGGCGATGTTTTCTTCTGAAGAGAAGATGATGTCACCATAAAGGTTCGGGTCCTGACCAAATAGACGTCCAACCATCACTAATTCCAGCCGGTAAATCGGAGAACTGAGCTGAAGGAGTTTTTCTAAATCTGGGCTTTCTTTCGATAGATGCAAGCCATAGACATAAGATGTAAAGTGTCTCAGCGCCTGAATCAATGTCATCCCATGATCATGATCTTCAGCCCGAATCTGACATAAGCTGGCTCCCCAAATCGAGATCTGCTGAATCAGCCACTGATAACACTCTGCACCACGGCCATCACAATAAACTACAACCTGCTTCGCAAGGCTTGGTACATCAGGACCAAACATCGGGTGTAATCCGACAACCGGTCCGGCATGCACATCCAACATCGCTTGTAATGGCTTCGATTTGATCGAAGTCAGATCGCACAAAATACAATCTTCAGGCAGGTGTTTAAGCTTTGATATAACGTCCAGTGTCAGATGAATCGGCACTGTCACAACCACCATTCCCGCATCATGCAGGAGATCGTCGGCACGATCCCAGTCCTGACTGCCGAGGATTTTTACCGTATAACCGGACAAACGGAACATCCGTGCGAATAATCCCCCTAATTGTCCATTCCCACCGACAATCACAATCGGACGCAACTCGGGATTCAAACACTTAAAACCCGCATCTTTCTCACTCGCATAAGACTCACGCATCGTCCGGCGCAGAATATCTTCAATCAGTTGAGCAGGAACCCCCTGTTTCTCAGCTTCTTCACGACGTGCCGCCAGCATCGCAGCTTCACGTTCCGGGGCATAAATCGGTAAACCGTGCTGACTTTTCACTTCACCGACTTTTTCAACCAACGCCAGACGACGGGCAAGCAGTTTGATCATCTGCTGATCGACTTCATCTATCTGATCTCGTAACGCGTTGAGCTCAACTGACATGAACAACCTCTTTAATCTTGCAAACGTTTCTCTAAGAATGGAACCAGATCCTGATGCGCACGACGCAGCAAAGAATCTGTCACTTCCCAACTGATACATGCATCCGTGATGGAGACACCGTACTGCATTTCCTCACGAGGCAAATCAGAGGATTGGTTCCCCTCATGAATATGACTTTCGATCATCAACCCGATAATCGAGCGATTTCCCTCACGGATCTGATGGATCACATCTTCAGCAACCAATGGTTGACGTCTGAAGTCTTTACGAGAGTTCGCATGGCTACAGTCTACCATCAATGCCGGGTCAAGTTTTGCATTGTGCATTTCTGCTTCACACTCGGCAACAGAAACTGAATCATAATTGGTTTGCTTACCGCCACGCAGAATCACATGCCCGTTTGAGTTCCCTTGGGTCGTGAGCAACGCAACCTGACCTTCAGCGTTAATTCCCATGAAACGGTGACTCGATGAAGCCGCCTGCATAGCATTGATTGCTGTCGATAAACTGCCATCTGTACCATTTTTGAACCCGATAGGCATTGAAAGACCGCTGGCCATTTCCCGGTGAGTCTGAGACTCCGTGGTTCTTGCCCCGATAGCAGCCCAGCTAAATGTGTCAGAGAGATATTGAGGGCTGATCGGATCAAGCGCTTCCGTCGCAAGCGGAATGTCCATTTCGGCCAGTTCGACGAGTAATTGTCGACCAACATGTAACCCGTGTTCAATATCAAAGGTACCGTCCATATGCGGGTCATTGATCAACCCTTTCCAACCCACGGTTGTCCGTGGCTTTTCAAAATAAACCCGCATGACTAAATACAGCTGATCACTGACAGCTTCAGATAATGCTTTAAAGCGTTTGGCATACTCTTTGGCCGCGTCCAGATCGTGAATCGAACAAGGGCCACATACAACCAGTAAACGGTGATCCCGTTTATGAATAATGTCAGCAATTGTCTGACGAGACTGATGAATGAATTGCTGTGCCTTCTCACTCAGAGGCAGCTTCGCTTTCAGTGCTTCTGGTGTAATCAAAACCTGTTGGTCAGTTATATTAATATCATTGAGTTCATTCATCGTTGCCACCTGTACAAAAAAATTTACACACCATTCTCTATTAACGAGAATTAAATCACATATGCGGCTTAAATTACCAGTAAAAACAGCCTTTGTGAATGTAAAATAATAATAACATTAAATGTAAAATATAGTTCACACAACTCTATCAACCTCATTCCATCACAATTCACTGATTGGTGAGTATTTTATTGCTGTACCTTCCCCTAGAATAAGCAAACAGTTTATAAGATGTTCTGTATGACCAATGGATGTGATTATTTCCCTGCTGCAACAAATGTGCGTTTACCTTGTTCTTGCTTATATGCTCAGTAAAACGCCGCTATTCCTGCCAATCCTGAACATTTCTTCTCGTTTAGAGCACAGACTGTCAATTTATGTGCTTTTCTCGCTGTTTTGCATTTTGGGAACCTACTTTGGCCTACAGATCGATGATGCTATCGCAAATACCCGGGCGATTGGTGCCGTCATGGGTGGATTGTTCGGCGGGCCGGTTGTCGGTTTTGCCGTTGGTCTGACCGGAGGGCTTCATCGCTACGCACTCGGTGGGTTTACCGACTTAGCCTGTGCGATTTCAACCACAACCGAAGGCCTCATCGGTGGATTACTGCATACTTATCTAATGAGAAGATGCCAACGGGAACGTTTGTTTCATCCGGGCGTGGTCTTCGGGGTTACTCTGTTCGCAGAAGTGATTCAGATGTTGATTATTTTATCGGTTGCCAAACCATATAACCAAGCATTTTCACTGGTTAGTACCATTGCTGCCCCGATGATTATTGCCAACTCAGTCGGAGCGGCACTGTTTATGAGTATTCTCAAAGATAAAAAATCGATTTATGAAGAATATTCTGCAACTTTTTCCCGCAAAGCATTACGCATCGCTGAACGTTCCGTCGGGCTACTATCCGAGGAGTTTACCGCCAAGACAGCAGGGCCAGTTGCCCGTATCGTCTATGAGGAAACCAATGTCGGCGCTGTATCAATTACAGATCGAGAAAAAATCCTCGCCTTCATTGGTATCGGAGATGATCACCATCATCCTAATACTCCTATCTCATCGCCCAAAACACTGGAGTCGATTGAACAAAATGAAATAATCTATCTCGACGGATACGAGCGCCCCTATCAATGCTCTCTGTCACCAGACTGTAAATTAGGCTCTGCACTAATCATTCCGCTCCGCGTCGATGATCGTGTCATCGGGACCATCAAACTTTATGAACAGAAGCGCAAACTATTTTCATCCATTAATATGTCAATGGCTGGCGGTATCGCACAGCTATTGTCGAGCCAAATCCTTCATGGTGAATATCAACAGAAGAAAACATTATTGGCTCAGTCAGAGATCAAACTCCTTCACGCGCAAGTGAACCCTCATTTTCTCTTTAATGCGTTGAATACGATCAGTGCGATCGTTCGCACCGATCCCGGTCAAGCTCGCGAACTGATTCAACATCTGGCCCATTTTTTTCGCAGCAACTTAAAGCAGAATATAGAAACGATAACCCTTGCAGAAGAGCTGGCCCATGTGAATGCTTACTTGATGATTGAGCAAGCTCGCTTTTGTGATCGCCTTGATATTGAGATTCAGATCGATCCCGCCCTGATGGAACGACAGTTGCCTACATTTACCCTCCAGCCTTTAGTCGAAAATGCTATCAAACACGGCACCTCCAATTTACTTGGACAGGGTAAAATTCGTATTTATAACCAGCCAACAGCACATGGACACCTTATCGTCGTTGAAGATAATGCGGGTCTGTTCCGTACTTCACCGAATCAAACACATGGGCTGGGAATGCAAATCGTTGAAAAACGGCTGATCAATTACTTTGGTCATTCATCGCAATTGCAAACCGACGTCCAACCGGATGTCTCGACCAAAATGCAATTTTTACTCCCAAACCTAACCTGAAATGCCTTTGAGAGAATATCTGAATGCAAGTACTGATTATTGATGACGAAATACATGCCAGAGAAGCACTAATCCAACTGCTTGAAGAAGATGAGACATTGACAATTGTCGGTCAGGCTGCGAATGCGATTGACGGCTTGAAACAGATTAATCAGCTCAAACCGGATGTCGTTTTTCTTGATATCCAAATGCCTCAACTCTCTGGTATCGAGCTATTAGCAATGCTCGATCAAGAAACGATGCCGAGAGTGGTGTTTGTCACCGCCTATGATCAATACGCGATTCAAGCCTTTGAAGACAACGCATTTGATTATCTGCTCAAACCCATTGATGAACAACGTCTGCACAAAACCCTGCAACGGCTCAAGCGAGACATGCAACGACAGGATTTTTCTCCCATTATTCCTAAATCACTGGAACAGATCCCCTGCACCGGACTCAACCGGATTGTGATTATCCCAATACAGGCGGTCGAGTTTGTCAGTAGTGATCTGGCAGGGGTGCATGTCCAGACCAGCGATAAAAAAGCCACCAGCCAGCTCACGCTGAAACATCTGGAAGAAAAGACCCCGCTGCTTCGCTGTCATCGTCAATATTTGATTCATCCGAAAAATATTCAGGAGATCAAACTCCTCGAGCATGGTCTGGCAGAAGTGCTGACCGTTTCGGGATATACCGTCCCTGTCAGTCGGCACTACCTGAAAAATTTAAAAGAAACGCTCGGCATCAGTTAAACGCAACACGCATTTACCGCTCCGTCAGTGGTTCAAGTGCTGCCACTGCGTGTTTCCATTGCGGCGTTGCTTTCAGTTCAGCCGGACTAAATGCGCGCTGCTTTTGCAGGCATTCAGCACCAGACACCGCCATCATCGGCAGATGATCCAAAACCCGGACAGACGCCGCACGATCATTACACAGCAGTAACATATCGCACCCGGCGGCCAAAGCTTGCTGGGAACGAGCAACCGCATCTCCCATAACAGAGGCACCTTCCATCGCCAAGTCATCAGAAAAAATGATGCCATGAAAGCCAAGTTTGTGACGCAGTATCTGCTTCAGCCAGAATGTTGAACCACTTGCAGGTTGTTGATCGTAATGAGAATAAATCACATGTGCTGGCATCATCGCATCTAATAAATTCGCCTGAATATGCTGCTGAAACACCTGCATATCGGTCTCAAAAATATCCTCACGATGATCATACGGGGTTTCTTTGTGTGAATCTTCCACTACACCACCATGTCCCGGAAAGTGTTTCCCCGTTGTCGCCATGCCCGCAGACTTCATTCCTTGCATATATGCCTGACTCATCGATATGACCGTCTCACGATCTTCACCAAAAGCACGATTCCCTATCGCCCGACAGGAGAATCCCGTATCAAGAACCGGGGCAAAACTTAAATCAATATCATGCGCAATCAGTTCACTGGCCATCAACCACCCGCCAAGTTGCGCGAGCTGTTCACTCTCTGCACAACGCGCATAGTTTGCGGCAGCCGGTAGCCGAGTGAATCCATCCTGAAAACGTTGAACACGACCACCTTCTTGATCGACACCAATCAGGATTGGCTTTTTTGCATACTGACGAATTGACTGAGTCAAAGCCTGTAGTTGTCTTGAATCAAAATAGTTTCTGGCGAACAAAATCACGCCACCAACAGTCGGATGTGCCAACATTTCTTTCTCTTCGGCACTCAACTCACATCCTTCCATATCTAGCCACAGCGGCCCCATACCTATCTCCCGAATCCGAATGATTGATTTGAGCCGATTATATACACAACCACACTCGGATGCAGTTCTATTCGCAATACCAACACCGCCTTTCCGCCGGATGATTAACGCTCTGAGCAGTCAATAAAAAAGAGCCATCCGCAAAGATTTGCATGCACAGTGGTGCTGCGACAAAAATCAATTACAATGCAATGATGTTCCACCAGTGGGAAGTAATCATGGCCCAGAAAGAATTGTTTATTGGCGTGATGTCCGGCACGAGCCTCGACGGGGTTGATGTTGCTCTGATTGAAATCGACGGTCGTGACATTCGGCTACTTTCATCCGCGATGTATCCTATACCGGAAGCAATCAAACAGAATATTCTGGATATTTGTACTGGTCAGCCGACCCATCTCCCTGCAATTGGCAGACTCGATCATCGTCTTGGTCATTTGTTTGCCGATGCAGTCAATGCACTATTGGCACAAAGCGGATACCAGGCTAAGGATATCCGAGCCATTGGATGTCATGGACAGACGGTCTACCATCACCCGACAGGGGATACACCGTTCACAATGCAGCTTGGTGATGCCCATATTGTCGCCACAAAAACAGGCATTGATACCGTTGCAGACTTTCGCCGTAAAGACATGGCGCTGGGCGGTCAGGGCGCCCCGCTCGTTCCGGCGTTTCATCGGGAAGTGTTTCCGCAGGATGACGCAACCTTGGTCGTGCTTAACATTGGTGGCATTGCCAACATTTCAGTGCTCAGACCGAATCAGCCGCTATTAGGCTATGATACAGGTCCCGGTAATATCCTGATGGATGCTTGGTGCCAATACCACACACGGGAAAAATTCGATCAAGATGCACAGATGGCCCGCAGCGGAGAAATCGATGGACCGCTGCTGGAACAGATGAAGCGGGATAGCTATTTCTCGGCACATGCCCCAAAAAGTACCGGCAGAGAATACTTCAATCTGGATTGGGTTCAGTCGAAAATCAGATTATTGAACCATCCCATCCCTCCCGAAAATGTGCAAAGAACACTGTGCCGGTTGACGGCTGAGACCATCGCCGATCAAAGCTGTTTATATGCCAGCGGTCTTCAGCCCCGACTATTTGTCTGTGGCGGTGGTGCCAACAATCCATTATTGATGCAGGAGTTACAAGCTCTGTTGCAAGACTGGCAGGTCTGTAATACATCGGCACAAGGTGTTGATAACGATTATATGGAAGCCATGGCTTTTGCCTGGCTGGCACATCAACGCATTCATGCACTTCCGAGTAACGTGCCTGAAGTCACTGGCGCGATCAAAGCCGTATCACTGGGCGTCATCTACACACCCCAATAAAATCAGAAGAGTAAAAGCTTATGACAAATGATGCTTTATTGTCCGCATTGTCTCAGTTGGTTTCTGAAGGCCGGAACCCGGAAACCATGGATATCGATTTGTTATCCACTGAAGCCATTCTTGAACGACTGAATCAACAGGATAAGACCGTGCCTTTTGCGGTAGAGAAAGTCATCCCGCAAATCGCCACAGCCGTCGATGCTATTACCACGGCATTTAAAAATAAAGGGCGGTTGATTTATATCGGTGCCGGTACCAGTGGCCGTCTGGGAGTACTGGATGCCTCAGAATGCCCCCCGACTTTCGGAGTGTCCGATCAGATGGTGATCGGTTTGATCGCCGGGGGGAAAGAAGCCATGTTTAAAGCACAAGAAGGCAGTGAGGATTCCCCGAGCGCGGCAAGTCATGATCTCCAAAACATTGCTCTGAGTCAGCACGATGTTGTCGTTGGTATTGCCGCCAGTGGCCGAACCCCTTATGTGATCGGTGGGCTGGAATATGCCAATCAAGTAGGTGCGACAACCGTTGCCGTCTCTTGTAATCCAGACTCAAGCATTGCGGCTATTGCACAGATAGCCATCTCACCGCTGGTTGGCCCGGAAGCATTAACCGGTTCTACGCGACTGAAGTCCGGTACGGCACAAAAGCTGATCCTGAATATGCTGACCACCGCGAGCATGATCCGCTTAGGCAAAAGCTATCAAAACCTGATGGTTGATGTACAGGCAACCAATAAAAAACTGAAAGCGAGGGCCGTGAGAATCGTAATGCAAGCGACAGACTGTGAGAAAACACGAGCGGAGCAGTTACTGACGCAGAGCCAAAACAATGCAAAAATCGCAATTCTGATGCAGTTGACCGATATGAGTTATCAGGAAGCGCTGGACAAACTCTCACAATCCGAAGGGGTCTTACGCAAAGCAATCCAACCGCCAGCTTAAAGACCCGACACCAGGCCGATTGACGGCCTGTTGCCCGTTTCAATACCGTGTCACTGAGAGACGGCCATACACAGGCCATCGCTCAGTGATTGGTATATTGCTCCCAACCCCGTTGCCACTCCATACGGAACTGATTCCCCGCTGGCGTTCCGGCACAAACGCCATCATAAAATTGACCGGACAACCCGATTTGATAGGCAAAATCTGGATTACAATATTGGGTAACACCGTCATCATATCCTTCATCATAATCGGCCATTTGGACGGCCCCCAACTGATGAAGTACTCTATAGGATCGCTGTTGATGCCCCGCAATCCCATCACGATAACCAATTTGATACCAGTCTCCTTGTGTAGCGAGTGATTGCTCCGATGCAGAACATCCTAACAGCAGCAAAGAAATCACGATTCCACTGAGCCAATTACGAAAATTTATCACGACATCAACACCTTGTTTTAAATTTATCTCTCTTCAACCATATACGCTTTCGACGAAAAACACCAAACAGCGATGTCCAGTTTCCGATACAGCGCATTGATATTGATATGAGAAATATCTTCCATTCAATCAATACACTATAAAAATAAAAACCACTTCCTGTGGATAGAAGACCACTTAATTCTTCATAGAACCACTCAGTTGACTTTCCCATGCATAACGCTTCTGGTCAGACTAGTCTATTGATAGAACGTCTCTGTCCACCAACAGAAGGAAAATAATATGCTGTGGTTCTTTGTCGCCTTAATCGCTTTAATCGGGGGTTACTTTATTTACGGTACTCTTGTCGAAAAAATATTTGGTATTAATGAGCAACGCCAAACACCAGCCTACAGTATGAGGGATGGTGTTGATTATGTCCCGATATCAACACCGAAGGTCTACCTTGTTCAGTTACTGAACATTGCCGGTGTTGGTCCGATATTCGGCCCGATAATGGGGGCGCTATATGGCCCGGCGGCATTATTGTGGATTGTCATTGGCTGTATTTTTGCCGGCGCAGTCCATGATTATTTCTCGGGGATGCTCTCAGTCAGAAACGGCGGCGCCTCAGTCCCGAACATCAGCGGTAAATATCTTGGCAATGGCGCAAAACATTTCATGAATGCCTTTGCGATTATTCTCTTACTGCTTGTTGGGGTTGTGTTTGTTTCTGCGCCTGCTGGTATGATTACCAACCTAGTCAATGAGCAATTATCACTCAATATCGGCACTGGTCTGATGGTCATCATCATTTTTGCTTACTACATTTTGGCAACGATCGTTCCAGTCGATAAAATCATCGGACGTTTATATCCATTATTCGGTGCCCTGCTCATCTTCATGTCTGTTGGATTAATCACTGCAATCATGGTCTCTGACAAACACACTATCATGGGTGGTTTCACCATCAGTGATCTGTTTAGCAACCTAAATCCGCGTGACATGCCATTATGGCCGGCTCTCTTCATTACAATTGCCTGTGGTGCAATTTCAGGGTTTCATGCCACCCAGTCACCGCTGATGGCACGCTGTATGGAAAATGAAAAAAATGGCCGCTTCGTATTCTATGGTGCCATGATTGGCGAAGGTGTGATTGCGTTAATCTGGTGTACGATTGCTTTGTCCTACTTCGGCTCACTAGACGGGCTTTCTGAAGCGATTGGTCAAGGTGGCCCGGGTAATGTGGTCTACAGCTCTTCGTTCGGCCTACTGGGCGTATTCGGTGGTATTCTCGCGTTCCTTGGTGTCGTCATTCTGCCTATTACTTCTGGTGATACCGCTTTCCGCTCCAGCCGTCTGATCTTAGCAGAGTATTTTAATATCGAGCAGAAAACCCTGCGCAACCGATTACTGATGGCAATGCCTCTCTTTGTCATTGGTGGCATTCTGACTCAAGTCGATTTCGCAATCATCTGGCGTTACTTTGGTTTTGCCAACCAAACAACCGCAGTCGTGATGTTGTGGACTGCTTCAGCTTACCTCTTACGCCACCAGAAATTCCATTGGATTACAACCGTACCGGCACTGTTCATGACGACAGTCTGTGTCAGCTTTATTCTCAACAGTAGTACGCTGGGATTAGGTTTGCCTATGCAGATTTCGACAATCCTTGGCTTCCTTGCTTCTATTGCGATGCTCGCCTACGTACTCAAAGTGGCAAAAGGCCATGATAATACGACCGTTTCAAACCCGAAAAACACATCAGATAAGCAGACGAAAACCGCGTAACTTAACGCTGTTCTCTGGCAATACTTCATATAAGAAGGGCTCCCTGAGGGAGCCCTGATTCGATCATCGCTAAAAAAATGCTGGTCAGTCAACCATCTTCATTTGCAACTCTTTCGGAACTTCAAAAAACATGTTTTCTTCTCGTCCCAACACTTCTTCAACGGAAACTGCGCCCAATTCTTTGATGCGATCAAGAATCTGATTGACCAGCGCTTCCGGTGCTGAAGCACCTGCTGTCACGCCGACAAGCTGGACATCGGATAACCACTCCGGTTGAATATCTTCCGGTCGGTCCGTGAGAAATGCAGCGGTCCCCAGTTTTTCAGATAACTCTTTCAAACGCGTCGAATTCGACGAATTCTTAGAGCCAACCACGATCATCACATCCACTTGCTGAGCCAGAATCCGTACTGCATCCTGACGATTCTGTGTGGCATAGCAAATATCATCTTTACGCGGGCCCTGAATGTCAGGAAAAATACGCCGCAATTCATCAATCACATCCGCAGTTTCATCAACTGAAAGCGTAGTCTGACTAACATAGTGAAGATTATCCGGATGTTTGACTCTCTCTTTCAGCCCGACAACATCTGCTGGTTTTTCAACCAAATACATACCACCAGTCTGACTGGCATACTGCCCCATTGTACCTTCAACTTCAGGGTGTCCGGCATGGCCAATTAAAATGACTTCCAGATGCTTTCTACTGGCTCTGGCGACTTCCATGTGAACTTTAGTCACGAGCGGACAAGTCGCATCAAAGACGGTCAATGCTCTGGATTTGGCTTCATTTCTGACCGCTTGAGAGACACCATGCGCAGAAAATATCACAATTTGGTTGTCAGGAACTTCATGCAACTCTTCAACGAAAATAGCGCCGCGCCGCTTCAAATCTTCAACAACAAACCGGTTGTGCACGACTTCATGACGGACGTAGATTGGTGGCTGATACATCTCCAAAGCGCGCTCGACAATACTGATGGCCCGGTCAACACCGGCACAAAAGCCGCGAGGGTTTGCTAATAGTATTTTCATATCATTGCTCATGGTTTTTTACTCAACTCACGACATCCGTCGTTATTCACCCGATTCAACAGCTAAAATTTCAACATCAAAAGTAACATCCTGACCAGCCAACGGATGATTAAAATCAACGGTGACGGATTCACCTTCAATGGCGGTCACAATACCGGGAATCTCCATGCCATCAGGGCCGCTAAACCCCATGATGACACCAACGTCAAGTTCTGCATCCCCAGCAAACTTCGTGCGATCCATATGGTGAATATTATCAGGATTTGGTAGACCGAATGCATCGGCTGCGTTCAGTTCGATCGTACGTTGATCACCCGCTTGCAAACCGAACAGACATTGCTCAAAGTTGTCGCTTAAGCTGCCATCCCCGATGACTAATTTCGCGGGTTTCCCCATCTGATGCGTACTGTCAGCAATCGAGCCATCTTTCAGTTTAATTGTAAAATGAAAAGTGACAGCACTCCCTTTCCGTATCAATTGAGCTTTGTTTGTATTTGTCATGTGACTTGCTTTCCCCTGCTTTGATGCAAAAAGCGCTATCCGGTTCAACAGACAGCGCTTCGGGTGATTCATTCAATGAATCTGGATAGACTATTTGGGTTCATCTTTACGACGGAAACCATCAAGAATGAGCATAATCGCGCCAATACAGATCGCACTGTCAGCCAGATTAAAAGCTGGCCAATGGTGGCCTGCCCAGTAGAAATCGAGGTAATCAACCACAAATCCATGCACAATGCGATCAAAGACGTTGCCCACAGCGCCGCCAATAATCATTGCATAAGCACTGTTTGTCCATCGTTCTGAGGCTGGTTGCTTGCGCATCCAGTACATCAGTAACAGCACAACAAGCAATGCAATACCGGTAAATAACCAACGCTGCCATCCGGTCTGATCACTCAGAAAACTGAATGCAGCACCATAATTATGAACGTACAACAGATTAAAAAACGGCAGCACCTCAATACGGTGTTGCCATCCATAATCCATATGATTCATGACGACCAGTTTGATGATAATATCAAGCGCGAAAACCACAACCGCCAGCCATAACCAGCGGATCCCTGAACGCTTAAGTGTCAGTTCTGTCATATTGATTCCGTCAGTCGACTGATTATGCAAATTTACGGACTTCGCCAGCACCTTCGATATTAGAGACACAGCGACCGCAAATGTGTTCATGTCCGGCAATCGTACCGACATCATCCGTATGGTGCCAGCAACGTTCACATTTCTCTGCTTCAGTCGCTGAAACCATGACAAACAAACCATCAATCTCGGTACTCTGCGCTTGTTCCGTTTTCTGCGAAACCGGTTGAACAACGGCTTTCGAGGTCAACAACACAAAACGGAGTTCATCTTCAAGTCGATTCAGTTTATCTGCCAGCTCACCATCAACGTACAGCGTTACTTCCGCTTGTAATGAACCACCGATGATCTTCTCACTCCGCGCTGTTTCCAGCAACTTATTGACGACACCACGGACATCTTGAATGCTACTCCAGAATGCGTGATCCAAAGACTCACCATCCTGCAAATCGAAAAGGCCTTCGTACCATTCTTCAGCGAAGACAAACGGATGACGTGTTGCACCGTTTGCTTGTAGTTCTGGCATTTCACGCCAGATTTCATCCGCAGTGAATGACATAATCGGTGCCATCCAACGAACCAAAGCTTCAACGATGTAGAATAATGCTGTTTGACAACTTCTTTGTGCATGTCCGCCGCACTTGGCAGTGTATTGACGGTCTTTAATCACATCGAGATAGAAAGAACCCATTTCAATCGAACAGAAATGCATTAAGCGCTGAACAACAGCATGCGTGTTATATCCATCATAAGCTTTGATGATTTCTTGCTGGGTTGCGAGCGCACGAGCGACAGCCCAGCGATCCAGTGCAACCATCTCTTCCATCGGAACAATATCTGTTGCCGGATTAAAGCCGTTCAGGTTCGCCAAGAAGAAGCGGGATGTATTACGAATCCGGCGATATGCATCCGCAGAACGCTTCAAAATCTCATCAGAAACGGCAACTTCACCGGTATAATCCGTAGAAGCAACCCACAACCGTAAAATATCTGCACCCAATTTATTGACGACGTCTTTCGGGGCGATGGTGTTGCCGATCGATTTAGACATCTTACGACCTTGTCCATCTACCGTGAAACCATGCGTCAACACTTCTCGGTATGGTGCTTTGTCTTTCATCGCAATCGATGAGATCAGCGAAGACTGGAACCAGCCGCGATGTTGATCGGACCCTTCCAGATACATATCCGCCTGTGCACCGTGGAACTCTTCACGGGAATCGACAACTGAATAATGAGTCACGCCAGAGTCAAACCAAACATCCAGCGTATCCAATACTTTTTCATACTGCTGCGCGTCATCACCCAACAGTTCTGCAACATCCAGATCCCACCATGCCTGAATACCTTTTTGCTCTACCCGTTGAGCAACCTGCTCAATCAGCGCAGAAGAATTCGGATGTAATTCAGACGTCTCTTTATGTACAAATAGTGCAATTGGTACACCCCACGTTCTTTGCCGGGAAATACACCATTCAGGACGACCTTCAACCATACTTTGAATACGGCCTTCACCCCAATCTGGCATCCATTTGATACCTTTGATTGCTTCCAGCGCTTTGTGGCGCAATCCCGCCTGATCCATCGACACAAACCACTGTGGTGTCGCGCGGAAAATAATCGGTGTCTTATGGCGCCAACAATGAGGATAGCTATGTTCATAAGCATGATGATGTAACAGCGCGCCTTTTTCTTTCAGGACTTCAATCACTGTATCATTGGCTTTAAACACGTGCTGACCAGCAAACAATTCAGTATCCGGCAGATAAACACCATTTGATCCCACAGGGTTTGCAACTTCCAGTTGATACTTCTGACCAACAACAAAGTCTTCCTGACCGTGGCCGGGCGCGGTATGCACCACTCCAGTCCCTGAATCTGTCGTAACATGATCGCCCAAAATAGCAGGCACAGTGAAATCATAGAACGGGTGATGGAAGCGGGTTAATTCTAAATCCGCTCCGCTTGCAAACCCTAGATGATGGAAATGTTCAATCCCGGCACGATCCATCACATCTTTGGCCAGCTCGGAAGCAACAATAATCCGCTCAGCCTGACGCCCTGTTGCTTCATCCGCTTCAATCTGAATCAAAACATATTCCAGATCATCGCGTAAACAGACAGCACGGTTTGCCGGCAAGGTCCATGGCGTTGTCGTCCAGATGACGATAGAGAGATCGCCATCGCCTTCATGCCCTTGATTTAAAGTGAATTTAGACAACAGCGCCGGTACATCAACCGCTTTGAAACGTACATCAATTGATGGCGATTGTTTATCTTTATATTCAACTTCGGCTTCGGCAAGGGCACTGCCACAATCAGTACACCAGTGAACCGGCTTAAAACCTTTGAGCAGATGCCCGTTATCAGCAATTTTGCCTAAAGCACGGATAATGTTCGCCTCAGTGGCAAAATCCATCGTGAGATAAGGTTTATCCCACTCACCAAGGATGCCGAGACGTTTAAAGCTCTCTTTTTGTCCTTCAACTTGGCCGGCAGCATACTCACGACATTTTTCACGAAATTCAGCGGCCGTGACTTTTTGTCCCGGTTTGCCCACTTTCTTTTCAACCATCAACTCAATCGGTAATCCGTGACAGTCCCACCCCGGAATATAAGGAGAGTCAAAACCGGAAAGCGTTTTGGATTTGATAATAATGTCTTTAAGAATCTTATTCAGAGCGTGACCAATATGAATATCACCGTTGGCGTAAGGAGGGCCATCATGTAATACGAAAGATTTTTTGCCTTTTTTAGCTTTACGGATAGCACCGTAAAGGTCCTCTTGATACCAACGTTTCAGCATATCCGGCTCGCGTTGCGCCAGATTGCCACGCATTGGAAACCCTGTTTCAGGTAAATTCAGGGTATCTTTATATTCACTCATCGATTCTTAATTCCGTTATACTGGGCGAAGTTAGACATTATGTCAGCCGAATATATCTCGGCTAACCCTCATACTGAAGCAACCACACCCTTGCAGCTTCAGCATCCAATTCTATTTGTTGTTTCAATGCTTCAAAGGAATCAAATTTATGCTCCCCTCGAAGTTTATGTAAAAGTGCGACTTCTAACTGTTTACCGTAAATATTGCCATGAAAGTCAAACAAATGAACTTCCAGTTGCTGAC
Source organism: Vibrio gazogenes (assembly GCF_002196515.1). Classification (NCBI taxonomy): domain Bacteria; kingdom Pseudomonadati; phylum Pseudomonadota; class Gammaproteobacteria; order Vibrionales; family Vibrionaceae; genus Vibrio; species Vibrio gazogenes. The sequence goes on along the minus strand of NZ_CP018835.1, from coordinate 2,657,593 downwards.
GAACACCGCTCACCGTTGGTCGGTGGCCGATATTTGCAACACCATTAATCGGTGTTTCAGTCAGCCCAGAAACCTGCACGGCATACACCCCGGAAACAGGTGAAACACATCGTTTCAACGGGATATTTGCAGTCGGAAAACCAATCGTACGTCCGAGCTTCCGCCCATGAGACACTCGGCCGCTGATACTGTAATGACGCCCAAGCATCTCTTTGGCAGCGGCAAGCTCATCATGCGCCAATGCCTCACGAATCGCAGTACTACTGACCCGCAGGCGATCAACACAGAAACTTTGTGTACTAACCACATCGAAACCGAATTTCTCTCCGGCTTGTTGCAACATCGCAAAATTACCGCGCCGTTGCCGACCAAAACAAAAATCATCGCCAATGACAAGAAACTTAACACCCAAGTGCTTGACCAACAAGTCATGAATAAAGGTTTCTGCATCTAACTGAGCAAATTGATGATCAAAATTAACACAAAGCAGGCGATCAATGTCGAGTCGACTCAACTGCACAAATTTATCGCGCAGGCGTGTCAAACGAGCCGGAGCATGATGTTGATTAAATAGCTCCATCGGCTGTGGTTCAAAAGTCATCACCATCGATGGAACACCCAATACACGGGCTTGTTCTGACACTAACCGCAGTACCTGTTGATGTCCGAGGTGGACACCATCAAAATTCCCGATTGTCAGCGCACAACCGTGGTGCTGAGTACGTATGTTATGAATACCTCGGATTAATTCCATATCGGACGTTTAAAACCTATGATTCAATTCTCTGGTGATGAAACCGACGGATTATATAACCTCAGCTCAGGAGAAGAAAGTCAATCAAGCCAACAAATGCGTTCCACATCCTGCTTTAATGATGTGACTGTCTCACAGAAAGACCAACTTTCCCCAATATAAACACGCGAGGCTACACCTACTGGGTCACTCGGATATCTTTCAACCGAATCCCGCTGATGAGGCTGACGCCCCCATAAATACAGGCACCGGACACGATCAACCCTGCCAACATAAGCGCCCGTTTTAACGTCCCCCACTCAGCCCAAGTCGCCAGATGGTCTGCTCCCAACGCAAGACATACACTCATGATGAGACTGGCAACAAAAATCCGGCCAATAAATAGAATGGTCGAACGCTGCATCCGATATACAGCGGCTAAATGTAGTCCTCGATATAGTAAGGACATGTTGACAAATGCTGACAATGCAGTCGCCATTGCCAAACCGACATAACCGAAAAACCAAGCAAATACAGCATTAAAAAACATGTTGGTGACCATTGCCACAATCCCATATTTGACGGGCGTTTTAGTATCTTGACGAGAGTAGTATCCCGGAGCCAGTACTTTGATCAACATAAAACACAGTAGACCGGAAGCGTATGCCTGTAGCGAAAGCGCAGCCTGCTGCACATCGACTAAAGTAAACTCACCACGCATAAACAAGACCATAATCATCGGTTGAGCTAACACGATCAAACCAAGCGTGGCAGGGATTCCCAACAGACAAACCATCCGGACCCCCCAATCCATTGTATTCGCAAATCCGATAGGCTCAGCATCGACATGCTTTCTTGATAATGCCGGCAAAATCACGGTAGCAATGGCGATACCAAATAATCCGAGCGGAAATTCCAACAAGCGGTCCGAATAATACAGCCAGCTAATTGACCCTGTTTGCAAAAAGCTGGCGATAAAGGTATCAAACAATAAATTGATTTGACTAACAGACACACCGAATAGCGCCGGGATCATCAAGGTTCTGATTTTTCGTACTCCGGGATCATTCCATCCCCATTTCGGCCAGACAAAAACACCAGCTTTAATCAGAAAAGGTAACTGAAACAGAAATTGAACCAGTCCACCGAGAAATACGCCACAAGCTAAACCAATCTCTGGTTGTGCCAGTCGAGGGGAAATCAACAGTGCTGAACCAATAATCATCACGTTCAGAAATACCGGCGTGAATGAAGAAACCGCAAATTTACCCAACGTATTTAAAATCGCACCAGACAACGCAACAAAGGTGATAAACCATAAATAAGGAAATGTAATTTTGAGAAGTAAGCTAGCCAGCTCAAACTTTGCGGCTGACGGTCCGCCATGTAACCAATCGAGGAACCAACCAGCCCCGAAAACAGCCGTCACAACACTAGACCCAAGAACCCCCAACAACGTGACGATCGAAACGAGAACGCCCAACGTCCCCGAAGCCCGGGCAATTAACAGGCGTGTTTTGTCCATATCCCCCTGAGCGTGATATTCGGTCAATACGGGGACAAAAGCCTGTGAAAAAGCGCCTTCAGCAAATAAACGGCGTAAAAAATTGGGGATTTTATTGGCAAAGAAAAACACATCGGCACTCGCACCGGCCCCCATAAGATTCGCAACCACGATATCTCGAAATAATCCTAAAACACGCGAGAGCAGTGTCATGGTACTGACAATCAGTCCAGACCTGAGAAGACGTTGACTCACCGTTACCTCTATTTATATGTCAAATCGCATCCGAGATAATCCCGGTGACTTTACTGATATAGCAGGATGAAAAGCATCGCGCTGGCTTTATCCGGCGTGCTGAAAATACTTTCTGCCTGTGTGCAGTTTTTTAACGTAGAATGCGCTGCTTTTCAAATCATAGTTGTGTCAACAATATGTCGATTGATTCAAACCGAACGATACAACATCACGCTTGTACAGAGACATATAAACACCAAAAAAGATGACGATTGAAAGAGCAGATTAAGTATTAGCATTCAAAAAAGAATGCTGTTAGAATCCCCGCCATCTTAACCGCGAATGTCCAACGATACCAAAAATGTTTTGGTCCGTTGTGTTTTTGCACAAATGAATTGACATTTTTAGGTAAATAAGGGATAGTTCCCGCCCTTAAAATGTCACTGAACTAAAGTTTTTGGGAGTAGACCCTTGGCAAATAGTAAATCTGCTAAGAAGCGCGCTATTCAGGCGGAAAAAAATCGTCAACACAACGCGAGCCGCCGCTCAATGATGCGCACTTATATGAAAAAAACTGTCGCTGCTATTAAAGCTGGCGACAAAGAAGCTGCAACTGCTGCACTAACTGAAGCAACACCAATTCTTGATCGTATGGCAACAAAAGGCCTGATCCACAAGAATAAAGCAGCTCGTCATAAAGCTCGTTTTGTTGCTGCAATCAAAGCGCTGTAATGCATTAATTGCTTCATACAAAAATAAAAAACCGACATTTTGTCGGTTTTTTTATTTCTCTGATATCAATCAACGCCTGTTTACGAACAATAAAGACGATACAACAACTCGATCATTTCTTTCACTTCATGACTACTGAGCGAATAGTAAACCGTCTGCGCTTCTTTCCGCGTCGCAACTAATTTCTCCCGACGGAGTAACGCCAAATGTTGCGATAATGCAGACTGACTCAACTCAAGCTTCTCACTCAACTCACCTACTGAAAATTCCTGTGCTAACAGTAAACATAATATCTGGAGGCGTCTCTCATTCGCCATTGCTTTGAGCAATACAACGGCTTTAGCTGATTTTTGTTCCATTTCCTGAAGATTCACGAAAGGCTCCCTTTATGGACAGGTTCATTTCATACATAGCGGCTACAACCCTGCAGCCTTACAAAATCACTCTACTTTCTGTTCATTCACCGCGATTAATGGTTATTATTTTCGCTACGGCATCACAAAACTTGTACTTATATAATAAGCAAGTACTAGATATTAAAGCAATTACTCATGGAAAAGAACCAATTATACTGATAAATAACTAAAATCTTCACTACATATACGTTTCACAGCCGGATGTTGAATCATCCGCTCAGCAAAGATAACGAAATATTCTTCCTTCAACTCATCAATTATATCGATCAAATGTATCGGCAAATCACCATTCCCTCCCTCTGTATAGAGTGACGGTGCTAAAAAAATGACCTCTCGATGTTCTCTGGCGAAGGCTTTCATCAGCGCGACATCATCAAACTCCCCCATAATATTAGGTTGAATGCCCTGGCTATCAAACCAGTGCATCACACTTCTTCCCATTGCGGTCCGACTCCCCGGAATTAGTATTTTTCCACCAGACAAGCATTCAATGAGTGAGCGCTCTTGAGGCATCGTATATGAGAAAAAGCACATTTGATTTTCCCCCAGCTTTTTACTAAATAAACCGGGACTACGAGCAGAATCCACTGGGCAATCAGACAGAATCATATCCAGTTTATGCTGCGAAAGCTGCTCAAGCAGCAGCTCATGTGTCGATTCAAAGCAACGCAAATGAATATGTTCATCTTCAGGAACGGCGCACGACAAAATCTTACTGACGATCTGTTTAGAAATGGCATCAGCAACCCCAACATCGAGTAATAGATTTGCCCGCTGACTATAGTTGACGATATCGAGCATCTCATAGCTCAAGCCATACATACGATCTGCATATTTATAAACCAGCTGTCCCAGCTCTGTCGGTTCAACCCGTCGCCCAGCACGTTTCATCAACTGACCATCCATACGTGCCTCAAGCGCTTTAATCTGCCCGGTCACTGTTTGTGGTGTCAGGAATAAAGCTTGGGCGGCTTTCGTGACCGATCCTTGTTTACAAACCATCCAAAAATAATATAAGTGATTGTAATTCAAATGAGACATATACCCAGACCATCAATCAGATTCAATTTAGAGTAGTACAGCGTATTCTATCATCAGCATGATCGAAATGATCGTCGTTTTCAATCTATAGCATCGATATATCCGAACATAAAAATATCTTCGATACTGCCCCTTACAAGTCTTCGGGAAATTCATTAAACTGATAAAAAATTCGTGAATAGGCAAGTTATGAAGCAGTACATTGCATTATTGGAAGATATTCTGGAAAACGGTGATGTCAAAGGTGATCGTACCGGCACCGGTACACTTTCGGTGTTTGGCCGTCAAATTCGACACAACCTCCAAGAGGGTTTTCCTCTCATTACAACCAAGAAGCTCCACTTCAAAAGTATCGCAAACGAATTAATTTGGTTCCTGAGTGGCGACACCAATACCAAATGGCTCAAAGCGAATGGTGTTTCGATCTGGGATGAATGGGCGACGGAAGATGGTGACTTAGGCCCGATCTATGGCAAGCAGTGGACAGCATGGCCAACACAATCAGGTGAGAGTATCAATCAAATCGATTATGTCGTGGATGCTTTAAAAAATAATCCCAACAGTCGCCGTATTCTATTCCACGGCTGGAATGTTGAATATTTACCGGACGAGTCCATGGCGCCTCAAGACAATGCCAGTCAGGGGAAAATGGCACTCCCACCCTGTCATTTGCTATATCAGTTTTATGTCTCAAACGGCAAGCTCTCTGCACAATTATACATTCGTAGCTCAGACAGCTTCCTCGGGTTACCTTATAACATTGCCTCATTGGCGTTGCTCACCCATATGCTCGCCCAACAATGCGATCTGATACCTCATGAAATTGTGGTCAGTTTTGGTGATTTACACGCGTATTCGAATCATATGGAACAAATTAAAACACAGCTCACCCGAGAGCCACGACAGTTACCGGAATTGCGCATTTCACGCCACCCCGAGTCGATTTATGACTATCGTTTTGAAGATTTCGAAATCGTTGGCTATGACCCGTATCCATCGATAAAAGCCCCCGTCGCAATATAACGACACAAGGCCTTCGACCAATAACTTAAGTCGAGGGCCTTTACTTGAGAATGTCTCAGCAAGTGCCCCCAAATACGCCTCATCCCCAACTAGCTTTCGACCGGACTAACAACGCCATGGGCATCAATTTGTTCCCCAACCCATACGAATAAACGGCCCAGAAACTGGTAAACCGCCTCTTCATACTCGTGTACAGGGTAGTCTAAGAGAATCATCGAAAGCCCCTCCTTATCGGCAAAACGAGGAAAAGCAGCCAAAGTACTATCAACCTGATAGAGATGTTTGATTTTATTGTTAACGACCCGAAGTTCATTAACGGTGTCGTAATGCGTGAGCAAATTCAGTGTCAAACCAAATTCATGATAAGCATTTTCGATCAAATCCCATCGATAAGGCGGATTCACCGTTGATGCTTCAACGCCGGATAAATTGGATTTCAGCAGCACATACGCCCGCTTAGAGAATTGCTCGACAATAGCCCACAAACCGATAATGGCTGATTCATCAGCAAGGTTTTTGACTCGCTGTACATCCATATCATTTGAACCAATAAATTGAGAAGCACGATACTGAAGATATTCTCGTTCTTCATCATCATCTGTCACTTCAAGCTGTGCCTTAACCTTCGCAGAAAAATGATTCAATGCTTCACATTTGCGGTTTAGTTCTTGATAAGCGACTTCATGAAACAGACAAAAATTATCGATCCTTTCGCCCAATTCAACACTCAAACTATGCGTTTTATAATGACAAGTATCAAACGGGGCTCTCGCATCCCCGGTCATATGTCTCGATAACTTCGTCTTTAATGCGTTTAAAGCCATTTAGCCAACCTAATAATCATTATTCTAAGATGTCGATTTATTGTGCTGACACACCTGAATGACGACGATAAGCCCAAACCATCAACAGTGCCCCGGCTAGAATCATCGGTAAAGAAAGAATTTGCCCCATCGAGATGAATCCGGCAAACAAGCCCAGTTGTGCATCCGGCTCTCTGAAATACTCAACAAATGTGCGGCATGCACCGTAACCAATCAGAAATAGTCCGGCAACCGAACCCGCTGGACGAGGTTTGCGAATAAAGAGGTTCAGGATGATAAACAAGAGGACACCTTCCAAAAAGAACTCATACAACTGGGAAGGATGGCGTGGCAGTGGCCCCGCACCGGGAAAAACCATTCCCCAAGGCACATGTGTCACTCTTCCCCACAACTCCCCATTCATAAAATTCCCTAAACGCCCCATCGCAAGTCCGAATGGAACCAGTGGTGCGACGAAGTCCGCAACGGCAAAAAACTGGCGATGATTGCGCCTTGCATACCAGAACATTGCCGTAATCACACCGAGTAAACCACCATGGAAAGACATCCCTCCGGTCCAGACCTTAAACAGATATAATGGATCGGCCAGAAAATATTCAAATCCATAAAACAGGACATAGCCTACACGCCCGCCAATCACCACACCTACAAATCCGGCAAACAAAAGGTCAGAAACCTGCTCTCTCGTCCACCCGCTGCCTTCCTTATCTGCTCTTCGGTTCGCAAGCCAAGTCGCAAAGAGGAACCCTAGCAGATACATAACACCATACCAACGGATCGAAAGTGGTCCAATGGAGACTAAAACAGGATCAATATTCGGAAAGTGCAGGAATTCCTGAGACATAAATCATTACTCTTTATTCAATATAAAATGGTTTATGACATACCACGCTCAGCGCAGCAACATATAAACAGATATAAACATCAGAAAAACAGAAAACACTTTTTTCAATACTGATGTCGGTAACTCACTCGCTAACTTGGCTCCGACTTTGGTCGTAAATATCGACGCACAGGAAACAAACAGCAAAGCAGGTAAATAAACATACCCGAGACTAAATTCAGGCAGGTTTTTCACTGAAAAACCGTGCCAGATAAACCCCACCATACCAGACAATGCAATCACACAGCCACAGAGTGATGATGTGCCAACTGCCTTACGCATTTCTACGCCATGTTTGTTGAGATAGGGCACCGATAGCGCCCCGCCACCGATACCAGCCAAACTGGCAATCATACCAATTAAGCTTCCACTCAATAACATCGCACCTTGCCCGGGCATCGGTTTCGTAACCTGCTGACGAATCGAGAGAAACATTTGTATCGCCAGAAAAAAAACAATCATCCCAAATACTTTGGGCAGGTATCCGCTCGGCATCTCGTCAGCAAGCGTCGCGCCAATCAATCCTCCGGCAACAATTCCGGGCGTCAGCCATTTCACGGCTAATAAATCGATATTGCCATAGCGTAAATGATTCAAGGCCGAAGAGCCGGAGGTCAGAATAATACAGGAGAGAGAGGTTGCCAAAGCCACTTGCATCGCGATATCAGGTGCGATGCCGATATGAGGAAATAACAATAACAGGGCCGGAACAATAATTAAGCCACCACCGATACCCAATAGCCCAGCCATCACGCCGACAAAAGCACCTAACACAATCAACAACAAGACAAAAGTGATGGTCACGCTCGTTCCTTACATTAATTTAATGTTTACCGGCGCGGATAAAGCCAGCAAAACCGAACTCTTCAAAATAAGTCCGCATCATACTATAAATATCATGACCATAGCTTTGCATCAGTGCTTGCGATGCAAGTTTTTCCAGCGTTTTGACTTCTGAATGACGAATGAGGTATTTCACTTTCGCAACGTTCGCGGTGTTCATACTCAATGTCTGATACCCCATACCGATCAGAAGCAATGCCCCTATCGGATCCCCTGCAAGCTCACCACACACACAGACATTAATCTGATGCTGATGGCACACATCAGAGATATGCTTTAACGCCATCAAGACTGACGGATGCATGGATTCATAGACATCAGCAACTCGGGCATTGTTCCGATCAACCGCTAATAAATATTGTGTCAGATCGTTTGTTCCCACTGAAATAAAGTCAACCCGATCAGCCATCTGAGGTAAAAGGTAAATCATCGATGGCACTTCAAGCATAATCCCGATTGCAGGCATTTTCACTCGGTCATCCACTGCCGAGACTTCCATAAATGCTTGTTCAATAAAAGCCAGCGCATCATCGAGTTCTTTCATGCCAGAAATCATCGGTAACAAAATACCCAGATTACTCGTCTCTATACTGGCTTTGAGCATTGCCCGAAGTTGAATCAGAAAAATATCCGGATGATCAAGTGTGAAACGGATACCACGCCACCCTAAAAATGGATTATCTTCTTCAATTGGCAGATAAGGTAAAGGCTTGTCACCGCCGACATCTAACGTTCTCATCACAACCATCTTGTCGGGGTGCGAGCATAGAACCTGACGATAAATTTGAGTCTGTTCTTCTTCGGAAGGAAAACGATTCTGTAATAAGAACGAGATTTCGGTCCGGTACAAACCGACACCATCCACCCCTTGATTCACTGCGGTATTGTTTTCGGTATTCAGCCCTGCATTCAGCAAAATATTGACCGGATATCCATCGCTCGTAATCGCTTTCTCAGCAAGGCTTTGATTGACCATTTCGGACAACTCACCTTCTTCTTCCATCAGCTCTTGGTATTCGGCCAGAACCTCAGAATCCGGTGAGATATGAATGAAGCCACTGTAACCATCGACAATCGCTAATTGATTATTAATTTCTTTAAAATTTAAGGAAACGCCCATGATGGCAGGAATTCCCAAGGCTCGGGAGAGAATCGCAGCATGGGAGTTAGCAGCACCTTCGAGTGAGACCACCGCCAAGAGTTTATCTTTTGGAATACTGGCCAGAATTGAGGCGGTTAATTCTCTGACAACAAGAATGATCGGCTTTTCCAGCGCCAACTCATCCTGTTCACTGTTGTACAAAAAGTACAACATCCGCTGCCCGAGCTCCCGGACATCTTGAGCTCTTTCTCGCAGGTAAACATCCGACATTTGGGAAAAGCGTTCGACATATGCCTCAACCACCTGACGTAAGGCCCAGTCCGCTCGATCACCTTTGAGGATCTGCTCTTTCAGATCTTTACGTAACATCGGATCATTGAGTAAATGGGTAAACAGATCAAAAATAGCCAGCGTTTCTTTGTGAATGTCACCATCCAATTTCTTACGCATTCGCCGAAAATCGCTCAGAGCCATTTCAACCGCTCTGGATAACCACTCCTGTTCTTTCTTGACGTCGAGCGTCGATGCTGGCAAAACATTCTCTAGCTCCGGTTGAGAGTTATCCCACCAGAACTCACCAATAGCGACCCCCGGAGACACCCCAATACCACGCACGACCGGTTGTTGTTTTGCCAGAGACCAAAGACCTTGAGACTGCGCATGGGCGACCAAAACAGCTAACTGAGCTGAAAGCGTCACCATAAAGGATTCTTCGATTTCACTAAATTGACGGGGAGAACGTTGCTGGACAACCAAAACGCCCAGCACTTGTTTGCGGTAAATAATAGGGGCACCTAAAAAGCTTTGGTACACCTCTTCGCCAAGTTGTCTGAAGTATTTGAAGCTAGGATGTTTAGAGGCTTCGGCCAGATTGATCGGTTCAGCAGAACGTTTAACTAATCCGACCAACCCCTCGTCAAAACCGATATGTATTTTGTTGCCTTTAAATTTCAGCCCTTGCGTCGCTATCAATTCAAGGCGTAATTTTTCTTCATTAGCGAGATAAATCGTGCAGCATTCAGTATTCATTGCTTCACAGGTTTGTTGCACCAGAATATCAAAGGCCTGATGAACATCTTCAACTTTTGAAACCTGTTCCATAATGTCCCGAAGCTGAGAGAGCATGTTTATCCTCTTTTCCCTTTCCGTTTACCTTTTACTTTCCGTGCTTTAAATGGCATCGCAATAGAGGCAAACTCTTTCATTGCTCGCCGATAAACATCGCGTTTAAAGGAAACAACCTGCCTTACCGGATACCAATAACTCACCCAACGCCAACCATCAAATTCAGGGGTTACTCCACGCTGCATGTTAATTTTAGACTCATGACACTCTAAACGCAGAAGAAACCATTTCTGTTTTTGTCCAATACAGACAGGTTGAGAATCCCAGCGTACCAATCGTTTGGGAAGTTTGTACTTTAACCAATGACGACTAGAACCAATGACCTTCACATCCGTTTTTGTTAAACCAACCTCTTCGTATAACTCTCGGAACATCGCTTGTTCCGGAGTTTCACCATGATCAATTCCGCCCTGAGGGAATTGCCAAGAGTGTTGTCCGTATCGTTTCGCCCAGAATACCTGACCATGGTTGTTGCAGATTACAATTCCGACATTCAGTCGATAACCATCGCCATCTATCACTGGCAAACCTCTAATAAAAATTAACTTCTCCTGATTTTTTCATAGATCCCCAGATGTAGCAAATATCCATTGACAATAAAAACAAAAATACCCGGTGGACTAAATTTGATATTTCATAGCAGATAAGTAACTTATTAACACAAGATGACAAATTTAGCGGATCTTATTCACCTTTTCTGTGAGTAACTATGTGAAAAAGTGATAGATTACTCACAATATTTAGATTCTATCCTCGCAACAAATCTTTTAACGACCACGACGCAAATTAAATTAGCCTTTATTTATCAATGATTTAAATTAAAATACATCACACTTATGATCCCAATTTGATTCACAAGGATCAATCACCTCACCACATTGAACAAAGATCAACCACCACCATATTTATCCACACGACAATCGCGATTTTGCTGAAAAAATAACAGAACCCGCCGAAAAAACCTGTATATACATCCATATCCTGAAGCAATAAATCATTACACATCAGCATCCTGTGGATAAACTGAGGACATCATCAGCGAAAAGCACTTTCAGAGAACCCATGACGACCTCTCATTTCATCTGTTAAACTAACGCGTATTACATCCTGAACGGATGCACTTCCACGACGAATATCCGAAAAATCTTATGAGACCAGAACCAAAGACAGAGCGTGAATTACTTGACAGAGCTTGGGAGATAGCCGGACTCAGTTTTGCAGAACTTGCAGACATGGCCCGGATGAAAGTCCCGATGGATCTGAAAAAAGATAAAGGCTGGGTCGGGCAACTTCTCGAATGGCATTTGGGGGCAACAGCAGGAAGTAAACCGCAACAAGATTTTGAAAAACTGGGCATTGAACTAAAAAGTATTCCCATCAGCTATGTTGGCAAGCCACTCGAAACCACATTCGTCTCCGTAGCACCACTCACAGGTGTCCATGGTTTGACGTGGGAAAACAGCCATGTCAGGAACAAATTGTCACGAGTCCTCTGGATCCCCGTTGAAGGAGAACGCGATATTCCGCTTTCTGACAGAAAAGTCGGTGCACCACTATTATGGAGTCCCTCACCAGAACAAGAGGCACAACTCAAAAATGACTGGGAAGAGCTCATGGAGTTCATTGTTCTAGGACAGATCGAGCAAATCACCGCCAGACATGGAGAGATCCTTCAATTACGCCCGAAAGCAGCCAATGGTCGTGTCAAAACGGAAGCTTACGGTTATAACGGAAAATTAATCCGTACACGTCCCCGAGGGTTTTATCTACGGACGCAATTTACCGCACAGATCCTCGCTCATCATTTCATATAGCGACAGTATCATTTACTCCTTACAACACACCACAACGCACAGCCCCCTCATCTTGAGTGATTCAGCGTGATACTGGTTATTCTTCATCAATGATTTACGATTAATTTCTATTTCCTTTTCGATAGGAATTTCGCTTATAGTGAATGGCGAAGCATATATAACCACGCTCAAACCTAATGAAGATATGCAGTCGGAGCTACTGGATAATTGGTCCTCTAACAAGAAAGGAAGTCATATGCATTATACAAAGCTGCCTCACTCAACATTAGAAGTCAGTAAAATCTGCCTTGGCACCATGACCTTCGGTCAACAAAATACATGTGATGATGCTTGCAGCCAACTTGACTACGCCCTCGAACGAGGCGTGAATTTTATCGATACCGCTGAAGTCTATCCCATCCCCCCTTCTCCGGAGACTCAGGGAAGAACAGAAGAATTTATCGGCCACTGGCTTGAAAAGTCAGGTAAGAGAGAGAAGATCGTTCTGGCAAGCAAAGTTGCCGGGCCAGTGAACGCCGGACCAAGAAATCCACTTCAGATCAGGGAAAATATGGCCCTGGATCACCGTAATATCCATCAGGCCATTGACGATAGTCTCGCGCGCTTGAAAACCGATTATATCGATTTGTACCAACTCCACTGGCCGCAACGCCAGACAAACTGTTTTGGAACACTCAACTATCCCGAACTTCCGCAACAAGAAGAAGTCACATTGATTGAAACGCTGGAGGCGATGACGGATCTCGTCCGGGCAGGAAAAATTCGCTATATCGGTGTTTCTAATGAGACCCCTTGGGGCGTGATGACCTATCTTCGCTTAGCCGAAAAACATGATTTACCTCGGATTGTCACCATTCAGAATCCATATAACCTGCTGAACCGTAGCTTTGAGATCGGCCTGTCAGAAATCAGCCATTTTGAAGGGGTGCAACTACTGGCTTACTCCCCACTTGCATTTGGTATTCTCAGCGGGAAATATCTTGATGGCGCCAAACCGGAAGGGGCACGTTGTACACGCTTCGAACGTTTTAAACGTTACTTCACTCCTCAAGGGATCAAAGCAACAGAAGCTTATATTCAACTTGCCCGAGATTATCAACTTGATCCGGCACAAATGGCGCTGGCTTTCGTCAACCAGCGCTCTTTTGTCGGTTCCAACATCATCGGTGCGACGACATTAGATCAATTAAAAAGTAATATCGATAGTATTGATGTCACATTGTCGGATGAGATTATTGGCAAAATTAATGACATTGCCACAACCTACTCTAACCCTTGTCCGTAATTTTTACTGATATTGATTGCCCTAAACCTTATCGAAGGTCACCGATGGGCTGATTGAGTACCAGGCCAAAAGGATTAAAATCCCCTTTTGGCCTGTTTCAGTTATGTCGGTATTCGCAATGATATAAACTGACTGAGCAGGTGCATACGACGAGCTACACGCTGATCTTCATTGATTGAACGACCAAAGGGGCGACCATCAGCTTCCAGACCGATATCACGTAATAAATATGGGTTATCCCATGGAATATCGTAAGCACTTCGACTTACTTTTCTTCTCCATACCCGTTCTTCACGACGTAAATCGACTCGGATGAGCCATGCTGCAAGTGATAAATAAAGTGAATGACGCATAGTAGTATCTCCTGAGGATCATTGGCCGGAGGAAATCTAGCGACACTTAACAGAATGCAGAATAGGGAATTGAATTCTTTGACTTATTAAGCTGCTACATTTCCGCAGCCTAATAAAAAAGCTTACGGATTGATTAACTAAAAATATCTCGTTTCATTTGTCGCGGCATGCAATGCTTAGCACTTGCCAGCAAGTTACAAACAGAATGAGATGAAGACACACAAACAGAAATAATGCAGAATATAGATTTCATAGCGTGTCTCCTTTAGTTATTACAATCCAGTTAATATTATGGTCGAAACCACAACGATAATTTAATGGCAATAAGCCAATAAATCAATCAATGAACGAATGATATTCTGAAAAAAATAGATTAGTTCAATAATCAACAATCATCCATCTATTCATGATGACATTTAACTAGAATAAATTATTTTACTGAAACAATTCACTGACACTATTTTAAGTCATACGAATATTTGATAAAACGAAAAAAGCCTTACTGAAATCATAAGGCTTTCAAACTGTATCATACAACTTTGCTAAAATAAGATGTTCAAAAAATATAATTAGTTTATATCTTCAGAAATTAAATTATGTTTATTCAACAAACGATACATTGTCGCTCTTGATATACCTAACTCTTTTGCTGCCTGAGTAATTTGCCCGGAATTAGACTCAAGCACCAACATCAACGCCTCTTTTTCTGAACGTTCACGGATACTTTTCAGACTTAATTTCCCATCCCCAAATTTTGGCAAATCCAGATTACTCTCACCGAGCATAACGGTATCAGACATCAAAACCATTCGTTTTACCTGATTAATTAACTCACGAATATTCCCTGGCCAATGATAGCGGGAAAGTATTTTGAGAGCATCTTCTGTAAAATCTCGGGCCTGAGCATTATATTCTTTTGAAAATTGCTGAAGATAATGACGGGCAATTAAAGGAATATCGGAAACACGTTCTTTCAAGCTGGGCACATTGATTCGCAGTACATTAATATAGTGATATAGCTCATCATTGAAATTACCATCAATCAAAGCCTTCTCTATATCTGTCGCATTTGCGGCCAATATTCGGACATCAGCAGTCTGAAGTCCTCTCGATGTCTCAACCGTCCCTTCTTGGAAAAAGCGGAGCAAATTTAACTGCTGATCTTTCGTAATCGATAAAATATCATTCAGAAGAACCGTCCCCCCATCTGCTTTTTCCAGAATGGAAACAAAATCATCATCAGCATCGATACCAAACAACTCCATCGCAAAACGTTTTTCGGACATTGCTCGGCAATTCACAGAGATAAATGGCTTTTTGGAACGGGAAGAGGAATGATGGACTGCTTTGGCAACCAACTCTTTCCCTGAACCACTTTCACCATGAATCAAAATACTCACATCGGTCGGTCCAATTCTTTTGATCTGATCACGGAGTCGTTTCATTGGAACCGACTCGCCAATCAAGCCAAAATTATCGTTTAACCCATAGTGAGGCCATACTTTTTTCTCAAGCTTCAACATTCCAAGCTGATGTCCAATCGTGCTCAATAACTGCGCATCAGGAATTGGCGCTGTAAAGAAATCAATACAAAAGTTTACAATAAATTGACATATTGTATCTGAGCTTAATTGTGACTCGCGAATGAATGCCAGCCATCGAACTTGTCTATGACTACTAACTAAGTTCGCAACCCCATTTAAACTGAACTCATCGTGACTTAAATCGACAATACCAATACAAGGACCGACTTCATCAAAAAAGACATCTGCCTTTCTTAAATCGCCGACTTGAGAACATCGCCAACCAACTTGTTCTAATACCGAAAGCCATGGTTCATACGTGCCACCAACCACGATAAGAGAACCTGGCACAGAGTCCATACGGAACTGATTACCCATGAACTATTCCTTATCATTTATTCATATTGTTATGTTATTTGGGGGCTTATATAGTATTAATTATTAATAATTACGCTACCATAGGCACGAATTAAAAAACGCATATTCTTAATTATGAGACTAACATAAGAAATTACATAAAAAGAACAGAAGCGATAAAATACTACGACCCGTTTTCCTTATCCGATGACAACTACTTAAATATATCCCCCCTTTCAACTCCTCTAATATATGAAATCATCACTGGTCTAATCATCCTACCTTCTCTTTCAGATAAAACAAAGCCTTTCCCGAAGGAAAGGCTTTCCGTATTTTTTAGCACTTTAATCCATAACAAGTGATAAATTTAGTCAATTATCCCTGATGACGCATTGCTGGAAATAAAATCACATCTCGAATCGTATGCGTGTTTGTAAACAGCATCGCCAAGCGATCAATACCGATCCCCTGTCCGGCAGTCGGTGGTAAGCCATGTTCTAGCGCAGTAATATAATCCGCATCATAGAACATTGCTTCATCATCACCAGCATCTTTTGCATCCACTTGAGCTTTAAAGCGTGCATCCTGATCTTCAGCATCATTCAGCTCAGAGAAACCATTGGCAACTTCTCGGCCACCGATAAAGAACTCAAAGCGATCCGTCAGGAATGGATTGTCATCACTACGGCGAGCCAATGGGGAGATATCAGCCGGATAACCAGTAATGAACGTCGGTTGAATCAGTTTGGGTTCAGCCGTCTCACCAAAGATCTCCTCGAGTAACTGACCACATGTCCAGAATGGTTCAACATCGATATGTAACGATTTAGCAATCGCGACCATCAGGTCACGATCCTGAATCTTGTCATTATCAAGGCTTTGAATATCAGCATGGTCAGGGTTGTAGTGCTTCACTGCCTCTAACATGCTCATCCGTGTATAACGGCCACCGAACTCAACCATTTCATCCCCATAAGGCATGGCGGTCGAACCCAGCACTTCCTGAGCAACCGAACTCAGCATCTCTTCCGTCAAATCCATCAAATCGTTATAGTCAGAATAAGCCTGATAGAATTCCATCATCGTAAATTCAGGATTATGCCGAGGGGACAGCCCTTCGTTTCTGAAGTTACGGTTGATTTCAAATACACGGTCAAAGCCACCCACGACCAAACGCTTCAAATAGAGCTCCGGCGCAATTCGCAGATACATTTCCATATCTAACGCATTATGGTGTGTAATAAACGGACGTGCCGCTGCACCACCGGGGATGCTCTGCATCATTGGTGTTTCGACTTCAATGTAGCCTTTGCCAATCATAAAATGACGAATCGCGCTAATCAGTTTAGAACGAATAATAAATGCTTGGCGCGAATCTTCGTTCATAATCAGATCCACATAACGTTGACGGTAGCGCATTTCCTGATCCGTCAGACCATGAAACTTCTCTGGCAATGGACGCAGCGCTTTCGTCAGCAATTGATAGGATTCCATATTGACATACAGATCGCCTTTACCGGATTTATGCAGCGCACCTTTCACACCAATAATGTCACCGATATCCAAACCTTGATACTTGGCTTTCAGCGCTTTCTGCACATCTTTACCTGCATAGGCTTGAATCCGACCGGAAGTTTCTTGAATCACCAAGAAAGGCCCGCGTTTTGCCATAATTCGTCCGGCAATGGCGACAACATGATTCAATGCTTCCAATTCTTCTTTTGTCTTTTCACCGAATGTTTGTTGCAAATCACTGGCTAAACTATCACGTCTAAAGTCATTGGGATGACCGTTTGCCTTACAATCCTGACGGATATAATCTAACTTGCCGCGTCGTTCTGCGATAAGTTTATTCTCTTCTTGTCTGTTACTTTCTTGAGTCGTTTCGTTTTGAATCGCATCAGTCATTTCGATGTACCTGTCATATCGGTGAAAAGCTTAAAGACCTGATTTCAGGCTTGCTTCAATGAATTTATCTAAGTCTCCATCCAGAACCGCCTGAGTATTGCGGTTTTCGATCCCCGTTCTCAAATCTTTGATTCGCGAGTCATCAAGCACGTAAGAACGAATCTGACTGCCCCATCCGATATCAGATTTGGCATCTTCGTTCGCTTGCTTCTCGGCATTCTGTTTATGAAGTTCAAGTTCAAACAGCTTCGCACGAAGTTGCTTCATCGCTTGATCTTTGTTTTTGTGCTGGGAGCGGTCCGTCTGACACTGAACAACTGTATTGGTCGGTAAATGCGTAATCCGTACCGCAGATTCAGTCGTGTTGACGTGCTGACCACCCGCGCCTGAAGCCCGGTAAACATCGATACGCAGATCAGCAGGATTAATATCAATAGCAATGTTTTCATCAACTTCCGGATAGACGAATGCAGATGCAAAAGAAGTATGACGACGGCCACCTGAATCAAACGGAGATTTACGCACCAGACGGTGAACACCGGTTTCTGTCCGCAGCCATCCATAGGCATATTCGCCAATGATCCGCACCGTGACGGATTTCAGACCAGCGACTTCTCCCTCGGAGACTTCAATTACTTCCGTCTTAAAACCTTTGGCTTCGGCCCAGCGCAGATACATCCGCAACAGCATCGACGTCCAGTCTTGTGCTTCCGTACCACCGGAACCGGCCTGAAGGTCAATATAACAGTCGGATGAATCATGCTCTCCTGAGAACATGCGACGGAATTCCAGCTTCTCCAGATTTGCTTCTAGCTCATCCAGTTCAGGGCCGATCTCATCGAATGTTTCCTGATCTTCAGCCTCAACCGCCAGTTCAAGCAAACCTTCGACATCATCGACACCACGATCCAAGAGATCGATGGTTTCAACAATAGCCTCCAACGTGGCTCGCTCTTTTCCTAGCGCCTGAGCCCGTTCGGGTTCGTTCCATACTTCGGGTTGTTCAAGCTCTGCGTTGACTTCTTCGAGACGTTCTTTTTTTACATCATAGTCAAAGATACCCCCTCAGGACATTTGTGCGTTCAGACACGTCCTGCAGGCGGTTTTTTATCGGGTTGATTTCAAACATGATTGCTCAATCGTTTATTAGAGTAGAATTTAACCGAAGAATTCTACTGAAAAATGTGATGAAGATACAGGAAAAATTGCTGGTTCCACATGAGTTTCCAGCACGCGATAGAATCGAACTGAACGCCCATGTTCTCAGGAATCATGCACGTTCAGTGATTTGGGGAGAAGAATCGCTGTGATGAATCGTAAGCAAACGCTCACTCACGACATATCAATTGGCTGCTTCGTTAACTTCCATGGGTTGCTCTGAACGAGACATGCCAAACATCGCCACAAAAATAATTGCAGTCGGTAATATCCAACCCATACCAATATTAAACAGTGGTAAGAAGCTGAAAAAGGAAACATCCACGCCGACAAACTTAAAAGCGTCGATCAATGCAAACAGAAAAGACACCAACAAAGCGACTCGGTAAGCAACTTTAGGATTCGGTAACTTATTTCGGACAAATGTCAGCGCAACCAGCGTAATCGCCACCGGATACAATGCAAATAAGACCGGAATCGACAGTGAAATTAACTGACTCAACCCCACATTCGCGATCACAGCACAAACGACACTGTTCACTATCACCCACTGGTGATAACTGAATCGCGTCAGAGAGCTAAAGTAATCAGAACACGCTGAAATCAAGCCAATCGCAGTCGTCAAACAAGCCAACAATACAATGATCGATAAGACAAACTGACCGAAGTAACCAAACATCGCCTGCACATACAGACTGAGTATCACCCCACCGTTGTCAGCTCCGCTAGCAATAGCAGAACTGGTTGCTCCCAGATAGAACAATGAAATATAGACAAATGCGAGTCCGAAAGCCGCGATAAAGGCAGCAGCAATCAGATATTTGGTGGTCGCTCGGGATTCAGTAATCCCTTTGCCCCGCAGAACATCAACCATCAACATCCCGAACATCAACGAAGCGAAGGTATCCATCGTGTTATAACCTTCGAGAAAACCAGTGGTTAAAGGCTTTTCCAGATATGCCCCTTGCGCCGCAGTAATGGTTCCTTGTGGATGAATAAACACGCCAACAGCGACAATAATCAGACCGATAAACAACGTCGGGGTTAAAACCTTACCAATCAAATCAATCAGTTTCCCCTGAGACCAGGAGAAGAAAGCCGCAATCACAAAAAATAGGACAGAGAAAAAAGTAAGATTAGAGAAGCTACTTTCACCGACTAATGGTTTAAACGCCATCTCAAAAGCAACCAGCCCTGTACGAGGGGCGGCAAAAGCGGGGCCGATAATGATAAAAATCAATACCGCCATAATCGTTGATACTTTGAGGGGCAAATCTTTGGTTAGGTGTTGCCAGCTTCCGCCAGCCACAGCGACCGCAATAATCGCAATCAGCGGGAGTCCGACAGCTGTCAGTAAAAAGCCCCCCATTGCAGATGACAGGTTTTCGCCGGCCATTTGTCCGGCAAGCGGCGGAAAGATAATATTGCCTGCGCCAAGAAAAAAAGCGAACAGCATAAAGCCGACCGCCATAATATCGGTTAATTTCAATGTCTGTTTCACAGATCACCTTCTTATGTTGATGTTGTGTTTGTAACTGCGACAGTAGACTGCCTTTCATTTTTTGCGCGATCATGAACAAACAGAATGAAATAATCAATAACACAATAACAATTAGTCAATCGATCCATGTAAATTCACATTTACTAGAACAATAAACCAATAAAAACGCAAAATATTGATACAAAAACACACATCATTTGGTACAAAACATTCACAAAAACAGCCACAACGAAATGGCCTTGAAAGGTGATGCGATTCCTGCCAACATCTCGCCAAAATGTACGTCTTATACCCAAATGACCTCAAGATGCAGTTTCAGCGAGAATCACTGGGCTCAGAGGCAAAGCAGAGATTTGAGTCATAGCCATTCTATGGCGAGAATCTCTAACACAGTCTCTGAGCTCAGTGAACTCGCCCTTCGGGAGTGCTTGAATCGGCGCCTTTCTGCGTCAAATGCCATTGAAATGGGAAGGCCATTCCTGCCGACATTTTCCTTGAATGAAGCCGATTGAAGACACTCTGAATCCTGCATCTTGAGGTTACTTGGGTATATGGACTGAAAATCGTTCAAAAACGGCTTCAAGAAATGAAGTCTGTTACGGGTAAAATAATCTTTATGAAGCAACAATCACAGCATCCCAAAACATTCCATTTCAAACAATTTTCAGTATCCGGCGGAGAATGTGGCATGCCCGTTAGTACCGATGGCGTGTTATTGGGCGCTTGGATGAAGGGGGAAAACCTCCGCTCGATTCTCGATATCGGTACCGGCACAGGCTTACTCGCTTTATGTTGTGCCCAACGTTTTCCGGAGGCACACATCACGGCACTCGATATTGATGAACAAGCGATTCAGACCGCAATCCATAACTGCAACCATTCCCCGTGGGCTTCACGGATCGCGATAAAACATCAAGATATCTTAACCTTTGCCCCCCACTCGAATTATGATGCGATCATCTGTAACCCGCCCTATTTTACCAACGGACAGGTGTCCATTACCCCGGCGCGAGCCCTTGCCCGCCATGTTGCTGGCTTTTCCCACCAACAGCTCTTACATCACTGCCAGCATTTACTTTCTCCGTCAGGGCAAATCAGCTTGATTCTGCCTTGTCAGGAAGCAAATACATTAATTGAGCAGGCCAAACAACAAGGCTGGTTCTTAACCCGATATTGTCTTGTTTCACCGACAACAACAAAGCCACCGACGCGATTGCTATTCTCACTCAGTCGATCGGCACACGATACTTGTGAAGTCACCAACCTCACCATCCGGGCACAAAACCGCTATACCGCTGCATTTACCGAACTCACCCAAGCGTTTTATCTGAAGATGTAAAAAAGGATGTAAGATCGTGATGGAAGTCTCTATAATGCCGAGCTTTAGTTTTGCCATCCCGATTGCACAGGTTACTGATAACGGATAGCTTAACAGATAGTTTGATGAATGAGCGTTTTGATGCAGAGCGTTCGACAAGCAGAGAAATAGCCGTGATTAAAAATTTTTCAGACTTAGAACTCGATCCCTGTCTTCTTGAAGCCATTGAAAAAGCAGGATTTACTCGCCCAACACAAGTTCAGGCCGAGTCCATTCCTTACGCTTTAGACGGTCGGGATGTCATGGCTTCTGCCCCGACAGGCACAGGAAAAACCGCAGCGTTTGGCCTGCCCGCGATTCAGTACTTAATCGATTTTCCCCGTAAAAAACCGGGGCCAGCTCGGATTCTGATCCTCACGCCGACTCGTGAACTGGCCGCTCAGGTCTCGGAACAGATTCAAACACTGGCTCAGTTTACCCATCTAAAAATCGTTACGATTACCGGTGGTGTCCAATATCAGCAACATGCTGATCTGCTGAATGCAACACAGGACATTGTGGTCGCGACTCCCGGCCGGTTGATGGAATACATTGAAGCTGAGCGTTTTGATTGTCGGGCAATTGAGTGGCTGATCCTGGATGAAGCGGATCGGATGCTGGATATGGGCTTCGCACCGACCGTGAATCGCCTTTCTTCTGAATGTCGTTGGCGTAAACAGACCTTGTTGTTCTCTGCCACCCTCGAAGGCAAAGGCGTTGATGGGTTTGCTGAAGATCTATTGAATGAACCGGCAGAAGTTCGCGCGGAACCACCACGCCGGGAAAGAAAGAAAATCACTCAGTGGTATCACCGGGCAGATAGTCTGGTGCATAAAAATGATCTGCTGAAAGAGATTCTGACCACCCAGTCTCAGCGAGCTATCGTATTCGTGAAGACCCGTGATCGACTGGCAGATCTACGTACAGAACTAGAACGGAGTCAGATTCCCTGTGCCTGGATTCAGGGAGAGATGCCTCAAGAACGTCGAAACAATGCTATCACCCGTTTTCGCGAGGGTGATATCAATATTTTACTGGCGACCGATGTTGCTGCCCGTGGCTTAGACATTTCTGATATCAGCCATGTCATCAATTATGATATGCCCCGGACCGCAGATGTGTTTCTGCACAGAATTGGCCGGACCGCGCGGGCCGGTAAAAAAGGGATCGCAATTTCTCTGGTCGAAGCGCATGATCAACCAATGATCGAACGGATTCAGCGTTATATGAACGAAGAGATTAAAGAACGGTTTATTGATGGGTTACGACCCAAACATAAAAAGCCCGTCTTCAAAAAGAAAAAGTCTCCGGAGAAGAAGAAATCGGCCACCAAAGATAAAAAATCCGTGAAAAAGAAAGTCGCTAAAAAGAAGAAATAACATCGGTTAAACGTCGTGATCAAAAAAGCTCCCTGAGGGAGCTTTTTTGTTTCTATCGAGACAAAATCGTTAAAAAGACGATACTGCGATTAATGCTCACGCGTTGCTCGGAAATCAATGTCCGGGAAGCGCTCTTTCGCCAGATTGAGATTGACCATTGTCGGTGCAATATAAGCCAGATTATCGCCACCGTCTAAAGCCAGATTCGCCTGATTCTTACGCTGGAATTCATCTAACTTCTTGGTATCATCGCACTCGACCCAGCGCGCGGTTGCAACGTTAACACTCTCGTAAATCGCTTCCACGTTGTACTCGGATTTCAGACGCGCAACGACCACATCGAACTGCAACACCCCGACCGCACCGACGATCAGATCATTATTTTGCATCGGACGAAAAACCTGTACAGCACCTTCTTCTGATAACTGCACCAATCCTTTCAGCAACTGTTTCTGCTTCAATGGATCTTTGAGACGAATACGACGAAACAGTTCCGGTGCAAAATTGGGGATTCCGGAAAACTTCATCGCTTCACCCTGCGTAAAGGTATCACCAATCTGAATCGTACCGTGGTTATGTAAGCCGATGATATCTCCGGCAAATGCCTCTTCAGCCCGCGATCGATCACCCGCCATAAAGGTGACTGCATCAGAAATACTAATCTGTTTACCGATTCGGACATGATTGATTTTCATGCCTTGCTGATAAGAGCCGGACACAATCCGCATAAAAGCGATCCGGTCACGATGTTTGGGATCCATATTGGCCTGTATTTTAAATACGAATCCAGAGAATTTCTCTTCGGTTGCCTCGACTAAGCGTTCAGATGTTTCACGCGGCAACGGTGCCGGCGCCCACTCAGTCAAACCATCGAGTACATGATCGACTCCGAAGTTCCCCAACGCAGTACCGAAGAATACCGGTGTCAGTTCCCCCTGAAGAAACAGCTCCAGATCAAACTCATTCGATGCCCCGACGACCAGTTCCAGTTCCTCTCTTAACTGTGTTGCCAGATCATCCCCTATCGCTTGATTGAGTGCCGGATTATCGAGACCTTTGACGATGCGCAACTCTTGGATGGTGTGCCCCTGACCAGTAGAATACAAAATGGTCTCGTCACGGTGTAGATGATAAATACCTTTAAAGTTTTTACCGCAGCCAATTGGCCAAGTGATCGGCGCACAGAGAATATTCAGCTCATTCTCAACTTCATCCAGCAACTCCATCGGATCGCGGATATCCCGGTCCAACTTGTTCATAAAGGTCACGATCGGTGTATCTCGCAGACGGGTTACTTCCATCAGCTTACGCGTCCGATCCTCGACCCCTTTTGCGGCATCGATCACCATCAGACAAGAGTCAACCGCTGTCAGCGTGCGATACGTATCTTCAGAAAAGTCTTCGTGTCCGGGGGTATCGAGCAGGTTGACCAAACAATCATTGTAAGGAAACTGCATGACTGACGTGGTAATCGAGATTCCCCGCTCTTTTTCCATATCCATCCAGTCTGATTTCGCATGTTGATTCGAGCCACGCCCCTTTACGGTACCGGCTTGTTGAATCGCACGTCCGAACAACAGCACTTTTTCAGTAATGGTGGTTTTACCCGCATCCGGGTGGGAAATGATAGCAAAGGTTCTTCGCTTATTAACTTCGTTAAGAAAATTCTGGTCAGCCATGAATAAAATCTTTTATCTGTACACGGATTTGTACACATGTTTCAAGCTGCCTTTCGGGCGCGCCGCAGATCAAATCCGTCATGTGAATCGTAAGAGGCTGCTATTCTCGCTGATCTTGGCTGTTTAAACAATCAATGGTTATTGATTCGGTCAGCATTTACTTTCAGCGTGCACCGATGCTCAGTTGTCGCGGTTTGCAATCATTGCATCTTCAGCTCATAAACGACTGTGACTCAACCACAAATTCCTTCGCGACTAAAAATCGATGATGTTTGTCGAACGACACCAATAAGGGTGTTGTTGCCGTTGATCGGTATGACAGGGGATTAAGAGCCCTTAATACGGGTCAATGAAGATAATGATGTCCCAACAGAATAGTTAAAGACAAAGTTAAAGAATACTCTGGCCGATAGCCATTCCCAGCATCATCTGTAACTTGAGGTTTCACTGCGCCAATCAGCCAGTTTTTATGTAATACTCGAGTGTATTCTACATAATATAAAAAGCTGGCCGGTTTGAGCTTTGATCGACCAGACTGTAAAAGGCTAATATTATAGCCAATACTACTTTTTTCGTTTAGTTTTTGATTAACAAAAAAATTCTCTCTTGAGTATAGTCGTTCCGTCTGATCCACGACGGTCAGCTCGAAGTCTGCTCCATACTGAAAAGTCTCATGAGCAAAATTATTAGCCGCCAGTCGGTAACGAGCCCCGGCCCCTTTAGAGTAATAGGCAAACAGACCTGTTTCCTGAGCAATTTCCCAGCTTTCCGTTGTATACCGTTGAGGAAACCGAAATTGAACAAATGGATCCAAGGGTAAAGAGACTAACACCCCAAACTCCATTCCCCAGTACTGTTGTGCATATCGCACTGCGGCAGTTGCATGCGTTCTCAATGCCGAGTCAGCGACTTTATCCCATTGAGAGGACTCATTTAAAGCATTCTCATCTGATGAATCAAAGTATTGATTTAATGAATCAGCATAACCCTCAAACACTAAGTCTAACTGATTACGCGTATCGGGTAAGTGAAATGTCGCGCCGACATCATAAAAGCCAGCTGTATGCCCCCCCTTGATTATCGTACCGCCTCTCAGGCTGACATCGCTTTCATTCGGTTCGCTTGCCTCTTTTCCTGACAAAAACGAGTCAATCCCTCTGGCCCAAGATTCAACCCCCTCAGAAGCTGATTCATGAGCACTCTGCCACCAAGCTAGTCCACTCGTCCCATCGTTTTTTAAGTCAATTGCATTACCACTTGCGAATAAAAACGGAGAATAAACACTTGTCAAAAAAACGATCAATCCCTTTTCAAATCGCCAAGAAGTCATCTATTGAGTCCTTTACTACTGATTAAAAATAATAGAGAAGAAATCAGTTTCCTCTCAAATATCCACGAAATACGTTGGCATAAAATGACAGTAGCCGTTTACTGTATAAGTATTTAAAATTTCGTTTAGTTTGATATTTTTACACAATTTATTATTTTTCCTGACGACAGATTAAACGATTAAAAAATGTTGTAAATAAAGATTAGCAAGCCTGACGTATAATGTCCGACATGAAGGAAAGGCAGAGATGAACACTCTCGTTAGATCATGATGTCGTCAACGAATGCACTCCCGGCGGCACTTTTCATCAGATGAAAAGTGCCGCCGTCTTCTATACTGAACCGGTGAAGATTAAAAGCGATACATCAACCCAACATTGGCGGAGTTAACATCCACATCACTCATCCCTAAACGTTGCAGACCGACGTTGACCGAAAAGCGTTGATTTAAACGAAATAACCATCCCGCTCGTAAATTGTAGCCAATTCCATCGTCATCAATGGTTTTGACGCCATGCAGCTCAACCTCTGTCTGGTTATAATTCATCCCCACAGACGCATAAAGAAACTGGCGTTCCGTGAGGTAAAAGTTTCGGTTGAGACTCAGCGATAGTGCGCGGTAATCAAGCTCCTCTTCTGACTCGGTGATCTCACCGATTTCTTTGCGTGGTATGCTACTTCCCCCACCCATATGTGCACCGACCAATACACTCCAATTCTGATTCAAATCCACACCGGCCTGAATCGCCCCTGTCCATGAAGTATCAATACTGTCCGATGCAGATTCATAATCAGACGAACCGATCCCTGTTTCAATTCCAACCCATGTTGCCGCCTCACTCGTTGATGCGAGTAATACACTAGCAGCGCCTAACAGACTTATGATTTTTTTCATTACTTTTCCTCTGACTACAATGAAAATGGACAAAATGCATCACAACGTCATTATCATTGAACAAAGGCTGAGATTTGAGAGGCTTATGGTGACGCTGTGTGACAGTCTGTAACAGCGTACAGAGGACTCAGTACAGCGCATTGGGTCGTTGGTCGTTCCCAATTGCTATACACAGGCAAGATATGATTTGTCAGAGGGGAAGAGAGGCCCTGTTTACGGCACAGACAAAACGTTCGTGCCCCGGTGGGGTTAAGATTAGGTTTCGGATCGGTCCGCTCAATCCGAATAAACACAGAGTTGGTAGCCGACGCCTCTGACCGTTTTGATCAGCTCTTTACCATTGTCCAGCACCAGTTTTTGTCGCAGGCGGGATATTCTGCGATCAATCGACCGATCTAAACCATCGTACTCAAAACCGCGTATTTTCTGTAAAATCTCATCCCGGCTCACCACTTGACCAACCGTACTCGCCAGTAAAACCAATAGTTCAAACTCTGCGGTCGTTGTCTCAACGGGGAGCTGATTCAACACGACCGTCCGATTACTTAAATCAATCACCAACGGCCCACACATCAGGGTATTCGCTTCTATCGTCGTACTGGCAGGCGGTAATTTTCGTTCTGAACGCCGTAATAAAGCATAAATCCGGGAAAGTAATAAATGGGGCTGCACCTGCTTGATCACATAATCATCAGCACCAATTTCTAATCCCCTCATCTGATCAGCGTCATCGTCTAGAGCCGTTTGCATCAAGATATAGCCGGTATAGAAACGACGTATCGTTTGACAGACTTCCATACCGTTCATTCCCGGTAGCATCACATCAAGAATCACCAAATCCGGCTGAAGATCAGCGACTTGTTTCACCGCATCCGTCCCATTATTCACCGTTATCACGTCAAAACCGTAACGAGACAAAAAATCCGCGATCAAGCCAGCAAGCTCAGTGTCATCTTCAACTAAAAGAATCCGTTTATTGTAATTCGGCAGGGGGGTCATTGATTTCTGGCTCCGCAAAATAAAACGACGTTTGAAACCAGTGTAGCGAAATTCAGCCAAAAAGAATGTAGCAGTTTGTATCAAATCAACCCATTCGGTACTGAATGGGCAGTAACCAGACATCCCCTTTCCGCGACAGCTATAACACCACTTGGTGAACACGAAAAGGGAACACTGTCCGATCTCAATCTGATGTTAGAAAATCAGACCTTGTTAGGCATCGACGCAATTATAATTCGGGAACCGTTTTATCAATATCCCGCTCATACCACTGTGGTTTGGTCAACACAACCAGCTCTCCGGCCTGAACCTTTTCAGCGACGGTATCAACATAAGCTTTGAAAAATGACTCATAAACATCGATCCCCGGATTCGGTGTATCCGGTGTCCATCCTTCTGCGGGATCAGGTACAATCCGATGGAAATAAGTTTCCATGGTGGTACCGCGCAAAATGACTTGCTCTAGCAATGGCGAAAACTGGTTAAATGTCATGTAAGAGACACCTTGACCAATGGTCGTCATCTCTCTGCCACCAAAACCAAACCGGGTATACATATCGCCGCCGACGGTAATCCGTCCTGATTTAAATCCTGCTTTACGTAATGCTGTCGGCAATTTATCTAAATAGAATTCCCCGGATTCGTCATTAAACATGGCAGGTAAATTCTGTGGCGGAATTTTTTGAGACAAAGTGACCGAAGCAACCGATTCCCCACCACCATTAATCACATAGGTATTCTTGGGAATATTCGACCCGTAGACGCGCATCCCGACATGGATAGGATAGTTGTTATCCAGCGTCACCACGTTTGAACCATCCGACATCATGGATGTCACCTGAACCGGTCGAACAGACGTATCGAAAAATCTTCCTTCGGGATAGCACAGATGGAACATCGCTTCAGAATCAAGCCCATGCTGTTCCAATTGATTCCATGAGGAAATCGCGTTGGCAACTGCTGTGCCCACATCCGCAGCATCGGTCATCGGTGTATCATCCGGAGAACCATCCACACTAATCGCCCAGCCAGCGTCTGACAGCATCGAAATTTGCTCCCAAGTCAGTCGATTCACCCAACCAACTTGCTGGGTCGGAACATAGATTGTGCCGACCAACCCATACTGGGCCATATAGGGATATGCAATGCTTGCTATCGTATCTGCCCCATCATCAAACCCAATCACGACTGTGGGTTGACCTTTCGCATTGGCATAAAGGGAATCAATCTTATTGTTAATCATATACGGGGGATTGCGAGACGGTGAACTGACTCGAACTTTTGTCACATCCACCGATTGTGACAGCAATGGATCTTCTGACTGGTGAAACGCAACCCAATACGTTTTCAATGGCGCATTCGAGTTCAGGTTAGCCACATTGAGATGATAATTGACACCGGTGTACGAACCACCAGCCGTGCTAAATCTGACATTCAGATTGCTCGTCACGCGCGGCAAAACTTTACGTACCGCAAAGGCAATCACCCCCATATCCTTCGAATTGACCGGCGTCTGTAATGTCTTCTGAGCAGTAGCATGGGACAGTTCTTCCCCCCTGCCGAGAACAGCCATTGCACCCTGCCCTTCGGTGACCGGGCAGACCTGCTGAAAAACGCCTCCGCGATTGACGGACCATCCCGTCATAGAATCGAAACTTTCCAGTAATTGAGGTGTGGGCAGATTCGTTGTTTCAACCTCACTGGCCTGAACCGTGACAGCACCCACGGCCAAACACACCATGAACAAACCACCGTAGAATCCGTAATGTAAAGATAAAAGCCACCTAGCTAACTTCATATTTTTCTCTCCCTCACTGTTAAACAGACTATTTCATTCATCATGAACCGGGGAGAATCCCCGAGTTACCTCCGGTGCAGTTTCAGCGAAAATGACTGAAGAAAGACACCAAGAAATCCATTTAATTTCAATAAGTAACATCATTCATTCGTCAAGCGTGATCATGCATGGCAAAACAACTTGAAATAACAGAGAAAAGTAAGATTGTTGTATGTCTATGTTTAACCTCTTTATTTTGGAAAGAACGACAAAAGATAGGGGGATTTTATTATGCTACATGTTTATAAATATGGCACAGACTGGCCGAATTGGCTAAAAAATAACCAACTCGTAACATTAGGGAGGGGCGGTTTAGTGACTGATCTTCTCAGCCCAAGCTTGCGCAGCACGGTCAAGAACAGCATAAACCTGTTGAAAAACCGCGGAGGATTTCTGATAGGGATCATCAATTTGGCTGACACCAATCCAATGACCAAAAAGCATCGTTTTATGGCGTGCTTTCGGAAACATTCGGCTCAGCATATCAATCTGATTTTGGTTCATGGCTAAGATTAAATCACAGTCATCGACCATGGTCGCGTGAATTGGCTGTGCCTGATGAGCAGTCAGATCGATCCCTAATGAGCGGGCAATAGCTTGCGCCTCTGGGGCAGCCGAAGCACCGACCAGCCCACTTTTTTCGGTAAGCAATCCGGCAGAGTGCACCGTATGAGAGGGCATGAGACGCCGAAGTCGCTCGGCGGCATAAGGAGAACGGCAGATATTCCCTGCACAAATCACGAGAATATTTTCAAACATAAGAGATCTCTTCAAAGCATTATTGCTGCTCAATCATCCATTTGAGTAAAGCTTTACGTTCTGCATCCGTCGCTTGTAAATACCAAGCCTGAATCTGAGGCACAAAATCACCAGCATATTGGGTATCTGATGCGTCATGAGTAACCGCTTGACGGGAGTTTATCGGGGGTTGTGGTTTCGTGGTCATTTGTCCCTGCACGGTTCTCATCACCATGCGATCAGATGACATCGAAATACCATGCTGGCGATTATAGCGTCCGATGGCGGCTTCAATATTCTGATAGGGCAAAAAGCCGGGATTACCGGGCAGTTCAACCGGATGAAGATCCGTCAACTCGCCCTGTGGATCAACGACTTGCCACTCAACGGTGCCATTCTCAAATGCTGATGCTGCGGCTGAATAGTCACGGAAACGAGAATGGTGTAGCACCATCTGTGTTGATTCAGAAAATGGAATTGAGACAATCAAAGGCGTTGACTGATATTTTTTCTTATGAGAACCGAAACGCAGTGATTCTTCATACCGAAACACGAACTGATGCTGCCCTTCCGGCAGCTTAACCACCGCTGTATGAGCAACTTTCTGACCATCAAGAGCCAATAACTCAACACTTCTCGGTAAGGTCAACTCTGCTGCAAGTGCTGCGCAAGAAAAGCTCCCGGCAAGCACACCTAAAATAAATACAATGCGTTTCAAAATGACTTCCTTTAATGATGTTGATGTATTCAT
Organism: Vibrio gazogenes; assembly: GCF_002196515.1. Taxonomy (NCBI): domain Bacteria; kingdom Pseudomonadati; phylum Pseudomonadota; class Gammaproteobacteria; order Vibrionales; family Vibrionaceae; genus Vibrio; species Vibrio gazogenes. Next base: position 2,626,270 of record NZ_CP018835.1, on the reverse strand, counting down.
AAATCGATGGTGACTCGACCAACGAGCCACCATACCGACATCATCAGAACGTCGTGTCCATCCCGATGACATAACCCGTTTCTTGATCATTTGCATCGGTCAGACCGACTTCGGCATAGAGCGCGACATCATTTGACAAAGCATAAGTCACATTGACATAGAAATCATTGACATCACCGTTTGATACAGCATTGCTAATGCTATGATCTGTCTCAACAACGGCCCATCCGGCAGCATATTCCAACCGACCGCCATCACTATAGCTCACGGTCAAACCATACGTTGATTTATCCCGATCGGATGCATTTTCCTGCTCTGTCGAAGAGATACCATATGTTGTGGCAAACTGCCAGTCACCATACAGATAGCGGATTTCCAGATCATAGGTACTGATATCAATCTCATTCTTCTGGGCACGTGCAAGGAAAATGGTAAAGTCAAAATCTTCTACTCTTGCACCTAAATTGCCATCGAGCTGATAATCATCGTTACTACCGGTGGTATTATTCTTATTCTCTAAATATGCCAACCCGCCATAAAACATTTCACCGCCGTCATATTTATATTTAATGACCTGATCCCCTTCATTTTTCGCACTTTCAACGAAGGAGGTAAAACCGAATTCATAGTCATCCCCGATCCCGGCGTCGTCCAGAATCGTGGGTTGCGCACCAAAACTAATCGTATGCGACTGAAGGTAGATGATCTTGCCATACACATCACCACGTCTGATCGAACCATTGTCTTCTTCATCATTGGCATCAACATTCATATGTGAGCCAACAACCAAATCTTCGGTCATCTCATAAGTCATATCAAAACCAAACTTCGCTTCGTTCACATTCCATTCAGAATGCTGACTTTTATCCTGAGATTTATAATACTGCACATCCACTTCACCGGATAAATCAACGGTAACACCATCCAGTGAATATATTTCCGCAGCATGCGCCACCGAAGCACAGCTTGCCACTGCTAAAGCAATTAATGTCTTTTTCATTTTATTCCCCGATATTTTAATCGTCCTGACGTCCGACTCACTCCGACAAACAATTTCAGAAAAAATAATTTACGACACAGGCCAAGTGTCATATTTATCGTATTCTGAACGACTTGCAGGATTAATCCATAAATTGAGTGCTTGGACGTCAATTTCATGAAAGTTCTTGTTCAACGTTAAATAAATAAAAATTTTTATTGTGTCATTCTTATAAATAAAACAAATTCTCGGCTGATCTCTCCGTTATCGAATAAAATCACAACGCTCAAATGGTCAGTTTTTCACTGGACATGCTTTCAACGGACAAGTTTTCAACCGCAGCCTGATGACTTTCCGGACGGATTTGAATCTGTCTTACACAGCCAGACAACACGAGCATCAAAATAAATGTCACAGCATTCGCGGGCGCCTGTAGATGAAAATCGACGCTAATTTGTGCCATCATGGCCAAAATCCCCATCAGGCATCCTAACGCAGTGCCTTTTAATGTTTTGCTATGTCTGGTTCTGATCACGTTGAAACAAAACCACAGAGCGACCAGTATCGGTAAACTTAACAAGATCACCGCCGGGATCCCTGCTTCAGCAGCGAATTGAACATAGTCATTATGGGCATAATTGTAATAGCCGATATTGTAGTGCGTGTAGTGCGGGAAAGTAGAATAGAAGCTCCCTAACCCCGTGCCGGTTAACGGATAATCGCGAATAATATCCAGACTCCACTGCACCGCCTGATCGCGAGTCTCCGTTTCAACGGAAGTGGCTTCGATACGCTGCTTGACCTTATCAATACCAAACAACGTCCCCACCAAAAATGTATCAATGATCATCATGGAGATGATTAATGCCGTTAACGCTCTCGGCCTTCTCTTATAAAAACAGAGAGCAATGACTCCACCGAACGCGATCACAGAAAAGAAAACTGCATTGCCCATCCGAGAACGCGTCATGATCAAAGCAATAACCATCACAATCAGACACAAACGGATCATCATTTTGGCGGACATCAGTGCACTGAACCACCGCCTGATACGCACATGCCACGACCCGGATTCAGTCTGATGTAACTGTGAGACAATCAGGCCGATCCCCAGACACAAACACATCACCAGATAATTGGCAAAGTGGTTGAAATACACAAAGGTTCCCGTCGCCCGATGACCTTGCGGCAAACCAAATAACCAGCTTTGATGGCTATTTAATAATACGGTCAAGACGCCATAAAATGATTGGAAAGTCCCGCTGATAACCAGCGCATACAGCACGGTTTTTACACGCTTGACGGAATGGATCAGAATCACTGCATTGAACGCAAATAATGTATAGGCGATCCCTTTCATCAGTCCTGTCAATGTTGCATAGCGGTCGTAGGAAAGACTCCCGACGTCCGCACCGACCTGACGATAAAGCTGAGCCACATCCGGTGCAATGACCCGGAGTATCTCAACCGGTAATGGCATTGCCTGAATCGCAACCCAACACTGAAAGAGACTCAGCGGAGCCAGCAGCCAGACAAATTGTCTGATTTTCCGCCAAGGGAACCGATGCCACAAAGACACACTGAGTAACAGCGTCTGACAAGATATCCAGATTTCAAATATCGACCACGACCACATCCGGTGGCTGCCAAGTGGAATCGGCAGCCAGATCAACATGAGCAATAAAGAATACCAGCACCAACGTTCACTATGAGTCACGGTCTTCCTCCCTCAAGGTCACGTCCTTCATTCTAAATACTGACGGTAAGTAAGGAAGTTACAGCTGCACATCATGATCCGGTATTAACTGGGAGAGATCCCGCTTCCCCGGGAGTGACGTCTGATGATGGGTTCGGGTTGTGTCTCGGCAGGCCCCGCTGCGGTTGCTTGGGCAACAGTCGTCGGGTCAATATTAGCGGCAATGGCAAGTTCCGGTAAAAGCGTCGCATCTAACCCCAAATCAAGTGCCATTGATGCAATCGCCAACGCAGCTTCAGGCGCTGCTTGAAACGCGGTTAACACAAGGCTCTCAAGAGAAACATTTGGCGCTTTACGATACACGGCCTGAAGAATCATCGGTGCGTCAAGCGGTGCTTCCTCTGCCATGAGACGAACCACATCAAGCGGGGCACGCTCAGCAAGCTGTTGCGCGACCTGTTGCCCGATTCGTGCTTGTTGATCCGAAACGGCAGCCGCTGAAACGGTATCAGCCTGCGTCGTCCCGTTATCCGGTGCGGCCATGACGGAAGATGCCAATCCGACACTCCATAAAATATTCACTACCAATCCTTTGCGTTTCATCACAATTACCCGTTGTTATGCCAATTCAACCATGGCAGTCTGCTCCGATAATAAATATAACAATCCATCTGTTGATAAAATTATTATATTCATTCAATAAGGCAAACTATAGGATTAGGCACCAGGACAAACAAGACACCTGAATTGGTAATTGGAAATAATATCAATAGTGAGACAAATATGAGCGGAAATAGACATAAGTAAGACTCATTAATCGCATTACACTCGGATCAATGAGTCTTCTATAAGAGACGAGAAATAAAAATCGCAAGGGAAAGGCTCATTGCTGATGGATATAATCAACAATGTTTTTGTAGGTTGTTACCCAATATTGGTCACGATGCTTCGCCAAATATTGCACTAATTCACGATGTGCTTCGTTACTGATGGATAAATAATCGCCGCCAACACCGTGAAATTTAATGCCAATAATTTTAGTCTGTGGATTCGCAGCTGAACGTTTAATATAATTGATGAGTTGCCGACCAGAGACATTATGGGCAGACCAGTAAACTTCCTCTGGCTTGGGTAATGTGCGCCCATATACCCCCGCGACCAGCGGCCGGACAGCCGATAAATAATCACCACTCTGCGTCATGGTCTCAAAACACGGCGGTGTAAATGTACGACTTTTTTGGCTGTCGAGTAAAAACAGGAACGTATTCGCCATTTTCACTTCAGCCGCCATCCATTCAGGTGTTCGCTGCTCCAGAGAGGCATAAGGTTTGACCCAACTCCGCTCAGGGCCTTTGGATGAACAGGGATGAAACACCGTATGATTACCCAGTTCATGGCCGTTCTGTGCTGCTTTCTTCCACGCTTCAACCTGACGTTCATTATTGAGTGTTGCTGAACCCGGTAATAGATAGAAAGACGCTTTGATATTGTATTTATCAAGCGTGGGAATCGCATGATCCAACTGAGATGACAGTCCATCATCATACGACAAATGAATCGCAACATGTGCTCCATTCGGATATGTGATGGTGTCAGCACTGACTTGAAAAACAGTCACCAAAGCCATGATGATCCCAAAATAAAAACGGCCAAATTTTAACTTTAGCCGATGTTTGTATTGATGATTGATAACGCTCATTAATTTCACCACCATGATTAAACTGAATCTTTCGGAAGAATTCCCAGCCGATTGAGGTGAATGCCCTCTTTCTTAACAATTGCCGGATTGCCAGCCACTAACGTATTTGGCGGAACATCTTTCGTCACAACGGCCCCCGCAGCCACAATGCACGAATCTCCAATCGTCACTCCGGGTAAAATCAGTGAATTGCAGCCGATATGACAGTTCTTACCAATCCGGACATCTGCTTTGAGATGGCGACACATATCATGTGCCAAAATCGCCACCCCAAACGCAACGTATGTTCCTTCATCAATATAGATCCCGTCACCATTGCGTTTATCGATTTTGGCTTTTAAAGAAATTCTGGCTGTTGCATCGATGTGTGTCCCGAAAAAGCGGTTGAGGTACCACACATTCAAAGAAAGCAGACGTTGTCGGAGCTGAATTTGTATCAAGTCTTTAATTTTTTTCATCATCGTTCGTATCAACATATCGTTCGTATCAATATATCGTTCGTGTCAATATATGGACGAGGCAATCATGCACTTGCCAGTGACAGAATATATTGCGCCAATTGATCACGTTCTGGCGTATCCAATCCATCGGGTGCTTGTAATGTCTGATAATTGCTCAGCAATGCTTCAAGCGCTTGTTCATCCCGGGCGGTATAAATTCCTTTCACATTGGAAAATGAATTCAGTGTATCCAACTGATGATCATTGCGATGTTCCTGATACTGGGCCAGCCGGGGGAAAATAATTAACGGCTTGCGGATGCGTAAGCAATTGATAATTGTCCCCATCCCTGCATGAGAGATGATCAATTCAGACTGACGAAACTGGTCGTCGAGTTCATCCGGTGCGAAAAACTTGGCGCTCTGAATTGATTTGGCCTGATAGTCCGACTCACCAATCTGGCTACAAACATCCAGATGATATGTTTCTGCCAATTGATCAACCGTTCGAACCAATCGATCAAACGGTAATTGTGTACCTACGGTTAAAAAAATCATATTACTCTTCCTTGATAAGTCACCTGATGGGACTGAGCGACCTCTTGCCATTGTGAGACAACATGGATACGACACTTCGCGGCCAGCCGCCCTGACAATGACAGCTTTTTCGAGTTGGCAATACTGTCAACCCAGACGGTGTTTATCCCACGCATTTTACTCAGCAGTGCCATCACCAGACCGGGGGCTGCACCAGTGGTCACCACCAGAGACGGTCGTTCTTTGTTCAGGATCTTCAGACACTGGAATACCACTTTTACCGCCAGATAAGCGGTATCGCGGCTAAAATCCGAAATTTGGTAATACCGCTCTCCCGCCATAAAACCGGGCTGCTTATCATAAGTCCCTGCAACGATCCTTTCACAGCAATCAAGCTTTTCAGAAAGCAGGCTCAACTGAACAAAGTGCCCGCCCGGAGAAGCCACCAACAATATCTTATTTTTCATCGTCTACCTCATTGATCGTCAGTGACTTATATTCGATACCCATCAACTCATCGATATTTTTGTCACGGTATAAACCAAACTTAAAATAGTGGTAATAATCGTTAATCATGATGTCATCGGTAAAATCAAACGGATGCCGAACGCCATCCACATCACACCAGCCTGATACCCGACCATCGGTCTGATAGAGCCAGTGCACCTGAGTGCGACAGCTAATTTGCTGCTCGGGCCGGACAGGAATTCTTTCATCGTGATTATCCGTATGTAGTACCAGATAGAGTTGGTCATCATATTCGAGATGATAGGAAAGCGGTGGCGGGCCACTCTTATAGTTTGACCAAGTCTCTCCTTTTCTCGGATCGGGTTGATCATGCCACTGGGCGACAATCACCCACACCCCATCCCATCCTTGAGAAAAGACCGGCGAATCCAATAGCTTAAAAGAGAATTGATAACGAACCGTATCACCGACGTCATACGGGCTCTGGACACTCACTTCCGAACGTTCACCATTAAAGATATAAGAATTATTCCCCGTCAGAATAAACTGTATCCCATCGTCTTTCAGCGCAATGGCTTCAGGACTGGTTTCAAAAAAGAACTGTTCGGCGGGTTGGTTATATCCAAGTACTTGTTTCAACTTGGCAGATTGCTGCTCGTCAGTGCAACAGGCCGCAGCTGTTGCGGCATAACTCCCCAAAACTCCAAAGAGACATAGATATAGAATTTTCTTCATAATCATAACCTAACCTTAGCTGACATATAGTTTTTCTAAGCGCGGCATCACAACCGACACATCATAATTTTGTTGATAAAGCGCTCTCGCATTGTCGGCCATGCTGAACCGATTATCGTCATCGAGCGCCTGGCGGATCATCGTGGTTAACTGTTCAATATTGCCCGGTTCCACCAGATAACCGGTTTGTCCGGGCATAATCACCTCAGGAATACCGCCAACCGGTGTTGACAAGACAGGGAGCCCCGACGCCATCGCTTCAAGAATCACCACCGGCAATCCTTCATTATAAGATGGCAGAACCAACAGCTGCGTTGCGGCCATTAACTGGGCTTTCTGCGCATGATCAATCCAGCCATGAAATACCAACTGTTTTTCAACCCCGAACTCAGCGACCGCTTGCTGAAAACGCGCCACATCACCACCGCCACCGACATGTAAAATCACATCCGGTAGATCGCGTAAGGCACGCAACAGATCAAAAATACCTTTCCGCTCGATCAAGGCCCCCAAAAACAACACATGATTCTGCTGTCCTTCAGATTCAGGAGACGGTGCGACAACGGCAAAATTGGGAAGGACCACCAGATTAGCTTGCTGTGACGACTCAAGGATCGACTCGATATACTCACGCCATGATTCTGAAAGAACGATAAAGGCATCCGCATCACAGATCAGTTGGCGGATCTTCTGCTGCACGTTAGCATCACTGGCCTGATAGAATTTTTTAAATTCAGAGCCGTGTAAGTGGATCAGCACCTTACGACCAAAAAAGTGAGCCACTTTCTGGTACATTCTTTTACGCCAGAAACTGCCGCGATAAGACATATGCAGATGAAAGATACGTTCTCCGGGAAGGAGTGATAACCAGAAAACAACCCACAACCCCCATAGTGCCAACAGCAGGTCGAATAATTTATTGCCCCCTTTATGGCTGATAAACCGACGATAGCGAAACTGCTGATTTAAATTGAGCTTCAGATTGTTAATCACAGCATCAATCCCGCCATTCTGACCGGTTCCCAATACAATAATATCCATACTCAGTCACTCCATGGGTTAACGATGAAATCGGCAGAACCTTTCTCTGACACGACTTTGGCCGGAATGCCGGCAACAATGGCATTGTCGGGAACATCTTTGGTCACGACTGCATTCGCACCCACCACCACATTATTACCAATGCGAATCCCACCGAGAATGCAACAGCCAGTGCCGAGATAGACGTTGTCACCAATGATCGGCCATGCACCGTCTTTACCGGCGATGGTAACGTTATGCACAATCGTCGCATTCCGACCAATCGTGACATGTTCGCCCCAAGTGGTACCGAAGACATGGTGCATTCTCAGTCCCGGTCCTATCGAAGCGCGATAATTCACATCACTGGTATAAATGATCTTAGATACCTTATAGAGCAAGATAAGTACGACATTGAGCGCCGGAATGCGCCGACCATAATTTGCCAAGCGCATGAGCAAAACAAAACGAAATCCCTTCTGACTAAGAAAGGCCTTCACCAGCAGTAACCTGCTGTATTTTCCATACCAGCGAAATACATCCGCCCTGATATTATTCACCATCTCCGAAAACCTTTAAGCGCGTTCATTATTTTCAAAAGCCCACTGAATGTTAAAGTCCGCCATCGGTACAACATGGCATCATTCAACCGATTCGTTGTCTTGCAACCCTTTAGACCAATGCTTCAAACAGTGTTTTATACCGTTCACTGATCTCACGTTCAGAAAACTGCGCAGCGCGTTCTAAACGTGCCTCACGAGTACAAGATGGTCTATCGAGTTCATCAGCAATCGACATTGCCAACGCGGTACTATCTCCAACGGTGACCAACCGGCCAAACCGGCCATCTTGTAAAATTTCAGCAGGTCCACTGCGACAATCGGTAGACACAACCGGCACACCAAACGCGAGGGCCTCGACAATCACATTGCCAAACCCTTCCCACGCGGAAGACAGGACAAACAGATCCGCTTGGGCGTAATAACGCTCAACCTGATCCGAAAAACCGACAAACGTGATGTAAGGTTGTAACTGATGCAGTTCGATATACTCGGTTAACCGGGTCATTTCGGCCTTATCATGTGTGCCACCGACAATCATGACTTGTATATCATCTTGATGTTGAGTCTCTATCAGGTAACGGACAGCCCGAAGTAAAGTCATGTAATCTTTTTGTGGCGTCACTCGTCCGACAGCCAAAATGGTTTTAGACGTACCACGTTTTACCGCGCCAGCAGCAGCATCGGTTCGAGCAAGAATCGGTTGCTGGGCATCCGTAGGTTGGCGGACGGGTTGTGAATCGAACGCAGGAGCGGTCTGATCAAAGCGCACCGGATTGTGAATGAAACAGCATTTATCGGCACGTTTGATGAGCGGCACGATATCGTTCATCACCCCTTCAGACACCGCCACAACCTGATCCGCCATACGATAGAGACACTGCACAATCAGACGAACTTTCAAACGAGTCAATACAGATTTATGCTGAAAATGTTCAACGATTGAGGCATGTTCAGTGACGACGACTTTGGCCTGATGCCGAGCCATCGCGGCGGACAAAAGACAAGCTGCATTGGTATCGGGATAAGCCGAAAGTATCACGTCAGGTTTAAATTCATCGATCACACGCTTAAAGCGTAACAAACTCATGAAGGTTCGCTTCACATCCAGACTGCGTACCGGAATATTTTCGTTCAACAGTGTGGTGTAACTTGACCCTTCTGCGCGATCCGTAACAAATAGCACGTCATGCGCCTGCATCAGTGTTCTGGCGACAGACAAAAACACCTGTTCTGCTCCGCCAAATCCCATATAAGAAATCCGAAAAATAATTCTCATCGCCGTTTCATCCTATGACCGAAGAAATAAATCGAGGGAAAGAGACAGATCATCGTCTTACGACGGGATAACAGACCTTGGGTATAGAGTCTGCATATCGTCAGCAGCGGCAAACGTCGCACCTGACGGCAAAATTCAAAGAATGGCATGGTGCGTTTACCTGCCGAGTGGCACATGTAATACAAATTCGCATCGACAATCGTTTTCAGGTGCGCGGTATTAGTTTGCGCAGCATTGGTTTGTGCAAAATGGGTTTGTGCAGAATGGGCTTGCGCAGTACCGTCTGATTGCTCACCATTGGCTCGATAATCATGAAACACATGTGAATGAAGAAACTCGCGGACCTGCTGACACTGCGCCATCGTGACCCGGGAAATCGCACTGGTTTCACCGATCCGATAACGATATAACGCCAGGTCACTGGCATAACATGATCGGGCCTGCGCATACACGGCACACAAGTACATCAAGTCTTCACAGTATTTCACCCCGGCCGGGAAAGTCGCCTGCTTTGCCACATCTGCTTTAATCAGGCGGCACATCACCAGCCAGACAAAGGATGAAACCGCACCTTCAAATGCCGGTTGTCTGGTATTGAATCCTCGACAATGTGTCACATGTCCCCGCCCCAGTACGGTATCAACCTGATGGCGAAAAGTCTGATAGCCAAACTCGAAGATATCGACATCCGGATGCTGTTGAATCAGTTCATAGAGACGGATGAGGTAATCATGCTGAACCGCATCATCGGCATCGACAAAGGTAATATAACGCCCTTGAGCGAGATTCAGTCCGGTATTCCGCGCCACGCTGACCCCAGCATTTTGTTGGTAGTGATAGCACAACCTGCCGCTATCGAGTTGCTGAGCAAAATGTGCATCCAATTGTGCTTGGGTTGCATCACTTGAGCCATCATCAATGACAATCACTTCAAAACGACTATCTTCTTCAGGACAACTGGCAAAAATAGACCTGAGCGTATCAGGCAAAGTTTCGGCTGCATTGTATGCCGGAATAATAATACTAATGTCTGTCACACCCATGTCTGTCATACTAATGTCTGTCATACTAATGGCCATAACGCTGACGCCCCTCTACCAAAAATGCCACACTCTGTCTGAACGCCTCGACTGGCCGGACAATAATACGTACCAGCTCTTGTACAACCACCACGAAAAAAATACGTGTCCGGGCAAATAACAGATAAGCGAATAAATCAGCAATTGCATAAGAAACCACGGATACCGTAGCCACACCGGTCGCTCCCCAGATCTGCACAGCTATCATCGATGCACAGAGAGAAATCGTTGAAGCAACCATGGTTTTAATCAGTTCAATACGGGTCCACTGTCTGATGATCAGCACCCGGGAAAACAGTGCCCCAAAGTAAGAAAACACCAGTTTCCAAATCAGGATTTTAAGAATGATCCCTGCGCCCTGATACTGTTCTCCGTAAAGCAGGTGAACAATATAGTCGCCGGTTAAACTGACGAAAATACCGCCACCGACAGAACAATAAATCATCAGTCGGACAATGTTTCTGAAAATATAACCATCCAACTGCTGTTCATTGAGTTCTTGGTTGAGACGGGTAAAAAATGCAAAGACAAAAATATGACCAACGAATAGCAACTGCATGACTAACTTCGTTGCGACACCGTATAACCCAACCGCTTCAGGAGAGAGGAATTTCTCGATGATCACCACATCAAAGTACATGAAGATCGGAAACAGAATTGAAGAGAAAAACACAAACTTCGACTCGCTCAGTAACTGTTTTCCATATCGAAGACTCTCTGCAATCGCAGGGAATCCCTCATCTTTAGTCTCGCGATAAAATTCACATAGTAAGATCACCTGAGCAACCACCGAATACACAACCAGATAGAAAATTGCCCAGATAAAACTCAGCTGAAAGTAAATCACCCCCAGAATATAGGCGATGGCTGCCACACGCGACGCCACCGTAGAAATGGACAGTACCCGGGGTTGTTCGGTCGCTTGAAAATAGAGCCGAAATGCAGACGACTTGCCGAAATAAGTGGTGACACAAGCGGTGAATGCCAGCGCCAACACCAGCTCATCCGGTGTTTTACTGAAAAAATAAGCCCAACCAAACACCGCACCAAAGAATACGATACCACCAACCAAACGCACCAGAGAGACCGCATAAAACACCCGTTTTTTATCACGATGCAGCACATATTCTTTCATGACGACGTTATCCATTCCCAGAATAAACACGCAAGAGAGAATACTCGCCAATGCTTGAATATAAGAGAGGTATCCCATATTCGTCGGCCCATATATTCTGGCAATAAAGACGATACTGAACAATCCAAACAATACCCCACCAAGGTTGTCCAGACTGAACCAAATTAATTTTCTAATATTACTCATGACGACACTTTATTTTTTAAAATATGCTCTTTGCCTGTGATGTATTTCAACAACACATAGCTAAAGAGAAAACAAAACCAGCTAAAGCCGGAACCCAATAAAAACTTCGTCTCCGTGACATTATTCAAAACAACAAACGTGCCGACACAAAAACATAACTTCGTGATTGCGACGTTTTTCTGAGTGCGTAGTGATGTATAGAAAGTTATAAAAAAATCACCAATGGTATAGACGAAAAGCGCGGTCCCGATAGCACCGATAGAAATAAGCATGTCGATATAACCACCATCCGATGCGGCTAGCTTTTCCACCCACTCCGGTGCATATTTTGCGAGTTCTGTACCTTGGATCAGGTTGTTGTCGCCCAATCCCCAAACCGCGGAGTAACCCACGCCCAAAAACAGCTTTTCATAGGATTGATTCAACATGACCAACCAAAGCTTACCGCGGCCAGTCAACCATTCATCCCGAACATGCATCAACAGCCAGTCCACCATGTCCCGGTAATAGAGCACCAGCATCAGCACTAAAGCGACCGAGATACCAACCCCGAAGATGCGACCACTGCCGTAATAAAGCCGACGGAAACGGTGAATCAGTAGCTTGTCCCAGTAAAAAATACTCCAGGCAAGTAAAGTGACCAGTACAAAAAGTGCAATCGATGTTTTGGATACTGTCGCCAACAGCATTAACAAAGTCACCAGCAACATGCCTACTCTCAATCCATTCCATCGCTGAACCGAATAGATATAAAAAAACAGGAAGACACTGATAATCGGCCCTAAATTATTTTTATTGGCAAATGCACCGGATATCTCCAGCACCCGTCCGGCCAACACGTCATTTTTGAGCACTAAAAGACAAGTTAAAAATAGCCAGACACAGAAGGTGTAATAAACGACACGCTGGGCATTGATCGCGTAAAAATGGATCACAAACAGCATCACATAACCGAATAAGATCAATTGCCAAAGCAATTCATAGTAAGTCGCTTTCGGCCATGACGACCATTGGCCTGTCACCGCACACCATGCAAAAACAATCATGAGTGGATAACAGCGCCGACATAATGAAAACATCTGTTTGATGACCGACGGTCGCAGTGACAACAACAGAAAAATCAGTAAATATAACGTCAGAATAGGACGTTTGAACAACCCATTAGACAGCGTCAAAAATAACAAATTAGACGAAATTAACAGACTATATAACGTGTTTTTATGGAATCTCATTGAACTCACTTCTGTGTTCGATTGCTATCTGTCTGCAATTGCTCTCTGCCTGAATACGTCATACTCAGGGTTTAGTCATCAGAGCGCGCTTTGTTTGACAGGATGTAATTCACACTCGTTGCAACACACAGTGCAATCGCAACACCAAGCAGGTTGGTCATCATGTCATCAACTGAAAATTCACGCCTCTGCAGCCAAAACTGAGAGCCTTCATCCAGCATCATGAGCACAACAACAACCAAGGTTGGCCAACCGATCAAACGCATCGTCTTACGATTGCGCATACGAGGTCTGGTCACCCAGACCGACAGGCAAGTCAAAACAAAGGCACACAAGAAATGGAGATATTTATCTCCACCTAAAACCTGTTCCAGAGCAATCACATGTTGTGCCCCAAAACCGATACTTTTACTCAGAGAAATCGAACCAACCACCACCACAGCCAAAATCAGTACCCAGTATTGCTTCATTCAGACGCCCTCCTGAATACGCGGATCATTGCGGGCAGCATCCGAGAAATTGCCACACGTCCACAACGGTAAACGCATAAAAATAGCCAGACTACAAAACTGTTGTTTGTAAGGGGAGACTTTGAATATTTCATTCAACCGCCACCGTTTCAGCCCATATTTTTCATGCGCAGTCATATAATGAATCGCATTCAGACGCTGTTGCTGAGACAACTGCGCCCAATACTGAAACAACACATTCATTGCAGTTTCGGCCGTATATTTTTCATAAGGTCCGTACGTCTCAGCCATATTCAAAACCCGGACAACCTCATCAAATGGCTTTTCCCATAAGGCAAGCAGTTCCGTTTCCTGCGCATAGCCGTCAGGAAACATCGGTCTGCGCCGGATCGATTGCCAGTTATAATGATCGCTTTGCTGCAAATACTGCTCTCTTAATTCTTGTGCAGAAAAACTATTAAGCAAAGCCGTATAAGCAGCCATTGACAGGTTTTCCGGATTGTCGTCATCCCATGACAACATGTGATCTTTGAATTGATTCAACTGTACAAGTGTATCGGCGCTCACCGGATGATCTGATTGGTCGAGGCGCTCAATTTCCAGATGGACGACATTGCTATACAAACTCCCCATCAATGCCTGTACCGAGAAAATAATCATCCATACAGAAATCGCGATCAGCGCATATTGTGAAATTTTCGAGCAATTCATTCTCATCATCCCTGAGTTACATTACCCAATTTCAATTTTCCGCATAGCCATAATACTGACCATACTCACTCTCAAGCGCACCAGATTTCTGACTGACCTGATTGATAACCACCCCGGCAAGCGTGGTTTGATGACTGATGAGTTTGGTCATCGCTTTTTTCACGAACGCCTGCTTGGTCGCATTCGCTTTCACCACCAGCACAACAGAATCGACATGCTGTCCGATGATTAAAGAATCACTAATTGGCAATGTTGGTGGTGTATCAATAATAATCCGGTCATAGCTACCTTCGAGCTCTGTCAGTAGTGTTTTCAATTGATGAGAACTCAACAGCTCTTGAGGATTAGACGCTAACATGCCAGCGGGTAACACAAATAAACCGGATGCTTCGTCTTTAAAGATGCACTCACTTAACGGTGTATTCATCAATAAATGATTCGTAAGCCCTTGCTGATATTTCTTATAGCCAAACCGTTCGGCAACCGCGGGTTTACGCAAATCGAGATCAATGAATAAAACTTGCTCAACTTTGGCAAATGAAATTGCCAAATTGAGAGAAAGCGTGGTTTTGCCTTCTTCGGGTAATGATGACGTCACCGCAATCTTCCGGTGTTGTCTATCAATATGACTGACCAGCAAAGAGGTTCGAATTGAACGAATCGACTCACTAAAAACCACCTCATGTTCATCGGTAAAGATACTGCTATCGATCGGTTTCTTACGGAACCGCTTTGATTTCACCACCGGAATGCCACCCATCGGAATCAAACCGAACTTATCTTCAAAATCACCGGTGGATTCAATGGTATTTTTCAGCAAATCAAGCATGATAATAAAACCAATCGCCATCCCGATACTGGCAATAAATGCAGCAATAACAATTAGTTTGCGTTTCGGTGCACTGGGTAACTGTGGCACCAAAGCCTGATCAGTAAATCGGGCACTCGTCGAGTCGAAATCACTCGTCGCTGTGGTTTCTTTTTGCCGCGTTAAAAAGAGGTTGAGAATCTCCCGATTGGTTTCAACTTCACGCTGCAGTGAATCATATTTGCTTTTCTTGACCGTCAACGTCTGGAAATCATTCTTCTCTCGCATGACTTCCTGAACCAACAAGGCTTCTTGCTCTTTCGTTGCCTGCAGCTCTTTGCCAATGCCTCGAATCAGTTTCTGAGTGACACGTTGGGCCTGATCCTCAATCGATTTTAATTTAGCTTGTGCTGCGATCATTTTGTCATGCTTCGGCCCATAGCGTTTACTCAACTCATTAACTTCATTCTGGGCTTCCAGCTCCGCATTCCGAATATCGATCACCTGAGGGTGTTGGGAGATCGAAGGAATCGCTGACAGAGAAGCAATATCTTTCACGTCTCCCGTGGTTAATGCCTTGTAGGCTGACTCTGTCTCTATCCGCTCATCGCGAACTTGTGCCAACCGCTCAGTCAAACTTGCCAATTGTTTGCTGGCAAGAGATTCAATGCCACTATCGTCGATCAATTTCTCTTTGATCAAAAAGTCAGAGAGTGCTTTTTCAGAATCGGCTAACTGATCTCTTAATTCAGACAAACGTGACGTTATCCAGCTCGACGCATATTGAGTTGCGGAAAGTTTCGACTCGAGATTATTTTCGATATAAGCGTAACCAACTTCATTGGCGATTTTGGCAGCCAGTTTTGGATCCTCGGATGTAAAACTGATGCTGACCAACTGAGTCTTTAAAATCGGTGTAATCTCAAGGTTTTTCTTAAAGGCATTTAATACTTTCTGACGCACATATTCAGGATCCGGCGCTTCGTCTTCACTTGTCGAACCAAGCAATCCAGCAATAACCGGATAAGACTTTATCGTCTCGATAATGCCTTTATCCTGACTCAGTAATGGATTAAATTCTTCCTTCTGATCCAAAGCCAATTTATGAATGACTTTTTCAGCAATCTGATTGGATCTCAATATTTCAAATTGTGTTTGATAGTATTCTTTTTGATTCGGTTCGATACCGACAACATCTTCAATTGAAATCGCCTGTCTTTCTTTTGATTCAATCAGTAAGGTAGCTGTTGCGGTATATTTCGATTTTAAAGACAGCGCAATAAATACTGACAGCCCGGTCACCAATACTGAAAATATAAATATTGAGAACCAGTTTCTTTTGATTAAATTCAGATAATGTGTCAGATCAATCATATCATTCTGTTGATTGGCATTATCTTCAAAGTGCTCTTGCATTGTTTACCTTGCCTTCATCTATTTTATATTTTCAGACTTACCAAAAAGAACTCACCACATAAATCGTATCACCGGGATGTACAGCTTCATTCAGTTCAACTTCATGTTTACCTTTCAGTAATTCCTCAATCTGATCCTGGGATAACCCTTCAATTTCTTCATCTTTGGTTAAATAGATACCACGCGTTTTGCGGTATTTCGCGAGAAATCCGCCAGCCAGAGCAATTGCTTTCTGAACGGTCAGTCCCGGTTGATATTCGTATCCACCCGGAGAATTCACGACACCATTCACATAGATATTTCGATATTTCACAATGTTGATTGTCACTTTTGGATCGACGAGGTACTGACCTTTCAAACCGTTAACAATCATATTTCTCAGTTCACTAAGTGTTTTATGTTTGAGTTCCAGATTCCCTAAATAAGGGTAATCCATTGTTCCACCACTATCGATGAGGTATTGCTCATACGATAAATCGGGCTCCCCATATACAGAAATTCTGATTGTATCTCCAGCACCTAACCGATATTCAGCTGCACTGGCAAAAACAGAAAAGAATATGCAGCACAACACCATGCTTTTTAATATTATTTTCAACATCACTTACCTATCAGAACTCTAAACCCCATTCTCGGAAAACAGTCGTTCAATAGGCTGTTTTTCCGACAAATCCTTTCAATACCGTCAAAAATATAATTTTCAAATCAAGCCATAGAGACCATGTCTGGATATAGCTCAAATCAAACTCAACCCTTTTTTCCATCTTATCAAGTGTATCTGTTTCTCCTCGGTAGCCATTAATTTGTGCCCAGCCTGTAATGCCCGGTTTGACATGATGACGGAGCATGTACTTATCGATCAGCCCACGATATTCCTCATTGTGTGCGACAGCGTGCGGCCGCGGACCGACAATCGACATCTGTCCGGTAATCACATTAATAAACTGCGGTAATTCATCCAAAGAAGTGCGGCGAATGAAAGCCCCGAATGGGGTCACACGAGGATCATTTTTGGTTGCCTGTTTTACCACTGAACCATTATCCATCGCCCGCATTGATCTGAATTTCCAGACTTTGATTGGCTTGCCATCGAGACCATAGCGCTCCTGCTTGAAAATGATGGGGCCCGGAGACGACAGTTTCACGCCAATGGCAACAAATAGCAGGACGGGACTAATTAACGTGATAATGATTGAGGCGAGAATAATGTCTTCAATGCGTTTGATCAGTGAAGTAAAACCGTAGAAAGGTGTGTCATACACACTCAATGTGACCACTTTACCAATATTTTTCAGCCGCGACTGCATCAGATCAAAAGTGAAAAAGTCAGGAACAACATAGACATGAGCATTTGAGTCAGCAAAGGCATTTAAGATTTGTTTGATTCGTTTGGCAGCTTCCATCGGCAATGCAATATAAACCTTCTGGACACTATGGCTTTTCGCCAGCATCAGTGCATCATCGATTTTTCCGCGTAGTGGAGAAGAGAGACGATGTAAGCCGATTCGATCCAGACTGCGATCATCATAGAAACCGACCAAAACTTCCCGACTTGAGCGATGCTGTTTGAGCTCCTGAGCCAATTGGATCCCCGATCCTGTTGCCCCGATGATGATGGCTTTACTGCGATGTTTATCTCCGGGGAAAATCACTCGGAACATGCCGTGAACCAGCCAGCGCCACCCCACCAGACAGAACGGGGTTAGGCCAAACCATAAACCAATCACCAGACGAGAATAGTCTTCGCTCACTTTAAGGAAAAAACCAACAATGAGAGATAATGCGACACAAATACTCCAAGTCATCAGTATCGCAACGAAATTTTGTTTAAATGAAAGGTATTTATATGGCCGATACACACCTGCGACATCAGATACAACAAAATAGATAACAGCAAAAAGACTTAATATTAATTGATAAATCGTTGTAAAACTGTCTAAGTATGACTCTGACAATAAAAATAAAATTATTGAAATAACAAAAATATCAACAACCTTAAATCCGACTGATGACTCTTCTCCATAATATTTAATTCGACTACCATATCCCATCTGACATCCCACCTAACCAATATAAATTTAAGTAT
The DNA here is from genome assembly GCF_002196515.1 of Vibrio gazogenes. Taxonomy (NCBI): domain Bacteria; kingdom Pseudomonadati; phylum Pseudomonadota; class Gammaproteobacteria; order Vibrionales; family Vibrionaceae; genus Vibrio; species Vibrio gazogenes. Next base: position 2,607,735 of record NZ_CP018835.1, on the reverse strand, counting down.
GCTACCGCCCTTGGGTGAAGCACCCCACAAACTGAATAAATGACGCTATGGCATAACGGCTGAAAACATATAACTCATTGTTTATTTTCTACTTTTTAAAAAACAAGTTAGCATTCACTTACCAAAATCAAATAAGCGACTTCACTTTGTTTGTCAAAATGTGAAGTTGACCGCGATCAAAGTATGCGACATCAGTCACTATTATTTCAATCTTAATAAAGGCAAATCATACTTATATTTTCGCCATTCTTAAAAATGAGACGCGCGATTCACACAACAACAAATGATGATAAAATACGTTATAAAAACATTATTTATAGCATTGTTTTTATTGACTACAGGGTCAATTTATATCGATACAGAATCGAATCAGCATCAGGTCAGATACATAGAAATGTTATTTTGTTGTCAGAATATCAGTAATGAGACATGCTGCTCAAAAGTATTTATTTAAAACGATAAATAATTCAGCTATTTTTAATTAAATATACCCAAATGACCTCAAGATGCAGTTTCAGCGAGAATCACTGGGCTCAGAGGCAAGGCAGAGATTTGAGTCATAATTACTGAGATCACGATTGTTTTGAAAAGGGTATTTATTTTGAAAACAGTCTGTTGCTGAAAACCGATGAGCGGAAAGGATGAGATGGTGGACAATGTGTCAGACGAGGCGTAATCCGCGCGTCGTTATAGAAAATAGCTCATGATAATCGCATCTTCACGTCCATTTTCCGTCGGATAGTAGCCAAAGCGTCGGTCCACTTCATTGAACCCTGCATTGAGGTACAGTTGATATGCTGGCCGATTGCTCGCTCTGACTTCCAGCCACACGCTTTCTACAGCATGCTGTTCACAAACATCGAGAAAAAATGTAAGCAGTTGTCGGCCAAGTCCTTTGCCCTGATACGCAGGATCCACTGCAATGTTGAGCAGCGAGACCTCTCCGACAATATTCTGAGCATAAAAATAACCACCGACACGCCCATCAATCAACAACGTATGATGACAAGCGCCACGACTATCCAGAGCCCGAATGATCGACTCTTTCCAAGGAATTGAGTGCGCCCGGCACTCAATTGAGTAAATCTGATCCAAATGATCAGAGGACATTGGGATAATTGAAATATTCATGAAGCTTGATAAGCACAGATTTGACGCCAGAGCTCCCGACGATGTTGAGGATGACCATCGATCTGACTTAGCAAAGGTGACGTGAGCAGTTTTGCGGTGATCCCCTCCGGTGCAGAGCAACCGGCAAACCAAATCCATTCAATATCAGTCAAAGCAACTAAATCAAGTGAATGAGGATCAACATGTCGAGCTTGTTGAAGAGAAACATCAAAACTCTTAAGCACTTTCTCAAACATCACCGCCTGAGAACCTTCAGGCAAAACCGGACTGACAAGTAATAATTTACAGGTCGATGGCAGCTCATACTGTGTGTGGACAACACCCTGCATTCGATCAGGATGAACGAGCCGCCAGCTCTGAATGCCCATTTCCTGTAAATAATATTGTTGACGCTCTTGCATGAATGTCAGCCCAATGAACCAATAAAAGAGAGTCAGTATACTAACAAATTTCCCTTTGAAGCAGAAGCTGGGAAAGACTCATAGGAGTGAGGAATCAAAATCAATCTGATGCTCACCCATTTCATCGACGGTCCCTTGAACCATTTCACAAATGAGTAATTGATTGGGCAGTGACAACGAATGTACAGCATTGAAACCAAAATCTTTCCCCGGCAGAAAGCCAAGTGACTGATAGTCTTCATAGACACCAAACACCGAACACACCGGATAACCGAACTCATACAGTGAATTTAGCCCTTCAGTAACCAACTGCTGTCTCATATCATCCTGAGCTTGTGGGTCAACAACCAACCACCGCAGGTGCTGCCAGTGATGAAACGCGCCATCATGAGCAATCGGTGTAAACAGAATATATCCCAGAATCTGTCCTTCATCATCGCAGGCCACCAGAGACAATGTGATACGACTACTTTCCCGGTAATCCATCACCCGATCAGCGATTTCCTCGCTCTTCAGCGATATGCGTAATAACTGATCAATGGGTAAAATATCTGCGGGAGCTTCAGTGCGAATAAGCATTCACAGTTCCTTTATGGTTTGAGTGTTCTGACTGCATACCTTTATACACAAAATCAGAGAGCTGATTCAAAGAATATTTGATTGGCACAGGAAATGTCTCCAGATCGACACTGTCCATCATATTTTTGACTTCAAGTCCCAGCTCTGTATCCCCTTCAATCGAGAGGCGTCGCTGAAAAAACAGGGTGTCCGGATCTTCTTTTCGCCCTGCAATCAATACAAAGTCATTCAGTGAACCACTAAAACAGGCATCGGGTTCAACCATCGGGTCTGCAATCACCAACTGCGCTTCACGACAGGTCAGATGCCAAGAGAGCCCTAAATCTTTCACTTCGACTTTCAAACACTTACTCTCCAGGAATTCAAAATCCCCGTCTCCCAGCGCTTCTTTAAAAATGGTATTCAAAGCCTCTAACAGAATTTTATTTTGCACAAAACTTGGCAAAAAGCGCGCCGGTGTTTTCAAAAATGAAGCGGCATTTTGCACCATGTAGAACTGAATCTTATTGAACACTATCGTTATCCATTAAGTTGATATGAATAGCATTATCATACTGAAAGATTGAACTTGAATTGCTGTTGTGAATCAAAAAACCCAAGACCGTCACGCGCTTCACTAATGTTACAAAGACGGTTATAGTGACGTACTCCGTATCGATTGATAAATGCTGAGTACCTATCTGGTTTCGAGGCAATGAATAGTTGGCATGATTTCACAAGAATTTCACCGCTGGTTTACACAGCTAACGTCACACAGCCCTTTCTTTTTTGCCATTCTCGATGCCCAGCACAATTACACGATGGTAAATGAACGCTATTGTGAAATATCAGGTCTCACTGGCGAGCAACTTATCGGCTCCAATGATCTGGCTGTCTTTGGGGAATCATTCTATCAAGCGATTCACCCCTATTATCATCGAGCCCTTGACGGTGAAGTCATTGAAACCGAGCTGACGCTCAACAACATGCAGCTCGCAACAACACTGCTGATATCTCTGTCACGACTGCAATTCGATAATCATCCCCCAAGAATCATCTTTCAGGCCGTTGATGTCTCTGAAAAGCGGATGTTACTCGATGCCATTGACGAGTCAGAAAAAAAATTCGCCACATTAGTTTATATGTTGAAGGAATCGGTGCTTATTGTTGAAGACAATACCGTCATCTCCTGCAATCCGTCGGCGGCTCATTCGCTGGGACTGAATACTGCAGATGAACTATACGGGGAGCAGCTCTCAGAGATTTTCATTCAGACATCAACCCAGAAACCTTTTGTTCTCAATACTTCTCTGGCGGTGCAACATCCGATTGCTTGTCATACGACTCAAGCCTATGGTGAAGGACGCCAAGTGACACTTCGGATTGAAACCACCAAGATTTTGGGGAGCCAGGCATTTTTTGTCCTCATCCAACCCCAAGAAAAAAAGATGCCTGCGTTATTACACCACCCATCGATTGATGCCCACATTGACCCATTAACCGGCTTGTATAACCGAACTGGTTTTACCAAACGGCTTGATATGTTCATTGCGGATAAAATCCCGCTGGTGATGCTCTATCTCGACATTGATAACTTTAAAAACATCAATGACTCTCTGGGACATCATATCGGTGACAAAGTGATCCGAGAGGTCGCAGCCCGACTCAAACGGTTACTTCCTCAAAATGCAATTTTAGGTCATTTGGGGGCTGACGAGTTTGGTTTACTCTTGCCTGAGCCGGAGAAACCCCGCTCCGCAGAAATGCTGTCCGAACGGATTATTGCGTTGGTCAATCAGCCTTTCGATTTGAACTATTTTAGTAAAAGACTTGCTTGCTCTATTGGCAGTGTGGCTTACCCCGGTGATGGCAGCGACGCACGAATCTTACTGCAAAATGCCGACACGGCGATGTATGAAGCCAAAGCGAGAGGACGTAACCGGATGATTCGCTTCAGTTCGCGGATGAATAAAGAAGCAAGAACCCGGTTGTGGCTGGAGATTGAGCTGCAAAAAGCGCTGCAAAACAGTGGTCTTGAAGTTTGGTATCAACCGAAAGTCAGTGCGAGAGATTTTAGTATCAACGGTGCAGAAGCGTTAGTGCGATGGAAACATCCGGTTGAAGGGTATATCAGCCCCGGCTCGTTTATTCCCGTCGCAGAAAAAGCTGGATTAATCGAACATTTGGGCCGGGCAGTCATGCGGGATGTCTTTACGACAGTCAAGCGTTGGAAACAACAAGGGATCCTTCCCGGCCCTGTCGCGATAAACCTCTCTCCGGAGCAGTTCGGCAACCCGAAACTGATCGATTTCATGGAAAAACTCCTGCGCTCGACGCAGCTGGATCCGAGCTGTATTACCTTCGAGCTGACCGAAAGTGCAGTCATGAGTAACAGTGAACACACCGTGCAAATGCTAAATGCCATCAAAAAACTCGGTTTCACTTTATCGATTGATGATTTCGGTACGGGTTACTCATCTCTCTCTTATCTCGCCCGCTTTCCGATTGACGAGCTCAAAATTGACCGTGCATTTATTACCGAAATCGATCAATTACCCAAGCAATTGACCGTTATCGAAAACATTATCAACCTCGGCCAATCTTTACGGTTAAAAGTCGTAGCAGAAGGGGTAGAAACCCAGCAACAGGCTATTTTACTCGCCAACCTGCACTGCCATTCTATCCAGGGATTTCATTTTCATCGTCCGCAACCCAAGCAGGAAGTCGAAGCATTATTCGCTCAAAACCGTCGTCACGCTTCCTCATCCTCGTCTTCATAAATAGCGATAAATCAAGAGCAAACCTGCCTCACATCAATTCACTCTATCTTACTTTTCCATACAATACAGCCACTTCAAGAGCTACCAATGAAATTAAGTTACTATGGAACTGCTTTGTCCTGCGGGAAACCTCCCCGCCCTAAAGACGGCAATCACCAATGGTGCCGATGCGGTGTATATCGGTTTTAAAGACGACACCAATGCCCGCCATTTTGCCGGCTTAAATTTCTCAGGAAAAAAATTGGAAAGTGCTGTTCGGTTCGTTCATGAACACCACAAAAAAATTCATGTTGCTCTCAACACATTTGCCCATCCTGATCGGTTTAATCACTGGACAGCGGCCGCAGATAAAGCGGTTGATTTAGGCGTTGATGCGTTGATCGTTGCCGATATTGCACTGTTGGAGTACATCTCTAATCGCTATCCGCATCAGGAAATTCACCTTTCCGTTCAGGCTTCAGCCACCAATAGCGCAGCCATTGCGTTTTATCACCAGAACTTTCACATTAAACGAGTTGTTCTCCCCCGGGTGCTATCGATTCACCAAGTCAAACAACTCTCTCAATCTATTGATGATGGGATTGACTTGGAAGTATTTGCTTTTGGGAGCCTCTGTATTATGTCGGAAGGTCGCTGCTATCTCTCTTCATATATGACGGGAGAATCGCCCAATACTGTCGGAGCGTGTTCACCCGCAAAATTTGTCCGCTGGCAAGAAACACCGCATGGGATGGAAACGCGGCTGAATAACATTCTGATTGATCAATACAAACCCGGGGAGAATGCTGGCTATCCAACCTTATGTAAGGGCCGCTTTGTCACCGAGCTGAACGGCCAACAGCAGTGTTATCACGCCTTGGAAGAACCGACAAGCCTCAATACACTGTCGCTCTTACCGGAGCTCTTTGCTGCGAATGTCGCCTCAGTCAAAATTGAAGGCCGCCAGCGTAGCCCTGCCTATGTTGAGCAAGTCACCAAAACATGGCGGGCAGCGATTGACCATTACTTGTCGGCTCCGCAAAGCTATCGGGTCGATGAAACATGGAACCGGACTCTTGCCAACGTTTCCGAAGGCACTCAGACAACACTCGGTGCCTACCACAGAAAATGGCAATAAAGGGAGATCACAGATGAAATATGCATTAGGTCCATTACTCTATTTCTGGCCCAAAACAGAGGTGGAACAATTCTATCAGCAAGCACAGAGCGCCAACGCTGATATCATTTATCTGGGAGAGACCGTTTGTTCCAAGCGTCGGGAGTTAAAAGCACACGACTGGCTGGCAATCGCACAGGAAATCGCCCGGAGCGGTAAACAGGTCGTCCTGTCAACGATGGCACTGCTTGAGTCACGTAGTGAGCTCACCGTGATGAAAAAATACATTGATAATGGTGATTTTCTGATTGAAGCCAACGATGTTTCAGCCGTTCATCTTGCTAATGAACAGCGAGTACCATTTGTTGTTGGGCCAGCGATCAACTGTTACAACGCTCATACCCTGAAATATTTTCTGCGCCAAGGCATGATTCGTTGGTGTATGCCGGTAGAACTCTCCCACTCGTGGCTGCAACAGGTGCTGCAACAATGTGAAACGTTAGGGATTCGTGATGCATTTGAAGTTGAAATATTCGGCTATGGTTATCTGCCACTCGCCTACTCCGCTCGCTGTTTTACAGCCCGGGCTGAAAACCGCCCGAAAGATGAATGTAAGACATGTTGTATCCATTATCCCAATGGGATCCGAGTCCAAAGTCAGGAAGGACAAGAAGTCTTCAACCTGAACGGGATTCAGACGCAGTCAGGCTACTGCTATAATTTGATTAACGAACTCCCCGGAATGACAGATAGCGTTGATGTCGTTCGTCTCAGCCCCACTGGCGTGGAAACCCTGACAACCATTCAAGCATTCCGCGATAATGAGACAGCGGCGCAGTCCTATCCGTTAGACAACCACCAATGTAACGGTTACTGGCACCGCATCGCGGGGCTAGAGAGCGTGACCTCACATTCTCAGTGAAGGATATCGCTTCACCATCACTGCCCCTTCGCGCCATCCTATCAGGCGGCTGAATGAAATAACCGCCTGATATCTTTATACAAGATCACTGAAACCACTAACGACAAGACAATGTTCGAAATCGGAAATGCAAGCCATACGCCGGTCAGCCCCCATCCCAGCGGCAGCAACAATAAGAATGGTGGTTGAACAAGCATATTACCCAATGAAATACTCACCGCTTTTTTGCCCCGGTGAATTGATTGATAAAATGAAGATGCCACAACAATGAAACCATCTAAACATAATGCAATAAAGTGTAATCGTATCCCTGTGGTGGCCAAATCGCTCAATTCAGAGTTATCACGATTAAAAATAGCGATAATTTCATGCGGATAAAGATTCATAATCGCCGTAACGATCAATCCGAATACGACAGATAAGCTCATCGCCATTAACAACAGTTTTTTAATATTTGCTAACTGATTCGCACCGTAGTTAAAACTTACTAACGGTTGCATCCCATTCGCAAATCCTTCCACCGTCAAATAATAGAACGTCACGACATAACCAAGAATGGTGTATGCCCCCAAAGCTGTCGTACCGCCGTAGGCCGCAAATTGACTGTTATGCAAGGCCACCATCACGCTCCAATAGAGATACATGAAAAAACTTGAAAGACCGACCAAAACAATCTGACGAATATCCTGCCACCGGAAAAACAGCAGATCAGCACGCCTTAAACGTAAAGATGCCGCAGGAGAAAAGAAGTAACTGAGTCCGACAATGGTGACCACAGCCTGTGAGATTGCGGTCGCAATCGCTGCCCCCTGCAACGCCATATCCCAGACCACAATGAACAGATAATCAAAAACAATATTCAAACATCCACCGATGATCATCAAATACGTCGCAAATGCCGGACTGTCATCGTTTCTCATTAAAAATGGTAATGCCGTCGCAGAAAGAGTAAAACAAGAGGTAAACACCACCACTTGCATGTACTGCATCGCCAGATGAAAGACATCGGGATCCTGTGTTTGCCAATTCAGAATATCCGCCATAAAGAAGCGCAGCCCCAGAGACAACAACAGCGATAACAGGATCAACAAGATCAACCCTGTACTGATCGTCTGTCGGGCAGCGGATAAATTCTTCTGTCCTTTGTAAATGGAGGTAATCGCACCCGTCCCGACCCCTACCATTAAACCGATACCAACCAGTACGGCAATCATGGACCAAGAGATATTAATGCCGGCTAATCCATCAACCCCAAGATACTGACCAATGAAAATACCATCAATGAGCTGATATAAGCCATTGACTAACATCGCTGCAACGGTTGGAACGGTATAGCGAAAATACTGTGAATAGATAGACTGCTGCATAAATTCAACCCAAACCTGAAATACAAACAGCCTGCAAGAATCAATGCAGGCTGTTCACCACAAACCCAACCTCGGACGATAAATTCAGATCCTGAGGCCGTGATTTCAATCAAGAAAATATCAATGTTACGATGAATGATCGTCCTTAATCGTATGGTATATCCGTTCCAGTTCTAAAAAGGCGTAGCGATGTTCAATATATTCGTAAACATTCATTGAAATTGCGAGTTTATATAAGGCGACCGCCTCAGCATACTGTGCTTGCATCTCATAACGCTTTCCGAGATAAAAATAAGCTTCCGTCAAGCGGCGGGCGAGCACCGTATTATCACTGGTCTCTTGCAGGAGCTGTTTGAAAACCGCTGAATCATCGGTTTCCCCTAACATCATGGCAACCAAAGACCATCCCCAAGCATTATCTTGCTCAGGCTGACGGGCATGATAACTTTGCATCAATTCTTTTCGAGCCGTTTCAGCATCCATCTCATTCACGATCATGTATCGCCATAAGACACTAAAAGGATCCGCTGAATTTTTTGCAATGACCTGTTCGATTTCATCCCGTGCCAAACGGGAGCGACCACCGTAATACAACGCAATCGCAAGATTTCTGCCAGCATACACACTCTCCGGTGCCAGCTCTAATGCGGAATCAAATGACTCATAAGCAGCATCGAAATCGTTAATTTCTGTGTAATAGACGCCAAGCATGTTAAACACTTCTGGCTGAGAGGGATAAAAGCGCAAAGATTGTTCGAAGTCCAGACGCGCCAGGTTCTTTAAACCCAGCATATCGTAACTATTACCACGCTCATGAAAAACTTTGGCCCGAATTTCATCGGTGAGCTCTTTTTGCTGTAGCAGTTGGCTCAGCCGCAAGATCTTTACTTCTTGTTGAATTGTCGGTTGTAATGGCCGGGCCATCGGGGCATAAAGCCACTCTGACTCTTGCTGATGCACAAACGATGAGCACCCAGCACTCAAAAGTAAGCCGAGTCCTGTCAATATCGTAAGAAACCACTTCGCCAAAATTATTCTCCTCAACGCGGGCATAAAAAAAGGGAGCAAAACAGCTCCCTTTATAACATCATGCTTAACAATAAAAAAGCAACCCAATGGATATATCGAATCCAGAGGTGCGTTTCTATTCTGCGTCAGATTGTTCTTGTTGTGGTGCGTCTTCAGCCGCTGGTTTTACAGCTGCTTCTTTCATACTCAAACGGATACGGTTCTGACGATCAATTTCCAGCACTTTCACCTGAACTTCTTGACCTTCTTTCAGGTAATCCGTCACTTTCTCTACACGTTGATCTGCGATTTGAGAGATATGAACCAGACCTTCTTTGGCACCAAGAACAGCGACAAAAGCACCAAAGTCAACGATACGAGTGACTTTACCAGTGTAGATACGACCAACTTCAACTTCAGCCGTCAACTCTTCAATACGACGAATCGCATGTTTAGCCGCTTCGCCTTCTGTCGCAGCGATCTTGATTGTTCCATCATCTTCGATTTCAATCGTAGTGCCGGTTTCTTCTGTCAGTGCACGAATGACAGCACCGCCTTTACCGATAACATCTTTGATCTTATCAGAACTGATTTTCATCGTATGGATACGTGGCGCAAACTGAGAAATGTCATCACGTGCACTGTGAATCGCTTTATCCATCACAGACAAGATGTGTAGACGAGCACCTTTAGCCTGATTCAAAGCGATCTGCATGATTTCTTTGGTGATCCCTTCGATTTTGATATCCATTTGCAGTGCAGTCACACCGTCAGATGTACCCGCAACTTTAAAGTCCATATCACCAAGATGGTCTTCATCACCTAAGATGTCAGACAGAACCACAAAATCATCTTCTTCTTTGACGAGTCCCATCGCGATCCCAGCAACAGAGGCCTTAATTGGCACACCAGCATCCATCAATGCCAGCGATGAACCACATACTGAAGCCATTGAAGAAGAACCATTTGATTCAGTAATTTCAGAGACCACACGAATGGTATAAGGGAATTCATCAATCGATGGCATAACGGCCTGAATACCACGTTTCGCCAAACGACCATGACCAATTTCACGACGCTTTGGAGAACCGACGAAACCTGTTTCACCGACACAGTAAGGTGGGAAGTTATAGTGGAACAGGAAGTGCTCTTTCCGTTCACCGGTTAATTCATCAATAATTTGCGCATCACGCTGAGTTCCCAGCGTCGCTGTCACGATAGCTTGTGTTTCACCACGGGTAAATAATGATGAACCATGGACGCGAGGCAAAACACCCGTGCGGACATCCAGTGCTCGAACCATATCTTTCTCACGACCGTCGATACGCGGTGCACCAGACAGAATACGGCTACGAACGACTTTCTTCTCTAATGAACTCAGCATGTTACGAAGTTCATTTTCATCCAGAGCTGCATCTTGCTCAAGTAATGTCGCGATAACATCAGATTTGATCTGACCCACTTGCTCGTAACGCGCCATTTTCTCAGTGATTTGATATGCTTCAGCAAAGCGAGCTTCCGCATGTTCAGCGATTAATGCTTTCAGGCTGACATTGACTTCAGGAGCGCTCCATGACCATGCAGGTGCCGCAACTTCAGCAGCAAATTCATTGATAGCTTGAATCACAGCCTGTTGCTGTTCATGACCAAATACGACTGCTGAAAGCATCTCTTCTTCAGAGAGAATATCTGCTTCTGATTCAACCATCAGTACCGCATTTTCTGTTCCGGCAACCACGAGATCCAGACGAGATTCTCCCAGCTCTTTCGCACTTGGGTTCAAAACAAGCTGTCCATCAATGTGACCGACACGAGCCGCACCAATTGGACCATTGAATGGGATACCAGAAATTGCCAGCGCGGCAGAAGTACCGATCAAGCTTGGGATATCAGGCTGAACATCAGGGTTTACGGCCATAACAGTGGCAATAATCTGAACTTCATTGGTGAAACCATCGGGGAACAGAGGGCGAATCGGACGGTCGATCAGACGAGCTGTCAGAGTTTCACCTTCTGAAGGACGGCCTTCACGTTTAAAGAATCCACCAGGAATCTTACCGGCAGCATAAGTCCGTTCCTGATAGTTCACTGTCAGCGGGAAGAAGTCTTGACCTTCTACCGCTTCTTTTTTCCCAACCACTGAAACGAATACAGATGTATCGTCCATGGTGACCATAACTGCTGATGTTGCCTGACGTGCAATCACGCCAGTTTCAATCGTGACGGTGTGATTGCCGTATTGAAACGTTTTCACAACTGGTTTTTCAAACATTATTATTCCTTTGCCTAGGTTAACCTAGAAATGGGTTATCAATACTCAAGGCATCACAAATCGCGACTAGTAAAAGGATACTGAAATGCCAGTCTCCTTTGAATAGTCGCGACCTTTTGGCCGACTTCGGTGACTGTCATGCTTTGAGTCTGTGTATTGAAATCAATGAACTGACTTCAACGGTCGCTAGTATAAACTACTCAGGCGCCCTTTGGCTAAATTTAGCCATTAAAAAAGGGGCTTTCGCCCCTTTTTTGTACAAATCCAATCTTAGCGACGTAGGCCAAGACGTTGGATAAGGTCGTGGTAACGATCCAGACTTTTACCTTTCAGGTAGTCCAGAAGCTTACGACGACGAGAAACCATGCGTAAAAGACCACGACGGCTATGGTGATCGCCTTTGTGCTCTTTGAAGTGACCTTGAAGGTGGTTGATTGAAGCTGTCAATAGAGCAACTTGAACTTCTGGTGAACCAGTGTCGCCTTCGCCACGTGCGTAATCAGCAACGATTGCTGCTTTAGTTTCTGCATTCAGAGACATAATTTCTCTCCTAAGAGTTAGAGTTTTAGTTTGTGTCAGCCAATCTCTGATTCAGCCGACACGAGGAGCGGGGATTATAGAGAATATTCCCTATCCCCGCAATAGCGAATCATTTGAAAAATAGCCCGATGTCATTCACGAAAAACGACTAACCGTTTCGGTGCTACTTTTCCGTCATCATCGATGTCACCGACACCAATAAAGTGTTGTGCTTCACCAACCGTCATACGCACCGTACCACTTGTTGGTATACCGAAGACTTGTACAGCCTGCCCTTTCTGGACCATTTCGGCCAAATCAGGAATTAAATTCACTTCAGGTAATGACTGGACCGCTGAATCCATCGGTAACAGGAGCGGATCAAGTAAAACTCTTGGAGCAACATCCTGTTCACGAGCGGCTTCAAGGATATGTTCAAGCGCCTCGAGAGTGACCATCCGCTCTGCCGGATATTGTGCGACAGCCGTACGACGCAAATACGTCACATGGGCTCCACAGCCTAACATTTCACCAAGGTCATCAACGATGGTACGAATATAGGTCCCTTTGGAACAATGAATTTCCATCTCAACTTCATCGGCTTCGTAGCGGATCAGTTCGATGGAATAAACCGTGATCTGACGTGACTCTCTGGGAACTTCGATACCTTCCCGTGCATACTCATATAAAGGGCGCCCCTGATACTTTAATGCAGAGAACATCGAAGGAATCTGAGCCGTTTCGCCTTTAAATTTCTCGATAGATTGCATCAATAACGATTCAGAAATTTGAACTGGGCGGGTCTCAACAATCTCACCATCTGAATCCGAGGTATTGGTACGAATACCCAACTTTGCAATCACTCGATACTTCTTATCTGAATCGAGGAGAAACTGGGAAAACTTGGTTGCTTCCCCCAGACAAATCGGTAGCATCCCCGTCGCTAGAGGATCTAATGCACCGGTATGCCCAGCTTTTTCAGCAAAGAAAATACGCTTCACTTTCTGGAGGGCATCATTGGATGAAATCCCCGTAGGTTTATCCAATAAAATGATGCCATCAACCGGACGACCTTTCCGACGACGAGCCATTACGCCTCCTCATCCGAACCTGATTCATCCCTTTTCCGTTTGTCTTCATCAACCGCTTGATTGACCAGATTCGACATCCGCATCCCTTCAACCAAAGTATCATCATAAACAAAACGGACTTCAGGCGTCAGACGCAGACGAATCCGCTTACCTAACATCATACGAATATGAGATTCATGCTCTTTTAAAGCTTTCAGGCAACTTTCTGGTGTTTGTTCCCCGACACATAAGAAGGAAACATACACTTTGGCATAAGCCAAGTCCCGGGAAACTTTTACCTCAGAAATCGTCACCATACCGAGGCGAGAATCTCTGATTTCACGCTGCAATATCATTGCAAGCTCTTTTTGCAGCTGCTGAGAAACGCGCTGCGTACGACTAAAATCTTTTGCCATATTTTAACTTTCTCATAGAAAGAATGGGGGGATGGTCTAGCCAACCCCCCATGGTGTATTCAACAACCAACGATGCATTCAACAACCGATTGTGTGGTATACCACTTAACCATCAATATCGGTTAGTCGATTGACCGTTTAATTTCAATTGTCTCAAAGACTTCGATCTGGTCACCAACGCGGACGTCGTTGTAGTTTTTCACACCGACACCACATTCATAACCACTCTTCACTTCTGCAACGTCATCTTTAAAGCGGCGGAGTGACTCCAACTCACCTTCATAAATGACCACGTTATCACGCAGCACGCGAATAGGATTATTCCGTTTGATCAGTCCTTCAGTAACCATACAGCCAGCGATAGCACCCAGTTTCGGAGAACGGAATACATCACGAACTTCTGCCAGACCGATAATCTCCTGTTTAAATTCAGGAGCCAACATACCGCTCATCGCCTGTTTCACTTCATCAATCAATTGATAGATGATGGAGTAGTAGCGCAGATCAAGGTTCTCAGCTTCAATGGTTCGACGGGCAGATGCATCAGCACGGACGTTAAAGCCCAGTACGATTGCATTCGATGCCGCAGCCAGTGTCGCGTCAGTTTCGGTAATACCACCGACACCTGAGCCAACAATGTTAACTTTCACTTCATCAGTAGAAAGTTTAACCAATGCATCGGTAATCGCTTCAACCGAACCTTGAACATCAGCTTTCAGCACGATATTCAATTCAGCAACTTCACCAGCTGTCATATTAGAGAACATGTTCTCTAGTTTAGCTTTCTGCTGACGCGCCAGTTTAACTTCACGGAATTTACCCTGACGGTAGTTCGCAACTTCACGCGCTTTACGTTCATCACGGACAACAGTCGCTTCATCACCGGCAGCAGGAACACCAGAAAGACCGAGCACTTCGACCGGAATTGATGGGCCAGCTTCCAGCACTTCATCACCGACTTCGTTACGCATCGCTCTGACTCGGCCATACTCCTGACCACAAAGCAGGATGTCGCCTTTACGCACTGTACCTGACTGAACCAGAATCGTTGCAACAGGGCCACGGCCTTTATCCAGTCGAGACTCGACAACAACACCAGTTCCCATGCCGTCAGCAACAGCTGTCAGTTCCAGAACTTCGGCTTGAAGAAGAATCGCTTCTAACAACGCCTCTACGTTCGTTCCCTGCTTGGCAGAAATATGAACGAAAATATTTTCACCACCCCACTCTTCAGGAATAATGTCATATTGTGCCAGTTCATTTTTCACATTGTCTGGATTGGCATCTTCTTTATCAATCTTGTTCACAGCAACAATTAGTGGAACTTTCGCTGCTTTTGAGTGCTGAATGGCTTCAATGGTTTGAGGCATAACGCCATCATCAGCCGCAACGACCAATACCACGATATCCGTTGCCTGAGCACCACGTGCACGCATGGCCGTAAACGCCGCGTGTCCCGGGGTATCAAGGAAAGTGATCATACCGTTGTCAGTTTCAACGTGATAAGCACCAATATGCTGGGTAATACCACCCGCTTCACCAGATGCAACGTGCGTACGACGAATATAATCCAGTGTTGAAGTTTTCCCGTGGTCAACGTGTCCCATAATGGTAACAACAGGTGCACGAGGAACAGCTTCAGAAGTGCTGTCACGATCAGAAAGAACCGCTTCTTCCAGTTCATTTTCTTTACGGAGAATCACCTTGTGACCCATTTCTTCGGCAACAAGTTGTGCAGTTTCCTGATCAATGACTTGATTGATCGTTGCCATCGCACCCATTTTCATCATGACTTTGATGACTTCGGTGCCTTTTACTGACATTTTCTGAGCCAGCTCGGAAACAATAATTGTTTCACCGATAACAACGTCAGATTTTGCAACAGTTGCATTTTTATCAAAACCTTGCTGCATTGACGAAGGTTTTCCCCGACCTCGATTCGAGTTACGTCCACCTTTTCCACCGCGAGGACGCATATCACGTTCTTGGCGTTGTTCATCGCGAGCAGAAGCTTTTTTCTTCGCTTTTGCGCGACGACTACCTTCATCACGACGGTCTGCTTCGTCTTCTGCCTCTTGGGCATAACGGGAAGTAGTTAGATGGTAATCTGTAGTTTCGTCTTCCATAGCACCTTTTTTCTCTTCTGCAGCAGACCAACGCTCTTGATTCTTTTCAGCCAATTCACGCGCTTTTTCGAGCTGACGCTGACTTTCCTCTTCAGCTTTACGTCTCAATTCTTCTTCCTGACGACGCTTCAGTGCTTCGGCTTCTTGTCGCGCTGCCTCTTGCTTGGATTTCTCTTCATCAGAAAGTTCAACTTTCTGACTGTGTTTCTCTTCACGTTTCGCTTTTTCTTCGGCTTCACGCTTCATCTGCTCTTCAGCTTCCCGTTTCGCTTGTTCTTCAGCTTCACGCTTCGCTTGAGCTTCTAATCTTGCTTTTTCAGCTTCTAACTTCGCTTTCTCTTCAGCTTCACGTTGGGCAGCTTCTTCTGCCAGACGTTTTGCTTCATCTTCGATTGTACTACGCTTAACATACGTACGTTTTTTGCGCACTTCAACCTGAACATTCTTACTTTTACCACCTCCCGCATTCACACTCAGTGTGCTGCGAGTTTTTCGCTGTAATGTTAAACGAGTCGGTTCGTCCTTTGAAGAGCTGCCACCGTGCTCTTTACGAAGGAAAGTTAATAGTTTCTGTTTTTCATCTTCAGAAACACTATCCGCTCCCGTCTTTGTCATTCCTGCGTCAGCAAGTTGCTCTAATAAGCGGTCAACTGGTGTACCAATCTCTTCACTCAGTGCTTTAACTGTAAGTTCTGTCATGCCGCTTTCTCCCCTTGCTGAAAATTACGCGTCTTCGCCAAACCAACAAATATTACGCGCAGCCATAATCAATTCTCCAGCGCGTTCTTCTGTCAGTCCTTCTATACCTTCAAGATCATCAATTCCCTGGTCAGCCAAATCTTCAAGAGTAATCACTCCTTTTGCTGCCAGTTTGTAAGCCATATCACGCTCAAGACCAGATAGATTTAGCAGGTCCTCAGCTGGCTCACCTCCATCCAGTGATTCTTCTCTGGCCAAAGCAAGAGTTGTCAGTGCATCTTTTGCACGAGTACGCAATTCTTCAACAAGGTCTTCATCCAACCCGTCAACTTCAAGCAACTCATTCACCGGTACATAGGCAACTTCTTCTAATGTAGAGAAGCCCTCTTCAACCAACAATTCGGCAAAGTCCTGCTCAATAGACAAATGCTTCATGAACAACTCAATTGACTCAGTTGATTCTTCTTGATGTTTCTTCTGAAGATCTTCTACTGTCATGACATTGAGTTCCCAGCCAGTCAACTGAGAGGCCAGACGAACATTCTGTCCACTACGGCCAATCGCCTGAGCTAGATTGTCGGCTTCAACAGCAATGTCCATCGAATGAGCATCTTCATCAACGATGATAGAAGCAACATCAGCAGGTGCCATTGCATTAATTACAAATTGAGCTGGGTTGTCGTCCCACAGCACGATATCAATACGCTCACCACCGAGTTCACCGGAAACCGCCTGAACCCGGGCACCACGCATACCAACACATGCACCAACTGGGTCAATGCGCTTATCGTTGGTTTTCACTGCGATTTTAGCTCTTGAACCCGGGTCGCGAGATGCGGCTTTCAGCTCAATTAATTCTTCACCAATCTCAGGGACTTCAACACGGAATAATTCAGCCAACATTTCAGGCTTAGAACGAGTGATGAAGAGTTGGAATCCACGCGCTTCAGGTCTAACCGCATAAAGCAGGCCACGAACGCGGTCACCAGGACGGAAGTTTTCTCGGGGAAGTTGATCTTCACGCAAAATTACAGCTTCTGCGTTATTGCCGAGATCAAGAATGATACTATCCCGGTTAACCTTCTTTACTGCGCCGGTGACAAGTTCACCTTCATTATCAATAAACTGCTCAACGATTTGTGCCCGTTCAGCTTCACGAACTTTCTGGACAATAACCTGTTTTGCTGTCTGAGTCGTGATTCGGTCAAACTTAACCGATTCAATTTGATCTTCAATAAAATCATCTAACTCAATCGAATCATCATCAAATTGAGCGGCTTCGACTGAAATCTCTTTGGTCGGATTCTGAACTTCTTCTACAACCAACCAGCGACGGAAAGTTTCAAACTCTCCAGTCTTTCTATCAATCTCAACGCGAACATCAATATCAATGTCGTATTTTTTCTTAGTCGAGGTTGCTAACGCAGTTTCAAGCGCTTCAAAAATACGTTCACGAGGAACAGCCTTCTCGTTTGAAACCGCCTCAACTACCGCTAAAATTTCTTTACTCATTATTTCCAGCCTCTTTAAGACTTAAAATTTAGGGATCAGATTAGCTTTTGAAATATTGCTGAGCGCGAATGGTTCTTCTTGCCCATCAACAGTAACCACAATGGTTTCACCATCAACCGATTGGATGATACCTTTCCATTTGCGGCGGTTTCCAACAGCCATTTTCAAAACAATATTGACCTCGTGACCAATAAATTGCTCATAGTGTTCAGATTTAAATAAAGGTCTGTCTACGCCAGGTGAAGAAACTTCAAGGTTATAGGCCACTGAAATAGGATCTTCTACATCAAGCACAGCACTGACCTGACGACTAACCTCAGCACAGTCATCTACAGTAATACCATTGTCGTGATCAATATAAATTCGTAGTGTCGAATGTGCTCCGGCACGGACAAATTCTAATCCGACTAATTCATAACCTGCAGCAACAACAGGTGCTTCAAGTAATTCAGAAAGTTGTTTTTCTAACCCTGTCATTTAAACGACTCCAGAAACAAAAAAAGGGCTATGAGCCCAATTTCAATTCCAAGCAAACAGACCAAATCTTCGATATATGAACAGTGATGACTGCTCATACACAAGAATCAGATAACAAAAAACCCCGATAGTCGGGGTTTTTATCTATGCTGGACCCTGAATGTTAAGACGATGTCTTAACATATAGTGAGATAATCTTTCTCACTATCAAACCTGCAACAACCAATTCAAGAATTGGTTGCGGGGGCCGGATTTGAACCGACGACCTTCGGGTTATGAGCCCGACGAGCTACCAAACTGCTCCACCCCGCGTCCGACTTGCTGAGCATTATACGCTCTCAATCTTCATTTACAAGTTTGTAAAGAATAATGGTGCCGAGAGAGGGACTCGAACCCTCACACCATAGGCGCTAGCACCTCATGCTAGTGTGTCTACCAATTTCACCATCTCGGCCAAATTCTTTTACTGTGGTATTTCGCTGCCGTTTGAATCATCAGCAGGAACACCATCATCAGTCTTCGTTTGCTCTTGGACAGCTTTGCCCTGAGCAGGATCAACCCACTGCGATTTCGCTTTATGTGTTGATAAATTCCCTAAAACCAGACTAACGATTAGGAATACAACTGCAAAAATTGCAGTCATTCGGGTTAAGAAATTTCCAGAGCCACCGGCACCAAATACTGTATTTGAAGCACCGGCCCCAAATGAGGCTCCCATATCTGCGCCTTTACCTTGTTGAATCAACACCAATCCGATGATAGCAACCGCTGCCAACAGGTAAATCACAAGTAGAACTGTAAACATAACATATCCACCTATGTTCCAAATTGTTGAGCCAGCGCCGTTCTTATCTATCGACTTGAACTAGGCTAGCGACCTCCGTATCGGAAGTGGGGGCAATACTAACGAAAGGATTGAAGACTGGCAAGAGGATAAATTACTTTTTTTTCAAATTCATGGTTAAGCGGTTAAAAAAGGGACAACCATGGTGTTTTCATCATTCAGAGCGGATGAATTCAAACAGAAGGAACCGTCATTTAACGATTCCTTCCACGTATTTAACAGTTTGACTTCACAATGTCAGCAATCTTTAAGGCCGATTCCCGAACGAGCGTTTCATCTTCTCCTTCAACCATCACGCGAAGTAATGGTTCAGTACCTGATTTTCTCAACAATACCCGTCCTTTATCCCCTAATTCAGCTTCAACAGCCTTAACACACTGTTTCACAGCCTTTGCATCGAGCGGATTAGAATCGCCACTGAAGCGCACATTTTCCAATACCTGTGGGAAAAGTTTCATGCCGTTGGATAATTCATTCAGTGACATCTCACTATCTACAACAGCGGTCAAAACCTGTAGCGCAGCTACAATTGCATCTCCGGTTGTCATCTTATCCAATAAGATCACATGCCCTGAGTTCTCTGCACCAATTTTCCAGTTTTTCTCCAACAGTTTTTCCATAACATACCGATCACCAACAGCAGCCCGGGCAAAGGGGATTCCTAGTTGTTTCAAAGCAACCTCCATACCGAGGTTGGTCATCAACGTGCCGACAACACCACCTTTCAGCTCTCCCTTGCGCAGCAGATAGCGGGCAATGATATAAGCAATTTGATCGCCATCGACTTTACATCCTAAAGCGTCAACCATGATGATACGATCACCGTCGCCATCAAATGCCAGCCCGATATCTGCTTTCTCTTCCAGTACTTTATGCTGAAGCGCGCGAATATCGGTCGCACCGACCTGTTCATTGATGTTTAAACCATTTGGATTGACGCCAATAGCAATGACATCTGCGCCCAACTCTCTGAAAACACTTGGTGCAATATGATAAGTTGCGCCGTGAGCACAATCGACAACAATTTTTAACCCCGCCAAACTTAATCTGGATGGGAAAGTACTTTTGCAAAATTCAATATAGCGTCCGGCAGCGTCAGTTAAGCGTGAAGCTTTGCCTAATTCAGCAGAAGGAACACACTCAATCACTTTATCTAGCTCTTGTTCAATCTCGAATTCCACCTCATCAGGTAACTTTGTTCCCTCAGAGGAAAAAAACTTGATGCCGTTATCATCATATGGATTATGAGATGCAGAAATCACGATACCGGCTTCAGCACGGAAAGTTTGTGTCAGATAAGCAACTGCCGGGGTGGGCATCGGGCCAGTTAACGTTGCTTCGAGCCCGGCCGCAGCCAAGCCAGCTTCCAAAGCTGATTCCAACATATAGCCGGAGATGCGAGTATCCTTACCAATAATGACTTTGCGGGTTCCCTGTTTCGATAGAACCCGACCGGCAGCCCATCCAAGCTTCATGACAAAATCAGGGGTGATAGGGAATTGTCCTACCTTTCCCCGGACGCCGTCGGTACCAAAATAACGCCTGTGATTCGACATCGATATTCCTATTTTCTTATCATTGATTGGTTTGAATCATACTGATTATTTTCATCGCTTCAACGGTTTCATCGACATCATGAACCCGGAAGATCTGTGCACCTTGCGTTGCAGCAACCGCAGCACAAACCACACTTGCGACCATGCAATCAGCGGGGTGTTTGCCCAGAAATTGATGCAACATCGATTTTCTGGACAGACCAATCAACAGCGGCAGACCAAACTGATGAAAGGTATTTAGATTGGCTAATAAATGGTAATTATGCGTAAGGGTTTTACCAAATCCAAAGCCAGGATCAAGAATAATATTTTCTCGTCGTATACCAGCTTCCTCGCATACGGCAATTCTATCCTTCAAAAATGTGTAGACTTCCTGAATAACATCACGATATTCAGGACGTTCCTGCATCGTTCCGGGCTGCCCTTGCATGTGCATTAAACAAA
Organism: Vibrio gazogenes; assembly: GCF_002196515.1. Classification (NCBI taxonomy): domain Bacteria; kingdom Pseudomonadati; phylum Pseudomonadota; class Gammaproteobacteria; order Vibrionales; family Vibrionaceae; genus Vibrio; species Vibrio gazogenes. The sequence continues at coordinate 2,586,537 of NZ_CP018835.1, read as the reverse complement.
CAGGAATATCCGCTTTTGCAACAACAGCTAATGCGCCCGGCTCCTGAAGTGAACGAATATCGTTAATCAGATCTGCGCCCACATCAATGCTCTGCTGCATAACTTCAGCTTTACTTGTATCAACAGAAATCCATATGTCCGGGTACTTTTCTCGAATAGCACTGACAGCAGGAATCACTCGGTTTAATTCTTCTTCAACGGTCACTTCAGCAGCACCGGGACGAGTTGATTCCCCACCGACATCAATAATCGTCGCACCAGCCTGAATCATCGAGTCTGCATGAGCTAATGCTTGCTTCAGAGAGACAAACCGCCCGCCATCAGAAAAAGAATCAGGCGTCGTATTCAAAATCCCCATCACCTGAGGCTCATTTAAACTTAAGGTTTTATTGGATGTCCGAATATCCATAATACTCCCATAATAACAAAAGCCCCGACAAGACCGGGGCTTTTTTCAGCGACCAAACGATTTACTCGGTTCGTCCTTGATCATCATTATCTGATTTGTCCTGTTGTTCCTCATTTTGAGTATCATCAGGTGTCGTATCATTTTTCGGTTCAGTAGGCTTCACTTTTTCCTGGGCGCTTAAATCCTGTTCAACCCATCCGGCTGGATCCCTGATTTCAGATTTTCGATCCATCAAATCATCGATCTGACCAGCATCGATTGTTTCATACTTCATCAAAGCATCTTTCATCGAATGCATGATATCCATATTATCTAACAGGATTTTTTTCGCTCTCTCGTAGTTTCGGTCAATAATCTTCCGAATCTCGTCATCGATCAGCTTGGCCGTATCATCAGACATATGCTTCGTTTTTGTCACACTCCGACCAAGAAAGACTTCACCCTCTTCTTCGGTATACAACAACGGACCTAATTTTTCCGAGAATCCCCACTGAGTCACCATTTTACGTGCAATATCAGTCGCGCGCTCAATATCGTTCGACGCACCAGTTGATACTTTATCCACACCATAGATTAGTTCTTCAGCCAGACGTCCACCATAAAGGCTGGAAATCATCGATTCCAAATGTTGCCGAGACATACTGATGCGATCTTGCTCCGGTAAGTACATCGTGACACCTAAAGCCCGACCACGCGGAATAATCGATACTTTATACACAGGGTCATGCTCTGGGACCAAACGTCCGACAATCGCGTGTCCTGCTTCATGGTACGCTGTTGATGCTTTGATTTCCTCTGACATCACCATGGAACGCCGTTCAGCACCCATCATAATTTTGTCTTTCGCCAGTTCAAACTCAACCATCGAGACATTGCGTTTATTCCCACGCGCCGCAAACAGTGCAGCTTCATTGACCAGGTTGGCCAAGTCTGCACCTGAGAACCCAGGTGTACCACGAGCAATCAGTGAAGCATTGACATCATTAGAAATCGGCACTTTACGCATGTGGACTTTCAGGATTTGTTCACGTCCACGGATATCCGGCAGTCCAACCACAACCTGACGGTCAAAACGACCGGGACGTAATAAAGCGGGGTCTAATACATCCGGACGGTTGGTCGCAGCGATAACAATAATCCCTTCGTGCCCTTCAAAACCATCCATTTCAACCAACATCTGGTTCAATGTCTGTTCGCGTTCGTCGTGCCCACCACCGACTCCGGCGCCACGCTGACGCCCGACAGCATCAATTTCATCGATGAATATAATACAAGGAGAAGCCTTCTTGGCTTGCTCAAACATGTCTCTGACCCGAGAAGCACCGACCCCAACGAACATTTCAACAAAATCAGAACCTGAAATGGTAAAAAACGGAACTTTCGCTTCGCCGGCAATTGCCTTCGCTAGCAAGGTTTTCCCGGTACCGGGAGGACCAACCATTAAAACACCGGTTGGAATTTTTCCGCCAAGTTTTTGAAAGCGGCTCGGATCACGTAGGTAATCGACAAGCTCTTTCACATCTTCTTTCGCTTCATCACAACCAGCGACATCACCGAACGTTGTTTTAATCTGCTCTTCCGTCATCATGCGGGCTTTGCTCTTGCCGAACGACATGGCACCTTTACCACCACCGCCCTGCATCTGTCGCATAAAGAAGATCCAGACCCCGATCAAGAGAATCATCGGGAACCAAGAGATGAAAATTGTCCCCAGTAAACTTTGTTCTTCAGGAGGCGTCCCTTGAACTTTTACATTCTGATTAATCAGATCATCGAGTAGTTTCTGATCGTACACTGGCATGTACGTGACATAATGAGTACTACTGCCTCGGCGGGTAAAAGTAATCTCACTATCTTTGAATTGAGCTTCCTGAATTTGACCCTGCCCCACTTCTTTCACGAAAGTGGTATAGTCAACCGCCCTGCCACTATTATCTCCAGGGCCAAAGCTCTGAAATACGGACATTAAGACAACGGCGATAACCAGCCATAATATTAAATTTTTTGCCATGTCACTCAAGGTGTAAGCCTCGCGATAACTAGTTGTAATTAAAGGTAGGGTACTACAGATTATAGTATGTCGCTACCGTATCGGTAGCGCCCGAGCCCCGTAAATGGTTACCCTTTGTAACCAGTTGCTACAATATAGACTTCCCGAGAGCGAGCTCTCGATGAGTCTGGTTTTCTTATTTTTACCACTTTAAACAGTGACCGGACATCTTTCACGTATTGGTCAAAGCCTTCTCCCTGAAACACTTTGACGATAAAGCTACCATTCTCAGCAAGTACTTGTCGACACATGTCGAGTGCCAATTCTACCAAATACATTGCTCTGGGCTGATCCACGGACAAATTTCCAGCCATATTCGGTGCCATATCAGACATCACAACATCGACAAGGTTCGGAGAAATTCTATCGAGTAAGGCATTTAGAATGGCCTCTTCCCGAAAATCACCTTGAAGAAAGGCAACGCCGGCAATTGAATCCATCGGCAAAATATCACACGCGATAACCTGCCCCGAATCACCGACAATATTCACAGCATATTGAGACCACCCACCAGGTGCTGCCCCCAAATCAACCACGGTCATGCCAGATTTGAGCAGTTTATCTTTCCCTTGGATCTCTTCTAGTTTGAAGATAGCACGGGAACGATAACCTTTCTTCTTCGCATCATTTACATATTTATCATCAAAATGCTCTTTCAGCCATCGGCCTGAGCTCGCAGAATGCTTATTTTTACTCATTTCTGTTCCAATACAAATCACTTCACCAGATAAACAAAGGACGGAAGATGTGGTCATCTTCCATAGATGGCGCTAAAATAGTTGTTTTCAACCCTAATATAGTAAATTAAATTGGCTGCATCATGAACCTAAGCACAAAACAAAAACAGCATTTAAAGGGCTTAGCCCACCATTTGAAACCCGTCGTTCTCATGGGCGCAAATGGCCTGACAGAAGCCGTGCTTGCAGAGATCGAGATTGCACTTGATCATCACGAATTAATCAAAGTCAAAGTTGTCTCAGAAGATCGGGAAACCAAGCAGCTGATTATTGATGCAATTATTCGCGAAACCGGTGCTGAAAAAATTCAAACCATCGGTAAAGTGCTGGTATTATATCGTCCTTCAGAACAGCGAAGAATTGAAATTCCCAGAAAATAAAAAAAGCCGCTGAAGCGGCTTTTTTTATTACATGGCAGCAAAATATCGATAAATTATCATTGCCGTTTTTACTTATACTCGACTTTATCGATATCGAAAGTTTTTTCACCACCGGGGGTGACGATAGTGACCTCATCCCCTTCAACCTTGCCAATCAGTCCCCGGGCAATCGGAGAACTGACCGAAATACGTCCCGCTTTTATATCAGCTTCATCATCACCGACAATCTGGTAGCTCTTTTCTTCATCGGTTTCCACATCGACTAAAGTGACCGTTGAACCAAAAATAATTTTGCCGGAATTATCAAGCTTAGTCACATCAATCACTTGAGCTACGGAGAGTTTATATTCGATATCACGAATTTGGGCTTCACAGATTCCCTGCTCTTCCCGGGCTGCATGATATTCTGCATTTTCTTTCAGATCTCCCAGTTCACGAGCTTCCGCAATCGCCTGTGAAATCTTTGGCCTTAATTTCAGGAGTCGGTCAAGCTCTTCACGAAGGAGTTGCTCGCCACGAACCGTCATTGGAACTTTTTCCATTTTATACCTCGAAACCAAAGTTATCTTTGGACAAAACAAAACTACCCAATCCCAAGGATTAGGTAGTTTTTCATTCAAATTGATTATCTCAGTGTAAACAAAGTTGGTAACGAAATCATCTAAATTCAAGACCCCAATTTAGAAATCTTTGACACCGCCAAACCTGCACACTGAGTTACTTCTGTAGAAAATTGATCCATGCCACAGAACATTATTCTAAATATGAAGTAAAAGTCGTAAAAAAAAATAAATATAGATTAAATTTTTCAAGTAACGGAACTTTATGATGTATATAGAAAACCATTTAAAAACATGCGTTTGATATTTATTTATATTCAAAAAATACCGTTCATCGCGTCGATTTATATCATTTTACTAACTTCATCCCCACCTTTGCATGTACAACTAGGCTACGAAAAAGGCGAAAAGTTCAATGTTTCGTAGTTTTATATTTACGCTACGTTGCGCGCATTCGCATTACAGATGATGGACGATAGTCGCTCCAATACCTCGATAGGTTAGACCGATTATGTTCTTCAACGTTTATGGACAGTAAATTTTAGGATTAACAAGATGAAAAAAACTCTGATCGCTCTTGCAGTGGCAGGTGCTGCAGTGGCAACTGGCGTGAACGCTGGTGAACTATACAACCAAGACGGCACATCCCTAACGATGAAAGGACGTGTCGAAGCTATTCTTTCTCTGAAAGATGGCGATGCAGCAGACGAATCTCGTGCTCGTTTGGGTTTCTTAGGTAAGCAAGAAATCAACGATAACCTGTATGGCTTAGGCTATTTTGAAGGCCAATTCACATCTGCTGATGGTGATGATGCAGGTGACGTAAGAAACGATAGAGACAGTAAAGTTGAAGATCGTTATACCTATGCAGGTCTGGGAGGTACATACGGTTTAGTCACTTATGGTAAACAAGATGGTGTTCTGACTCCACTGTCTGATTTTACTGATATCATGTCATATCACGGTGACAACGCAGTTAAAAAACTTACTGTGCTTGATCGTGTTGATAACCAATTAAAATATGCTGGTTCATTTGACAATCTGAATATTTTTGCTGAATATCGTTTCGCTGACCGTGTTGAGAACGGCACAACTAACACTATTGATAATAATGATCAAGATGGTTATGGTCTGTCCGCAACTTATGCATTGGCAGATATCGGTGTTGATTTAGGTTTAGGTTACGGTGCACAAAATGATGACGATCAAATCGTTGCCACTGTTGCTTATACCCTGAATGACCTATACCTGTCAGCGTTGTACAGCCATATCGACTTCGATGCAGCTGGTGCTGATGACTACGATGGTTATGAACTTGCAGCTTCTTATACCATTGACAAAACTAAACTGATTGCCACATATAACTATGGCGAAACAGATAAAGATGTAGCTAATTATCTTGCTCTAGAAGTTGCTTATTACTTCCAGCCAAACTTCCGCAGCTATGTGTCTTACAACATCAATATGCTTGATAAAGATGATGTTAACCTCACCGGTGGCGCAATTGGTGATAATGGTACTGAAGATGATATGGTTGTAGGTCTACGTTACGACTTCTAATCTGAACCAGATTCAATACGCTTAAAACGCCCGCGCTAGCGGGCGTTTTTTTATCTGGTTATACTAGTCGCATGACATGATGATAGATTGGATTACTTTGTGCTACGGACACTTCTGTTTACTATTGCCTGTTTTATTCTGAGCGCTGAATTGTGCGCTGCTCAGGCGACACCTTATGCCAGTCTGTTACCACCGACCAGCAGAACCGCTCTGATTGTTGAACAACTGGATACGCCCCTGCGAGAAGTCGATACCGATAGTCAGTCATTCTATCCCCCCGCCAGCACCATGAAACTGATTACTGCGCTGGCGGCTAAATTAGAACTGGGCGATCAATTTCGTTTCAAGACTTTATTAGGCAAAGCAGACCATGATTGGGTGCTCCAATTTAGTGGTGATCCACAGCTCACAACCTATGACTTGAAACACATGTTTGTGACGTTGAAACAGCAAGGTATCAAAAAAATTGAGGGTAACTTGTGGCTCGATAATTCGTTATTTAGCGGCTATGAAAGGGCTGTCGGCTGGCCGTGGGACATTTTGGGGGTATGTTACAGCGCCCCGTCGAGTGTCATCGTGTTAGACGAAAACTGTGTGCCCGGCTCAATTTATACACAAAAAGATGGCAACACTCGTGTTTATATTCCTGAACAATACCCCATTTATGTAACAACTCAGGCGAAAACCGTATCATCACAAGAACAAAAACAACAGCTGTGCGATCTTGAGCTACGTAGTCGTGCCGAAAACAACTATCGCCTTTCAGGATGTCTGGTTCAGCGAAATTCACCGCTCCCCTTAAAATTTGCGATCCAGAATCCCAGCCTTTACGCGACTCGTATCGTTTACAGAATTCTCAATCAGCTAGGGATCACTCTCACCGGAGAAGTGCTCGTCGGACGTCCCCCAAAGCCATTACAACAAGTTCTGGTTCAGCATACATCTCAACCACTCGTTGCGTTACTTGATACGATGTTGAAAGAGTCTGATAACCTGATTGCGAATAATGTGACAAAAACATTGGGTCATCAATTTTTTGTTCAGGCGGGCAGTTTTGCCAACGGCACAGAAGCAATCAAACAAATCTTATATGCCAAAGCGGGCATTGACCTTAAAAGTGCACAACTGGTTGATGGTTCTGGGTTGTCACGCAATAACCGAGTCACCGCCAATCAAATGGCTGAGGTTTTACATTATATTTGGCAGCATGATGCATCACTTCATCTGATTGAGTTGTTACCGGTTGCAGGACAAAGCGGTACGCTGAAATACCGGAAAAGTATGCGTTCTTCGGTTGTCAGAGGTCATTTGAGTGCTAAAAGCGGCTCGCTATATGGCAGTTATAATATGGCGGGATATGGACTGGATAAAAAAGGGCAGCCTCAGGTACTTTTCGTCCAGTTTGTCACCGACTACTTCCCTGATGATAAAGCAGAAACTGTTCGGGCTCCGTCACCACTAGAACAGTTTGAAGAACAACTGTATCGGGATATCATTCAGATGAGTCAGCAAAAGAAATCGTACCTCTCAAATATAAAGCCTGACTCATAACATCAGGCTTTATTGGACGATATTTACTGAATGGTCACACGGGCGAATTTGCGTTTGCCAACCTGCAGCACATAGGTGCCATGCTCAGGAATCCATTTGGTATCTTGGATTTTTTCACCAGCCGCTTTGGCAGCGCCTTGACGAATCATCCGCATCGCATCCGATGTTGAACCCACCAGACCTGCATCCTTCAGGATATTGCCGATGGCAATACCGGATGCAAATGTGAACTCAGGCATCTCATCAGGAATAGCACCTTTCTGGAACCGTGCAATGAACTCTTGCTCAGCCGCATCCGCTGCTGCTTCATCATGGAAACGTGCAATGATTTCTTTCGCCAGCAAGATTTTAATATCACGAGGATTCTTACCAGCTGCAACATCTGACTTGAATTGCTGGATCTCAGAAATAGGTCGGAATGACAACAAATCGTAATAACTCCACATCAATTCATCGGAAATAGACATGATTTTGCCAAACATTTCTCTGGGCGCCTCATCGATGCCGATATAGTTGTGAGCCGACTTCGACATTTTCTTCTCGCCGTCCAAACCAACGAGTAGTGGCATCATCAGTACAACCTGCTGTTTTTGACCGTGTGCTTTTTGCAATTCACGCCCCATCAGCAAATTAAACTTTTGGTCTGTCCCACCCAGCTCAACGTCTGTTTCCATCGCTACGGAATCATAGCCTTGCAGGAGCGGATACATAAATTCATGAATCGCAATCGCCTGACCACTATGATAACGCTTTTTAAAATCATCCCGTTCTAACATGCGGGCAACCGTCTGATTAGCTGCCAGACGAAGCATGCCTTCGGCTCCTAATTGAGAAAGCCACTCGGAATTAAACTGAATTTTTGTTTTTTCAGGATCGAGAATTTTAAAAACCTGCTCTTTGTATGTTTCAGCATTACGAATTACATCTTCGCGGGTCAGTGGCGGGCGCGTGGTATTTTTACCTGTCGGATCACCAACCATACCGGTAAAATCACCAATAAGAAAAGTCACCTCATGTCCCAGATCCTGAAATGCGCGTAACTTATTCAGGATAACAGTATGGCCCAAATGAATATCCGGTGCAGTTGGATCGGCACCCAACTTAATTCTTAACGGACGGCCTTCTTTCAGTTTTGCGATTAATTCCTCTTCAGGAATCAACTCTTCAACACCGCGCTTGATTTCAGCTAATGCGGTTTCAATTGTCGCCATTCTCGTTCACTCCACAAATTTGGCAGAAATTTATTAGTTAGACATATTACTTGAATAGCGATGCATTTTGAAACCAGTTAAACTATTGTTCTAAGGATTTTATGAACCATCGGTAAAACGCTGTCTATATGTTGTCTATTTTTGCTCGTCTGCCACGATTACATCAAACACTGATTGGGTGTTTCTCCGCTTTAATCGTGATCGCTATTTTTTTTCTGCCCAATCCCCAAGAGCTTCAAGGAAAAGAAAAACATCTTGAAATCGGTCGTCATTATCCACTCTCAATCAATGCAGAAGCGCTTTCTCCCGGAGTAGCGATTGCACCGACAGCAACGCTCAGATGGGAACAATATCAGGTAAAGTCCGGAGAAAGTGCAGCCATTTTATTTCAGCGTATCGGACTATCATCTCGCCTCTTGTATGAATTAACCGCTAGTGATCCGGAGATCAAACAACAACTCACCCGACTCCGCCCCGGAGACGAACTCAGCTTCGGCTTTGATGAAAATGATCAACTGGTGCAATTGCGACGAAGTCTTTCGACCTACGAAGCGTTTATGATTACCAAGTCAGAGCATGGCTTTACCGCCAAATTAGATAAAAAGGAAGTGCACTATCAATATAATTACGCTGAAGCCCAAATCACATCGAACTTCTGGAATGCTGCGGTCAATGCAGGCTTAACCCCAAATCAAATTATGGCACTGGCTGGTATTTTTGGCTGGGACATTGACTTTGCCTTGGATATTCGCAAAGGAGATACATTCAGCCTGCTTTATCTGGAAGAAGTGGTCGAAGGTGAAATTGTCGGTAAGGGCAATATCATTGCCGCAACGTTTACCAATCAGGGGACAACATTTAAAGCGATTATCAACGATGATAATGGTGATTATTATGATGAGAATGGGCGTGCCATGAAAAAAGCATTCTTGCGCTCCCCGCTCGATTTTCGTCGTGTCTCATCAAACTTCAATCCACGCAGGCTGCATCCGGTTACTGGCAGAGTCAGACCTCATCGCGGCACCGATTATGTCGCCCCGGTCGGGACACCCATTTGGGCAGCCGGTGATGGTGTCGTCGTGAAGTCGAGTTATAACCGCTTCAACGGGAATTATGTCTTTATCAAACACAGTAATACCTATATGACCAAATACCTTCACCTGAAACGCCGATATGTAAAAACCGGCCAACGGGTGAAACAAGGGCAAAAAATCGGTGCCCTGGGTGGTACAGGCCGAGTCACAGGGCCACACCTGCACTACGAATTCCTCGTTCATGGTGTACACAAAAATCCGCGGACAGTGTCTCTTCCTCAATCGGCATCACTTTTGGGGCAATCAAAACGGACATTCATCGCCAATGCTAAAATCAGATTACAACAGCTAGAACGCTTCAGTCATCTGATGTACGCCAAACGTTAAGGCATCGCTGCGTTACACAACAATTGTGAGTCAGAATGATATTCGTCGAGCTTTGAACCATATGATTGGGCAGTATCGATGGACAGTGTAACCCGTTAGAATTTGAACACAGAACAGCCATGTCGGCTCGAATACAACGATCCGACATGGTTCATCAGGATGAGATAGCGTCAGACACTAAATGAGGCACCACAACCACACGTGGTTGTCGCATTTGGGTTATTGACGAAAAAGCGAGACCCTTCAAGTCCTTCGGTATAATCGACCTCGCCACCAATCAGATATTGCAGACTCATTGGATCAACCACCAATGTGACGCCACAATTTTCGATAGTCATATCCCCATCATTTACATTTTCATCAAACGTAAATCCATACTGAAAACCGCTACAACCACCACCGGTAATATAAACCCGTAGTTTGAGCTCCTGATTTTCTTCTTCGGCAATTAACGCTTTCACGCGCTTCGCTGCCGCATCAGAAAATGTCAGCGGTATATTTAAATCACTCACAACGACCTCTCTCATGCTTCGATATCTCTTGCTAACATAGTTTCAGTCAACGGAACCACAGTCAACATTGTTGCATCAGATATACTTTATTATCCGCCTTGATTATCTAATACCTGACTGAGTCGTTCAAGTATTCACCGCATACATCAAACGAACTTTCTTTTTCAGATGGCAATGAGTCTTCCCCAACCGCCCCCTGTGATGTGATAGCCTCGGCCGCATAAAACCTTGGTATCATTCAGTACAACCCGCTGAACAGAGATAAATTCAGTAACAAAGTGTGTTCATCTATTGGCATTTCGGGAAAAAATCGAAAAAAATATTTCTCTTCGAACGATGAATAGTACAATGCTTGCCAAGTTGGTCCAACCACTCAAAAGAGGATAATCCCCATGACCAAATCATCTGATCTATATCAACAGGCACAAACCACCATTCCCGGTGGTGTAAATTCGCCAGTACGCGCCTTTAATGGTGTCGGTGGCACGCCGATTTTTATCGACAGAGCAGACGGTCCATTCGTTTTTGACGTTGATGGTAGAGCTTATATCGACTACGTCGGTTCATGGGGGCCAATGATTCTAGGTCATAATCATGGCGTCATTCGTGAATCGGTGATTGGCGCGGTACAAAAAGGATTGAGTTTTGGTGCACCGACTGAACAAGAAATAGCGATTGCTGAGCTGGTTTCACAACTCGTTCCATCGATGGAACAGTTACGCATGGTCAACTCAGGCACCGAAGCGACCATGAGTGCCATCCGTCTGGCACGCGGATATACTGGCCGCGATAAAATTATCAAATTCGAAGGATGTTACCACGGCCATGCTGATAGTCTTCTGGTCAAAGCCGGGTCTGGTGCGCTCACACTCGGCCAGCCCAGCTCTCCCGGAGTGCCTGCTGACTTTGCCAAATACACATTAACGGCTCGTTTTAATGATCTCGATTCAGTCAAAGCCTTATTCGATGCCAACAAAGACGAAATTGCCTGCATTATTGTCGAACCCGTTGCCGGTAACATGAACTGCATTCCACCAGTTGAAGGCTTCCTTGAAGGGCTCAGAACCCTCTGTGATGATGCCGGTGCCTTGTTGATTTTTGATGAAGTCATGACGGGCTTCCGGGTTGCCTTAGGCGGTGCGCAAGCACACTATAATATCAAACCTGACTTAACCACATTAGGTAAGGTCATTGGGGGCGGGATGCCTGTCGGTGCTTTTGGTGGCCGAAAAGAGATCATGCAATATATCGCCCCAACCGGCCCTGTTTATCAGGCAGGAACACTCTCTGGAAATCCAGTCGCGATGGCTGCCGGTTATGCATGTCTTAGTCTGTTAAAAGAAGAAGGCAACGAAAAACGCCTGACATCCAAAACCAAACAGATTGCAGATGGTTTTAAGTTTTTCGCTGACAAACATGGTATTCCACTGCTGGTACATCAGGTCGGTGGAATGTTTGGCTTTTTCTTTACCGATCAACAACAAGTGACTTGCTATGAAGATGTCGCCCGTTGTGATGTTGAGAAGTTTAAACGCTTCTTCCATCTGATGCTTGATCATGGTGTCTATATGGCCCCATCAGCGTTTGAAGCCAGTTTTACTTCTCTGGCGCACTCCTCTCAGGAAATCGAAGCAACATTAGAAGCCGTTGATCGTTGTTTCGCCATGATGGCAAATGACTAAGTGATTTCACGATAACTACATTTCAGGCGCTCCCACCAGAGCGCCTTTTCTTTATCAGATTCGTCCCTAAAATAGCTGAATAAAGACAATTTATGGCAGGTGTTTACCATTTCTAACATGCCGATGATTGATAACAATCTGAATTGTCGTCATGATACAAACCTATATCTGAAATATAAGTCATCGAAGGTAGACATAACGTGAATACCATTTCCAGTCATCGAGTGATTGTCGCGGCATTGCTTGTTGCAGCCATCGCATGTTATCTACTCATTGAGCCCTATATCAATTCGATTGTGCTGGCTTTTATTATTTCCTTACTGATTTATCCGCTTCACCAATATTTGGAACGTAAGCTGAATCCTTATCGAAATTTCGCTTCATTTTTATCCTGTATCATTCTGACTTTTATTATTGTACTGCCACTGTTGTTGGTGTTTGGTGCCATAGCTCAACAAGGCGCTCGTTTCTCACAGACGCTTTATCAGTGGGTGACTCACGGTGGTATTCAGGAAGTGTTCAATCATCCTTGGGTTGTCAAAGCAATGGATTTTGCGAATACCTACCTGCCATTCGATACCATCGATCCAGCCGCGATTGCAGAAAAAGCGGCCAAAATGTCGAGTCAAGCTGGTACAGAACTTGTCGGCTTCAGCGCCAAGCTCGTTGGTGATGCGACAGCATTCATCATTGACTTTTTCCTGATGCTGTTTGTGCTGTTTTTCCTGCTACGCGATTATGAAAAAATCATCACCACATTGCGCCATGTTCTGCCTCTCTCTCGTAGCCAAGAGGATCGGTTGCTGGAAGAGATAGAAAAAGTGTCTAAATCAGCGGTGATGGGCTCCTTTCTGACAGCGCTCGCACAGGGTGTAGCCGGAGGTATCGGCATGTGGCTTGCGGGGTTCCCCGGTCTGTTCTGGGGGACGATGATAGGCTTTGCTTCCTTTATTCCGATTGTCGGTACCGCATTGATATGGATACCGGCCAGTGCTTATCTGTTGCTGACCAACGATATTTCCTGGGGGATTTTCCTCGCAGTCTGGAGTATCGTGGTGGTCGGCTCAATCGATAACTTACTACGCCCCTTTCTGATGCAAGGAAGCTCGGGGATGAATACCCTCATGATCTTTTTCTCATTACTTGGTGGCATTCATCTGTTTGGTCTGATGGGATTAATCTACGGTCCCCTGATCTTTGCAATCACCATTGTGCTGTTCAATATCTATGAAGAAGAGTTCCAGTCATTTCTGAACCGACAGGATAAAAGTTAAATGACTTCAAGCTATCCACAGATTGTGAGAAAATCGCGCCTCTTTTTGTGATACCGAATGTAGAGCACAATCATGTCGAGCGAATATTTCTCAGCACAGAATTCAGCCCCAAGCCAAATTGCTGAACGTCAACTCTCCTATTTTCAGGGAAAACATCTTCTGGTTGCAGGCGAGATCGAAGATCAGTTTCCCCTGCAACTGCGACAGACCTGTCAGTCTGTCGCCATCTTTACCACACACTATGGCTACTATCGGCAGATCGCGGACGATTCAAACGTTACGGCCTACTTTGGCGCGATATTAAGTGATGACTGTCATGCCGATATGGTATTGCTCTACTGGCCAAAAGCGAAGCAGGAAGCAGAATACCTGCTTGCGATGCTCATGACCAAACTCGGTCCGGGCACTGAAATTGTGGTGGTCGGTGAGAATCGCTCCGGTATAAAAAGCGTTGAAACATTATTCGCATCCTACGGAATCATTCGTAAATATGATGCGGCACGTCGCTGCTCTTTCTACTGGGGAGAATGTAGCCAGACGCCGGAGCAGTTCAATATGCAAGAGTGGTTTAAAACTTACACCGTCAATTATCAGCAAAAAGCGCTCATCGTAAAAAGTCTGCCCGGGGTGTTCAGCCATGGAGAGTTAGATCTTGGCAGTCAGCTATTGTTAGATAATCTATCCGACATGCATGGCGATGTCTTAGATTTCGGATGTGGTGCCGGTGTCATTGGTACTGTCATTGCCGCACAATATCCATCAGTCACCCTATCGATGTGTGATGTCAGTGCATTGGCGATTGAATCCAGTAAAGCAACGCTGGCTGCAAACGGGCTGAGTGGTCACGTTTTCCCATCAGATATCTACTCAGATGTGACCGATCGTTATGATCATCTCATCAGTAACCCACCGTTTCATTCCGGACTGGGGACAAGTTATCATGCCAGTGAAACATTCCTGACTCAGTCCCCTCATTATCTGAAACCACAAGGCAAGTTATCGATTGTTGCCAACAGTTTCCTTAAATATCCCCCACTGATTGAACAAGCTCTGGGGAACTGTGACACGCTAGCTAAAACCAATAAGTTCGCCGTTTACCAAGCAAGCAATTAATTTTATCCATCATTACGATTTAATTCTTAGCTCAGCAACATAAAAAAACCTGTCCAGGAAGGACAGGTTTTTATCTCGATAGAGAGAACTTATTTCGCAGTCACGAATTCAGGATAAGCACCGACACCACAGTCGTGCATGTCCATTCCTTCCATCTCTTCTTCTTCTGTGACACGAATACCCATGGTTGCTTTGAGGATCCCCCAAACAACCAAGCTGGCTCCGAATACCCAAGCAAAGATAACCACCGCACCCAGTAATTGAGAGCCAAATGATGCATCCGCATTGCTGACAGGCACAGCCATCAAGCCAAACAGACCACAAACACCATGAACTGAAATCGCACCCACTGGATCATCGATTTTTAATTTATCCAACGCGACAATCGCGAAGACAACAATCACACCGGCAACAGCACCAATGGCAACCGAGTACATTGGCGACGGAGAAAGTGGATCAGCCGTAATCGCAACTAAACCAGCCAACGCACCGTTCAGTACCATGGTTAAATCCGCTTTACCCCAAGTGGTTTTACAAACTAATAACGCGGCTAATGCGCCTGCTGACGCAGCAGCATTGGTATTCAAGAAGATCTTACCGACCGCTGACGCATTGGCAGCATCCGAAATCATCAACTGTGAACCGCCGTTGAAACCAAACCAGCCGAACCACAAAATAAAGGTTCCCAGTGTTGCCAACGGCATGTTTGAACCCGGAATCGGATGAACTTCACCATTTTTACCATATTTGCCTTTGCGGGCACCCAGTAGCAAAACACCCGCTAAAGCAGCCGCGGCACCAGCCATGTGAACAATACCTGAGCCTGCAAAGTCACTGAAACCAGCAGCAGAAAGGAAACCACCACCCCATGTCCAATAACCTTCAACAGGATAGATAAAGCCAGTCAGGACCACAGAGAAAATCAAGAATGCCCACAGCTTCATCCGCTCAGCCACCGCGCCAGAAACAACGGACATCGCTGTTGCAACAAACACAACCTGGAAGAAGAAATCTGATTCTAAAGAGTGGTCTGCATCTGCAGCTTGAGAGCCGATCAATCCACCAAATGAAGGCAACCAACCGCCGTCAGCATTATCCACATACATAATGTGATAGCCGACGATGAGATATAAAGTACAAGCAATTGCGTATAATACAAAGTTCTTCGTCAGAATCTCAGTGGTATTCTTTGAACGAACCAAACCAGATTCCAGCATTGCAAATCCAGCAGCCATCCACATGACCAGTGCGCCCGAAATGAGGAAGTAAAAGGTATCAAGCGCGTAACGTAACTCCGTTACTGTTACTGATAATTCCATAATAGTCTCTCCAATCCTTAGAATCTTTTAAAGTGCTTCTGAATCTGTTTCACCGGTACGGATTCGCACCGCCTGGCTCAGATCATAAACAAAAATCTTACCATCACCGATTTTTCCTGTGTGTGCAGCTTTCATGATGGCTTCAACGACACGGTCAACATTGTCTCCCTGTGTTGCGATTTCAAGTTTAACTTTCGGTAGAAAATCAACCTGATACTCGGCGCCACGATAAAGCTCGGTATGGCCTTTCTGACGACCAAATCCCTTCACTTCTGAGACGGTCATTCCCTCGATCCCCACATCAGATAAGGCCTCACGGACATCGTCTAATTTAAAAGGTTTTATAATTGCATTAATTAATTTCATGGCGTCCTCTCTCGAGCTGTACTCCGGTTACTGACTCTTGAATCCAAGGTACGTGCCAACTTTTTAACTAATTGATTATAATCGATAAAGTTAACAACAGGAGTAAAAGCCAACCATCAACGCACCAATAAGGTGCATTGATTTCACAAAAATAAAGCGGGTTTCGAAAAGCTCACCACGGTTGTGCAAGATGAAATGATTTGTTTCGGGATAAAACGATTGATGTGGACTGAAGATGATTAATTCTGCGTAAACTGTTGCCATTGCATAAGCATCGATTCGAAATCATCGAGACCGCAGGTCGCAATACTTTCACTTTCATATAACTCAAATTCATCTTCAAAATCATGATGATTGGCATGTGTCAGGGTATTTTCAAAAATCGTCACTTCTCCTTCCAGAATCTTGAGTGATATCTCTCTGCCAAACCAGACTTGTTCAGTGAGATCATCTTGATATGCGGATTGCAGCAATTGTAAAACCTGCTCAATCATTGTGCGATCCGCACCTAGTTCATCTTCAAGAAAACGGGAAATAACTGCGTGCTCCATATTAAATGCAGCGTAATACTCACCTAATAAAATATTTTTTCTAAATTCAAATTCCATAATACTGAGATTCATCAAGACCCATTCAAACCGCCCCTAGTATATACGGAAGTCGCATCAGATACAGGTATCTATCCTCCTACATCCGTATCATTGTTCACAGACAATCGCTCAGCGGGGCATCAAAATAGGATATAAGAGAAAGAAATTTCTGATAAAAAAATCCCTCCATGCGGAGGGATTCTCTATTGAACAGAACCAGAGCTTATGCAGGCTCTTGGAAAATCACGGTGTCTGCTTTTTCGGTATACTGATTCATCTTATGGAAGTTCAGATAACGATAGGTATCCGCAGCAGTCGCATCGATTTTCGCAGCGTACTCAAGGTACTCTTGCGTGGTTGGAATGCGCCCTAATATTGCACCAACGGCTGATAGCTCCGCAGAAGCAAGGAAAACATTCGCTCCAGCACCAAGGCGGTTCGGGAAGTTACGCGTTGAAGTAGACATCACCGTTGATTTATCAGCAACTCGGGCTTGGTTCCCCATACACAAAGAACACCCAGGAGTTTCGATCCGAACGCCAGAACGGCCAAAGATACCGTAATAGCCTTCTTCAACCAGTTGGTCTTTATCCATTTTGGTTGGCGGCGCTACCCACAAGCGTGTTTCCAACTGACCAGAGTAATTATCCAGCAGTTTACCCGCGGCACGGAAATGGCCAATGTTCGTCATACAAGAACCGATAAAGACTTCATCAATCGGTGTACCTTGTACTTCTGACAGTAAACGGGCGTCATCCGGATCGTTTGGTGCACACAAAATCGGCTCATTGATATCGTCTAAATCGATTTCCAGCACGTGTGCATAATCGGCATTGTCGTCGGCATGCATCATTTCTGGCTTATCCAGCCATTCTTGCATAGCACGCACACGACGCTCGATCGTCCGCACATCACCATAACCTTCAGAAGCCATCCATTTAAGCATCACAATGTTCGATTGCAGATACTCTTCAATCGACTCTTGAGACAGTTTCACCGTACAACCCGCAGCACTCCGTTCAGCGGAAGCATCAGACAACTCAAACGCTTGCTCAACAGTTAAATGCTCCAGACCTTCAATTTCGAGGATCCGGCCTGAGAATTCATTGATCTTGCCTGATTTCGCAACCGTGAGCAGACCATCCTGAATCGCAAAATAAGGAATCGCATGAACCAAATCACGCAGCGTAATGCCCGGCTTCATCTTACCTTTAAAACGCACCAAGACCGATTCAGGCATATCCAACGGCATAACACCCGTTGCAGCAGCAAACGCAACCAAACCAGACCCTGCCGGGAAAGAAATCCCCAGAGGGAAACGAGTATGTGAATCACCACCAGTTCCGACTGTATCCGGTAACAACATACGGTTGAGCCATGAGTGGATGATACCATCACCCGGACGAAGCGAAACACCGCCGCGATTCATAATAAAATCAGGCAAGGTATGATGCGTATTCACATCAACAGGCTTCGGATAAGCCGAAGTATGACAGAATGACTGCATCACCAAGTCAGCCGAGAAACCGAGACACGCCAAATCTTTCAATTCATCGCGCGTCATTGGACCGGTGGTATCTTGCGATCCGACAGTTGTCATTTTCGGTTCACAGTAAGTACCGGGACGAATGCCTTCAACACCACAGGCTTTGCCAACCATTTTCTGAGCCAGAGTAAAGCCTTTGCCGCTGTCTTTCACTGGTGAAGGACGACGGAAAACATCCGATGCTTCAAGACCAAGAGATTCACGTGCTTTATCGGTTAAACCACGGCCGATAATGAGTGGAATTCGACCACCGGCACGCACTTCATCAATCAGGACATTGGTTTTCAGTTTGAACTCAGCCAACACCTTATCGGTACCGTGTTCACAAACTTTGCCTTCATAGGGGTAGATATCGATCACATCGCCCATATTGAGCTTGGAAACATCGACTTCGATCGGCAATGCGCCCGCATCTTCCATGGTGTTAAAGAAAATCGGTGCAATTTTACCACCGAGAACATAACCACCCGCACGTTTGTTCGGTACATAAGGAATGTCTTCGCCCATAAACCATAGCACTGAGTTCGTGGCTGACTTCCGTGAGGAACCCGTCCCGACGACATCACCGACATAAACCAGTGGATGTCCTTTATCTTTCAACAGCGCTTCCATTTGTTTGACAGGGCCGACTTTCCCAACTTCATCGGGTTCAATGCCTTCACGCTCATTTTTGAGCATTGCTAAAGCATGAACAGGAATATCAGGACGAGACCATGCATCTTGTGCCGGAGACAAATCATCAGTATTGGTCTCTCCGGTCACTTTAAATACAGTCAAGGTTACCTTTTCAGGCATACTTTCTTTCGACAAGAACCACTCAGCATCAGCCCAAGATTGAAGCACCTGTTGAGCATAGGTATTTCCTGCTTTAGCTTTTTCTTCGACATCATAGAAAGCATCGAACATTAACAGCGTATGAGATAAAGCCTTCGCAGCTGTAGGGGCTAATGTTTCATCATCAAGAAAAGAAACCAGTGGTTCGATGTTGTATCCACCTTGCATCGTTCCCAGCAGCTCAGTTGCTTTGACTCGGTCAATCAGCGGAGAGGTCACTTCTCCTTTTGCCACAGCAGCAAGAAAACCAGCTTTGACATAAGCAGCTTCATCAACACCAGGGGGAATACGATTTTCAAGCAGATCAAGAATGAATGCTTCTTCTCCTTGCGGAGGAGACTTTAATAACTCAACCAGACCAGAAACTTGTTCAGCATCCAGAGGTTTAGGAACAACTCCTTCTGCGGCACGCTCTTCGACGTGTTTACGATAGGCTTCAAGCACGACTTTTTCCTCTCATTGCGGTTCATTCACTTTATTATAGCTATAGGAACGAACGTCCTTGGAAACTTGGCACTCCGTGCAGAGACAAACTCAAATTATCTTAGCCGAGGAGGCCAAACGGTTGATGCAGAATAGCAAACTTACATATAAATGGAAATGTATACTCTTTGACCCACGCAACAACTTCCGACGAAACTTTTCATAGTAGTTTCAAGCCAAACCCAAAAACATCTCGCCACACAAAAATTACGGCTGAAAAAACCGATGATAAATGGTCTTTTCAGCCGTGTATCATGAGGTCGATACTGCGCCTGTACTGACAGCCACCCAATAACCGTTTATAAAAACGCTACCATTCGAAAATATTTCTCAGCCAACGTAACGGCTTATCACCCTCTTCACACCGTTGTTTCCATGTATGGTCCGCATCCCATACCGGAAGTTTGAATTTATCATCACAGTCGAGACTGAGCACACCATGACGGTCTTTATCAAACCCAATCATGGTGATGCCCTGCGGCCATGGCAAGTGCAAGACCTTCGGGACGCGTTTTTGCAGATAATTGGCATACACACGTAAAGCCCCGCTCGCCCCCGTTAATCCAGTTGGTTTATTGTCATCGCGGCCAACCCAGATGGTGGTCACTTCACGGCCATCGACACCAACAAACCAGCTATCCCGATAGTCATTACTGGTGCCGGTTTTACCGGCAAGCATCGCCCAGGAAAAACGATTGTGCAGATACCGACCGGTTCCTTCAATCACGCCCCGCTTCATTGCGTAGGTTGTCAACCAAGCCGCCTGCTGTGAGACGGCCTGCGTACTTTTCGGAATCGACTGATACAAGACATTACCATCCAGATCAATCACCGAACGCAATGCCGATAGCTTGGAGCGTCTGCCGGAGTTGGTGAGCGTCTGATACATTTGTGCCACTTCAATGGGAGTGAGTGAAAACGAGCCCAAAAACATCGAAGGCACCGGACGAATCTCTTGCCCATCGACACCGAGGTCCACCAGCGTATCACTGACCTGCGGAATGCCCAGAGACATCCCCAACTTAATCGTTGGAATATTGATGGACTTTGCCAACGCCAGATAGAGCGGGACTTCACCGCGGAACTGATGATCAAAATTCTTCGGTGTCCAGATATCACCGCTATCAGATTTCAAACGAATTGGCTGATC
Source organism: Vibrio gazogenes (assembly GCF_002196515.1). Lineage (NCBI taxonomy): Bacteria > Pseudomonadati > Pseudomonadota > Gammaproteobacteria > Vibrionales > Vibrionaceae > Vibrio > Vibrio gazogenes. The sequence continues at coordinate 2,565,789 of NZ_CP018835.1, read as the reverse complement.
ATCCAGTGTAGTCGCCAAATTATATTTGTCCGGTTCGTTCAATGCGGTCAGGTAAATGGCAGGTTTCACCAGTGACCCGATTTGCCGTCGGCCATTCAGCGCCCGATTGAAGCCATCAAACCCGATCCGAACCCCACCGACCATGGCTCGGATTTCACCACTCTGGCGATCGACTGCAATCGCAGCAGCTTCCAAATTTTTCCCCAACTGTGGGACTTTCTTCTGTACGGCATCTTCGAGCTCAGACTGAGAAACCGGATCCAAAGTGGTAAATACTCTCAGCCCTTTGTCGGATTTAAACTGGTCACCCACTTTATCTTTCAATTCAATTGCCAGTTGCTGGAAATAAGCAGGCTGACGTCTGGCAATATGCGGATTTTTCTGAATATCTAACGGACGTTCAACCGCCTGAGCATACTGCCTTGCGGTCAGGATATCTTGTTGCAACATCAGTTTCAGCACGAGATCACGCCGCTCTCTGGCACGCTCTGGATAACGGACAGGATTGTAATAAGATGGTCCTTTCACCATACCGACCAGTAACGCCAATTGATCAATTCTCAATTCTTGCAATGGCTGCCCGAAATATAAACGGGATGCAAGACCAAAACCGTGCACTTCTTCGGCACCATTCTGCCCCAGATACACTTCATTCAGATAGGCTTCAAGAATGCGATCTTTACTGAAACGATAATCAATGATGAGCGCCATATAGGCTTCTTGCAGCTTTCTCACGAGGGTTCTTTGGCTAGAGAGAAAAATATTCTTCGCCAACTGTTGAGTCAGCGTACTGCCCCCCTGAACCGTCCGTCCTGCACGCACATTCGCCACCAAAGCCCTGAGGATAGCAAACGGCGAAACCCCTTCATGCTGATAAAAATTCCGGTCTTCCGTCGCCAGTAATGCATCAATCATCACTTCCGGAAACTGCTCCCGGCGCAAAAATAAACGCTGCTCGGTAATGTTTTTCTCCAGCATTCCCAGCATCTTCGGTTCCAGACGTAAGAAACCGATATCCTGACGTTTGTCCAACGACTGCATCCGGGTTAAACCATTATCGTCAAAATAGAGCATCACATGCCGATCCGGTTCTGGCCCGTCGGCAAACTCAAAGGGACGGCGAATCAATTCAATCTTGGTTGAAGATGCCGAGTACTCTCCGGCATAACGCGGCCGGGCCACTTTGCGATAATTTAAAATATCCAGCTCATGTCGCAGCGCGTCCAAACTGATCTCATCACCGGGAGACATCGATAAAATTCGGGCATAGACAACAGTCGGAAGATCAAAAAGTTGGCCCTCAAATTTCTGACTGACGAGACTATTCAGATAAACCCCATAGAACCCAATCACAATCCCAAGCGTTAATCCGACTTTCCATCCGATACGCCACAGTTTACTAAACCACCCTGTACGTTTAGCGGCCATTTTGTGACTCGAACTCTGCGCTTTTTGGGTCTCGGATGTGCGACGATCAGTTCGTCGCCTCTTCTGCTGATTTTTTTGACTACTCATTGAATTAATTATCGCTTCGTTTCTATCTCTGCTCTGGATAATTCGCAACTTTCGCTGCGATGTCATCGGTTCGCAGTTATGTTACCTGATGTATTGGAGCATGAACATGGTTGGAGATTGTCCATCTTGTGTACTAAGCCTATGGTTTAATGTCAATTTGAACGGCTTGGTTTGACACAATATTAACAGCCATGGCACGTTTATTGACATCGTTGACACTCACCACTCACTTCACTTTCAGCAATAAGCCAAAGCCCCCGCAGAACATCCGGTGATAAACCTTGAAATTTATCAATCTTTATCAATTTTTATCAACCAATGCAGCGAGGCACCACCAAGCGATCGCTACAGATGTTTTTTGATCTTTTTGGTCGGTTGATGATTGGCTGGATCATCCGGCCAGGGATGCTTGGGATATCGGCCTTTCATCTCTTTCTGTACTTCACGGTAGGCCCCTTGCCAGAAAGCCGCCAGATCACGGGTAATTTGCAACGGCCTTTGTGCCGGTGAAAGTAATTCAAGCACCAAAGCAATTTGGCCCTGGGCAATCCGAGGAGAAGACTGTTCTCCGAACATCTCCTGTAATTTCACCGCCAGAGCCGGCGCTTGTCCTTGTTGATAACGGATGGGATAGCGTGAGCCCGTCGGCACCACATAGTGCGTAGGCAACGCATGGTCGAGTCGTTGCTTCACATCCCACCCAATACGCGCCTCAAGCGCTGCGACTAAATCGAGTTGTGCTAACGCCTTCAATGTTTTCATCCCTGTCATATAAGGCAGTAGCCATTGCGCTGCTTCGTTAAGCAGCGTTTCATCATCCATTGCGGGAATACCTAACTCGGGTAACCACTCTCGTGCACATCGCGATCGCTCAAGTAAGTTCTGTGCGGCCGGATTCCATGGCAAAATCGATAAGCCTTTTCGCACCACTGCATTGAGCAAAGCTTCAGCAGCCTTATCGGCATCAGGTTCACCTAAAGACTGGCGTTCCAGCACTAACTTTCCACAACACAGGTGCTTTTCTGCGGTCAGTCGTCCTTTATTATCATCCCAATCGAACCATTCCCGCCACGTAAACAAATGGGGGAGTACCTGTTGCAACATCGCTTGATCGGCACGGACCGCTGAAAAAATCCGACTATCGCCCTGCTGCGTTTTGACAATGTCAGCCACGACTAATAATGCTTCATCAGCCAGAGGTTCATCTGGCAACATCATCGCCCCCTGCCCATTGGCTAATCGATAACGACTAGACTGCCCACGCGATAAGGCAATCCGGTCGGGAAAACCAGCTGCCAGCAAAGGAGCGACCCATTCATGCGAGACCTTGAGCGGCTGAGCTGAATACCCGAGTTTCGTGAATAACTTCCTCGCACGTTTTAAGTAAAACTGGCTACGAGGCAAAGCACCACTTTCAACTAAGTTCAGTTGAAAATGCAAATCAGGATTTGCGTTTCCTCTTAGCGGTTCTTCGAGTAACGCCACTAACATCACTGCCGTCGCTGCCACGGACGTACCATGCTGTTTGGCGCGCCATAACATTGCCCCGTGCCGCGGCTCAACCCCGAACTGTGAAATAGCACTGCCTATCTCAGTCAGTCGTCCATCATCATCAGTCACTCCCAGCCGGGTCAATAGCGACTCTGCTTGTTTGAGTGCCGGTTCTGGCGGGCAATCTAACCACTGTAAATCCAAAGGTGAACGGCATCCCCACTGTGCCAGCTCCATCGCCAGTGAAGTGAGGTCAGCCCGTAAGATCTCCGGCTGTTGTGCCATCGGCTGTCGGGCTAACATTTCCTCACTGTAAAGACGCAGACAAATACCGGGCGCTAACCGCCCGGCTCGTCCGGCTCGCTGTTCAGCAGATGCACGTGAGATACGCACAGACTCAAGTCGGCTAATCCCCGTTTTCGGATCCCATTGAGCAAGCCGTTCAAGCCCGCAATCGACAACCATGCGTATCCCTTCGATGGTCAAACTGGTTTCAGCAATATTGGTTGCCAACACGATTTTTCGTTTGCCTGTCGGTGCCGGTGCTATCGCCTGCTGTTGCTGGGACACAGAAAGCTGACCATAAAGCGGACACACCAACACATCCTCAGCCAATTGCCCGTCAAGCTGTTGGGCAAGACGTTGAATCTCGCCAGCCCCAGGTAAAAAGACCAGCATCGAGCCGGTTTCACGTAAAAACAGCGATGAGATTTCTTTCGCAGCAGTTTCAATCAGCCGTCCCCCGGCTGCGGGCGTCTTATAATACACTTCGACCGGATAACTGCGCCCTGTCGATTCAATATAACCCGCCGCCGGTAATATGCCCTGTAAAGCCGCGCCATCGAGCGTGGCCGACATAATCAGTAATTTCAGATCGTCTCGTAATGCTTCTTGTACTTCTAATGCCAGTGCCAGTGAGATGTCCGCATCTAAGTTTCGTTCATGAAACTCATCAAATATCAGTAAATCAATCCCTTTCAGCTCGGGATCTTGTTGCAGCATCCGCGTCATCACGCCTTCGGTCACAATTTCAAGTCGTGTATGAGCGCTCACTTGAGTCATGCCCCGAACCCGAAGTCCAATGGTTTCGCCAACTGATTCTCCCAATTGTGAAGCCAGATAATTGGCAATATTCCGCGCTGCGAGTCGACGTGGTTCCAACATAATCATTTTGCCGGTAATGGTCTTTTGCTGAAGTAAAGCAAGCGGCAAACCTGTGGATTTCCCGGCCCCCGGGGGGGCTTTCAAAATCACTTGAGGACAATCGGCAATCGCTGCCAGTAATTCAGCCATGACGGCTTCTATGGGTAACTGAGATAATGCTGACGACTGTGACAAAACATCACCCTTGTGATTAAATGAGAAAATGATTGTACCGAAAAAACGTGAATAAATGCAGTTTGCTCCCCCGTTAAGTCCCGCTGTCCTGTTAAAACGTTACAAACGTTTTCTGGCTGATATTCAATTGCCCGATGGCACGACCACCACTATCCACTGTGCCAATACAGGCGCGATGACAGGCTGTGCGACGCCCGGTGACACGATATGGTTTTCGCGTTCGGATAACCCCAAACGCAAGTATCCGTTCAGTTGGGAGTTGACGGAAACAACACACGGACATCGGATTTGTGTCAATACGATTCGTGCCAATACACTGGCTTGTGAAGCCATTGAGTCAGGGGTCATAGAGGAGCTTCAGGGATACGACACCTTACGTACCGAAGTGAAATATGGTCAGGAGAACAGTCGGATTGATATTCTCCTTAGTGCCGACTCACGGCCGGACTGCTATATCGAAGTAAAAAGTGTCACGTTACTTGAGTATTCTCCCCTAGATGCCAAGCCATCCGGTCAGGGATACTTTCCGGATGCGGTCACGATTCGAGGACAAAAACACCTTCGAGAACTCATTGAGGTTGCTCGAAATGGAAAACGGGCCATACTTTTGTTTACTGTACTACACTCAGGGATTGAAAAAGTATCGGCTGCCCTCCATATAGACGCGACATATTCACGTTTGTTGGAAGAAGCTCAAAAGGAAGGCGTGGAAGTCCTGTGCTACAAAGCAGAACTCTCCAAATATGAAATGAAACTTGTATCAAAGATAGAATGGATCAGCGAATCAATAAAATATTGATATTGTCTGCACATTGGTAACAAGTTTACAACGAGTGTTTGCCACCCCCTTTTCTTTCTGGTATAGATACCCGCCTTAAGTAGACTGCTCTCGCAGTTGACTAGGTGTTAGTAGGAGATGCTGTATGACAGAATCCAAAAAAAAATCGCTAGGCATCCTAGCCATCGCAGGTGTTGAGCCATATCAGGAACAACCGGGTGAAGAATACATGTCACCGGCCCAGATCGCTCATTTTACAAAAATTTTACAAGCTTGGCGTAACCAACTTAGAGAAGAAGTTGAACGGACTGTCCACCATATGCAGGACGAAGCTGCGAACTTTCCTGATCCTGTTGATCGTGCATCTCAGGAAGAAGAGTTCAGCTTGGAGCTTCGCAATAGGGATAGAGAGCGTCGTTTAATCAAGAAAATCGAAAAAACACTGAATAAGATTGAAGAAGAAGACTTCGGTTTCTGTGAATCTTGTGGTGTTGAGATTGGTGTTCGTCGCCTTGAAGCCCGCCCAACCGCTGATTTGTGCATTGACTGTAAAACGCTGGCAGAAATCAAAGAAAGACAAATGCAAGGCTAATCGAATTTTATTACCTCATGCAATACAAACAAGGGAGCAATTGCTCCCTTGTTTGTTATTGTCGTCCGGTTCAGAATACATCCATCGTAATATTTCACTGTATCATTCCCATACAATCGATGAACATGAGTAATTATATCGGGCGCTTTGCCCCATCCCCTTCCGGCCCATTGCATTTTGGCTCCCTTGTTGCCGCCTTAGGCAGCTATTTTCAGGCTCGCGCCATGAACGGAGAATGGTTGGTCAGAATTGAAGATCTCGACCCTCCACGGGAAATGCCCGGGGCTGCGGATCTCATCCTGAAAACCCTCGAAGCCTATGGACTTCACTGGGATCGGACAGTCTGGTATCAAAGTCATCGTCATCCGGTTTATCAAGCGCAAATTGATGAGTGGCTTGCTCAAGGTCAGGCATACTATTGTCGTTGTACCCGAAAACAAATCAAAGCCTCTGGCGGCTATTACGACGGCGCCTGTCGCCACCGACAACTGCCCCCGCAACCCGGCTATGCCGTTCGCTTACGCGTGGAGACACCAATTACTCAGTTTGACGATGAAAAACATGGCAAAATTGAGATCCCGCTAGCATTAGCGCAAGAAGATTTTACGATCAAACGCCGGGATGGTCTGTTTGCCTACAACCTGGCTGTGGTCCTCGATGATATTGACCAAGGCATCACACAAGTTGTCCGCGGTGCCGATTTGATTGAGCCGACCGGACGCCAGATCAGCCTCTATCAACAGTTGGGTCACCCTCCGGTCAGTTACCTTCATTTACCACTAGCCGTTGATCAGGCCGGCCATAAACTCTCGAAACAGAATCATGCACCAGCGATTGATCTGCACAACCCACGGCCAACCCTGATTCAAGCCATGAAATTTCTCGGCTTTCAGCTCCCCGTTGATATCGAGGCAGCAGAACTGTCGGAAATTGTTGCTTGGGGCTGTCAAAACTGGCATATTCATCAACTCCCAGAGACGCTTGAAATCACACGATGATTCTCAAATTGAGTCCAATAGGCTATGATTAGCCGCAAATTGACCCACAAAGACATTCTGTCAACAAAAGACAACAAGGTAGATATTTTTATCCTTGTCTGATGCTCATGAATAAAAACGATACTACAGAACAAGCTCATCGCATTTATCCGGATTTGACGCTAAATATCCTCACGCGACAAGAGCACAAAATCTCTCGCAAACAAATCAGCGAGAGTGCACTCAAAGTGCTTTACCGATTACAAAGTTCAGGCTACGAGGCCTATCTTGTCGGTGGCGGTGTCCGTGATCTTTTACTGGGGGAATCCCCGAAAGATTTCGACATTACAACCAATGCGACACCGGAACAGGTTCGTAAGCTGTTTCGCAACTGCCGTTTGATTGGCCGACGTTTTCGCCTTGCCCATGTCATGTTCGGGCGTGAAATTGTCGAAGTCGCCACATTCCGTGGTCATCATCAGGAAAACGACCGTCAGAAATCGAGCCAGTCGGAAGCCGGCATGCTACTGCGAGACAACGTCTACGGCACAATCGATGAAGATGCGGAACGGCGTGATTTCACCGTCAATGCCATGTATTACAACATCGCTGATTATACGATTCATGATTACGCCGGTGGCATTGAAGATATCGAAGACCGACTGATCCGTTTGATTGGCGATCCACAAACCCGTTACCGCGAAGATCCGGTACGGATGCTAAGAGCCGTTCGCTTTGCGGTCAAACTTGATTTCGATATCGAAGAAGAAACGGCAGCTCCTATCGAAGCACTGGCACCATTATTACAAGACATTCCTTCAGCCCGCCTCTATGAAGAGTCACTGAAAATGCTGCAAACCGGATATGGTCTGGAAACATACCATCAGATGCGGCAGTACAACTTGTTCCAGCAAATGTTCCCGATGATCTCTGCCTACTTTACCGATGATCACAGTTCTCCGACGGAAAAGATGCTTGATCTGTCGCTCGATTCGACCGATCAAAGAATTGAGGAAGGCAAAAGAATCAATCCGGCATTTATGTTTGCTGCGATTCTCTGGTATCCGATGATTCATTTGGCCGAAACATTTATGGAATCCAAAAACCTCTGTTATTACGATGCCGTGATGGAAGCGGGTAACAAAATACTGGATCAATTGGTCAAAACAATCGCCATCCCAAGACGCCATACCGCAACTATTCGTGATATCTGGCAGTTGCAACTGCGTTTCCCACGTCGTCATGGTAAACGAGCTTTCCGTTTACTGGATATCAATAAGTTCCGGGCAGGCTTTGACTTCTTAGTCATGAGAGGCATCGTCGAAGAGGGCGAAACGCAAGAACTTGCCCAGTGGTGGGAAACATTCCAAAATGCCGGAAAAAATATGCGTCAGGCGATGGTCAATGATATCGGCCGCATCAATTCCAAAAAAGCGAAAGCACGCCAACGCCAAACAGGGCCGAAAAAAAATAAACAGGATGTGTCATGATCACAGTTTATATTGCGATCGGAAGTAATATGGCACAACCGGACCAACAGGCCCGGCAAGCGATTCAGGCCTTAAAAAATCTGCCTGAATCGGAATTTATTCAAGCATCTCAGTTGTATAGCAGCACGCCTATGGGGCCAACGGATCAACCGGACTATATCAATGCTGTTGTTGAGATCAAAACGCATTTAAAACCACTTGAATTATTAGATCATACCCAAGCCATTGAACTGGATCAGGGACGAGTGCGAAAAGAGGAGCGTTGGGGCCCAAGGACCTTAGATCTCGATATTCTCTTATATGGTCATACGGTGATTAATTCTGAGCGACTGGTGATCCCCCACTATGGTATGAAAGAACGAGAATTCGTACTATATCCGCTTGCTGAAATCGCACCTCACTTAATTCTCCCGGATGGGACTGAGCTGAATCAACTTCTCCAACACGTTGATCAAAATGGACTCACGATTTGGCACGCACCTGCCGATGTCTCGTAAGGATGATGAATAATGAAAAAAATTACGATAAATAATTTAATGCGCTGGAAACAAGAAGGCCGTAAATTTGCATCCGTAACGGCTTATGATGCCAGTTTCGCGCAACTTTTCGAGAGCCAGGAAATGCCAGTGCTACTGGTCGGTGATTCTCTGGGCATGGTTCTGCAAGGCCAGACAGATACGCTGCCCGTCACGATTGAAGACATGGCTTATCATACGCGGTGCGTCAAAGCAGGCAGCCCCAATTCACTGTTAATGGCTGATATGCCATTCATGAGCTACGCGACGCCGGTTCAAGCGTGTGAAAATGCTGCTAAGCTGATGCAGGCTGGCGCAAACATGGTCAAGATTGAAGGCGGCCACTGGCTGGTAGAGACAATCAAAATGCTGACTGAACGCGCGGTCCCCGTGTGTGCACATTTAGGTCTGACACCTCAATCGGTGAATATCTTCGGCGGTTATAAAATACAAGGACGAGAACAACAACAAGCCGAACAAATGTTACATGATGCATTGGCATTGCAAGAAGCCGGTGCACAAATCGTGTTGCTAGAGTGTGTCCCTAGCAAGTTAGCTGCTCAGATTACCCAAGCACTCGATGTTCCGGTCATCGGGATCGGTGCCGGTGCTGATACCGATGGTCAGGTACTGGTCATGCACGATATGCTTGGAATTTCGGCCAACTACATGCCTAAGTTCTCAAAAAACTTTTTAGCGGAAACTGGCGATATCCGTCAAGCGGTCGCCAAATACATGGAAGATGTGGAACATGGTATTTTTCCTGATAAAGAACACACCATTGCCTAATACAGTATTAGCGAATACAGCATGGACGAATGCAATATTACCAGGCCAGAGATTGCCTAAACCCCGATTATCGGAAGGAGCAAGTCATGCAGACTTACACTGATATCTCAGCGCTCAAAGCGCAGATTAAACAGTACAAGCGTGATGGCCATACGATTGGTTTTGTCCCGACGATGGGGAATCTGCATGAAGGTCATTTAACGCTGGTGCGTAAAGCCAAAGCAATGGCCGATGTGGTTATTGTCAGTATTTTCGTCAATCCGATGCAATTCGATAAAGCAGAAGACCTGACCAACTATCCACGCACATTGGATGAAGATCTGGCTAAGTTGACTCAAGAGGGCGTTGAACTGGTCTTCACGCCTTCGGCAGACATCATGTATCCCGAAGGATTGGATAACCAGACATTTGTCGAAGTCCCTGGACTTTCGCATATATTGGAAGGCGATTCACGCCCGGGGCATTTTCGTGGTGTCTCCACCGTCGTGACCAAACTTTTTCATATCGTCCAACCGGATATTGCCTGTTTTGGTGAGAAAGATTACCAACAACTCGCGCTGATCCGTCAAATGGTGCTCGATCTCTGTTTTGATATTGAGATAGTTGGTGTCCCGACAATCCGGGAAGCCGATGGTTTAGCGATGAGTTCGCGCAATAATCTATTAACACTGGATGAACGTCAGCGTGCACCGGTTTTATCCAGAACCATGCGCTGGATCAGTAGTGCGATTCGAGGTGGACGGACAGATTTCGACACCATTATCGAAGATGCCATTGACCAGCTCAGAGCCGCTGATCTGGAACCGGATGAGATCTTTATTCGCGATGCCCGCACACTTCTGCCGATAACAGAAACCAGCAAACAGGCCGTGATCCTCATGTCAGCCTTTATGGGCAAAGTCCGCCTGATTGATAATCAGGTTGTCGAGCTCGCCCAAGGCAAAGAGGCAAATAAGAATACCAGCGAAGCAGAGAACAACGAAAGCGATAACTAATTGAGCGCTCTCATCCTGACCGAAGACAGCCCGCATCTGCGCGCTGTCTTCGGTATCTCAGCCTTGATTGATACACGTCGGATTAACCTATTTTCCTCTCAGCACCCCAACCACTTCGCGCAGCTGCGCCAGTAATTGCGTCTGACCAAAGCGATGAATTTCAGGCGTCAGGCCCGAGACACTGATGGCATAGTTGACCACTTGATCGGTTTCCAGTGGCACAGCAATACAAGTGATCCCGGATTCATTGCCTTCTCCGTCAACCGCAAATCCTTGCTGTCTGATCAGTGCCAGCTCTCGGTAAAAATCATTTTCCGTATGGATTTCTGCCTGACCGAAATGGCGAAAACTCGCCAAATCGTGTCGATGGCTCTCCCAGCACTTCTGCTGTTCATCCGGGGAGAAATAGGATAAGACCACTTTACCGCAAGCGGAATGTAACAACGACGATGCCAATCCGGCATGAGCATTGGTATGAAAGACCGAATTTTTAGGTTCTTCTTTTTTCAACAGAATCACTTTATCAAAATCACGCCGTTGTAAATTGACCGTAAAACCAGTCCGTTCAGCAAGGGTCGCCATATGGGGAGCGGCTTCCGTGACAAACGCATCATGATGGATCACCGAATAACCTAAGGTGATCATCTTTGTCGTCAGATAGTATTTTCCATTCTCTGCCTGACGGAGATAACCACACTGACACAGGCATTTACAGATTCTGTGTACCGTGGTTTTCGGATACGGTATCACCTTGCATAAAGCATCAAGGCTCATCCCATCCGAGGCGGTAGCAACAGTCTCCAGGACTTCAAAGGTTTTATGTACGGATTGCATAGTGACTCAATAGTGCTCGCGGCTTCCACCACACTTCAATTTCCAATGACGATGAAATACAGCCTTGTGAATCAATAGAGCGTGTCTTTGCACAAAACTGTATATTCAATATAAAACATGATATTCGATATGAAACATGCGCTCGATATAAAAATGGTCACACAGGTGACTGAATCAGGCCGGATACTTAATTTTAATCACAACTTTTCGAACCTGTGATGTCGTGGTGACCGAAAGATTCGGCATGTGGGCCGTTCTCGGTGTAAATAGGTAAAATTGCTCATGAGACATCGTCTCATAAGAGAGTGTCACCAGTTGTTGATCAAAGAAACAGATATCTTTTTGTTGGTCATAATGATAGTCATGCGATAGCTGCTGATGTTGCTCATCGGTCAATTCAGTCCAGCCAAACTGTTCTTCTCCCTGAATAATGAACTGAACATCACAATATTTGTGATGAAACTCAGGGCCTACCGGGCTTTCTGCCGTTGTTTGATAGTCGAGGATCATAAAAAAAGCATCATCCGGATCGATCTCGGGAATCGTATGTCGTCCAGAATCGAGAGCGTTTAAATCTTGGGCAATCACATAGTCAATCGCACGGACAAAAAGCGCGGGTAACAACGCACGATAATCAGAGGCATGAAAATGGCAAGCGAGCATAGTAATTCCTTATAATTCTGCCAATATCTGACAGTTGAGATCGATAGCATAAACCGAAGTCGATGCCGTGATATATAGCGTACTTTCGTCATGGTTCAGCGTACAGTTAGAAACCGTCTCAGGCACTGGGATACGTCCCACCAGCACCATGTCACGATTGAGCACTAAAACCCCTTCAGACGAACTGCAATAAAGTGTTCCGAAGCGATCCATGGTCATCCCGTCAGGGATACCGTGTTCCACTTGATAAACCAAACGCCCTTGAGAGAGCACTTTTCCATGTACATCAAAGGCTTTCAAGTGTTTTAACCCCCGCGTTGGAAAATCAACAATCGACATATCTGCCACATACAAGGTTGTTTCATCGGGAGAAAAGACCAGACCATTGGGTCGCTGAATATCAGTTGATGCAATCGTCAATGAATCATCTTGCGGATCATAACAGTAGATATAACACCCGACCATCTGACTTTCGGATTTATACCCCTCAGCATCACTAATAATGCCGTATGGCGGATCGGTAAACCAAATTGTTCCATCCGAGCGACGCTCAACCACATCATTCGGTGAGTTGAGCCGTTTCCCATCATACTTATCCACCAAAACCTTGGCGAGTGCCAGATTGTCTTTATGCCGAATGGAAAGACAGCGCCGCCCGTGTTCACATGTCACGACATCGCCATTGGCCAACGCATAGTTACCATTGGCAAAATGTGAGTAATCCGTGACGAGTTCTGTCTCGTGAGAATCAGGATGATAAAGATAGAGCGCATTCTTTTTCACATCCGAAAACAACAGCTGACCGGGGTGCTGCAACCATGCAGCCCCCTCACACCAGATATGATCGCCACTGACCTGATGCAGTGGCGACAACAGCGCTTCTTCAAAAGACATATTCACCTCACTCAGTCCACTTGCCAAGACGCTTGGTAATAATCTCGATAGCCATTCTCCGGATCGTATAAATTACGATCCCCGCCTGACTGATGAATATTATCTGCCGTAACTAAGTGCGCAGGTGTGACATACCCGCTGATGGGTTGATCATGGAACAGTCGATTGAGTTCATCGACTAACTGCCACCCATGCAGATTTAACGGCTCAGCAACGGTTGCGACCTGAAAATCACCGTTACGAATCCGCTCAAATGCAGATTCACTGCCATCTCCGGCAGAAATATTATACGGCCCTTCACCTTTTTTCTTACCGGATAGCGAACGAAGCGCTGGTGCCATGTAGTCGAAATAGAGGTCATTGATTGCCAGAGTATAGTTGTACTTCTCACCATATTTCTGAACCAATGAAAATGTCAGCGGTGGAATCCGTGCTGACGTATTTGCCAGTGGCGTATCTTCATAACTCAGCACAGAGCATCCGCTACATTTTTCAATATAAGACTTCATCACATCGGCTTTACGTACCGCGATGCTGTATAAACCATCCGTCAGAATGACGACATGCGCATGACCATTGGACTTGGCAATTGCATACATAGCCGATACTTTGGCAACATCATCAGCCGAACTGGTGATGTTATCTTCGATGTAAAGTTTCTTAATCGGGCCGGGCTCGGGGGTAGCGTGCCAACTGACAATCCGAATCCCCAGTTTGTGCGCCTGACGCAAGGTAGGAATCATTGTATTGGGCGTAAATCCACCAATAACAATCCCATCCGGCTGCAATGCGATGGCTTGCTTCAAGGCAGAAGACTGTGATGGCACACTGCCGGCCCCATCAAGCACTCGCACATGCCAACCAATCACTTTCGCGGCTTCCTGATAGCCTTTCATCACGCCTAAAACACCACTATTTTTCAGATCGGAAGCAATAAAAATAACCGTTTTATCCTTGGCGGCAACCGGCCCTTTGGGGAGTGAAAATGCAGCAGCACTGTCAGTAGATGCCTGTTTGACAACCTGTTTTGCCATCTCAACATAATCTGATGCTTCATCAGCAAGCACAGGGAGAGTTGTGAATGCAGCACCGATCACCATGGCTAGTATTTTGAATCGTCTTTTCATTATTTCACCTTCACATTATTTTTGGTTGCTGTTTGTTTACGTTTTTGGCTAAAGCCAGCCAAAGTGATGGAAATTAACAGAATCGCGCCATTGAATAGCGGCTCGACAAAGAATGGGGTTCCCCACTGTTGCAAACCTGAAATCCCGACGCTAACCAGAGAAACACCGATCAGAGTGCCCCAGACGTTGACCCGCCCGGCACGAAATGTAGTTGAGCCTAAGAACGCCCCGACCAATGCCGGTAACATGTAGTCCTGACCAACTGAAGAGGAGCCTATCCCAATATGAGAAGCCAACAACACACTGGCAAAAGCGATCAACCCATCTGAGACGACATAAGCGCCGATGTAACAAGAAGTCGTATTGATACCATTTAAGGATGCCGTATTCGGATTCGCACCGACGGCATAGAGTTTGCGTCCTAAAGCGGTGTATTCAGTGACCAGCCAAAGCAGCAGCGTGATCGCGAGTAGGTAAAAAACGATGATCGGAATGCCGGCAATTTCATAGCTGCTGAACAGATAGAAATTCTCCGGCAATGCACCAACAATTTGACGACCACCGGTATGCCATAGTGATACAGCATAAATCACGGTCCCGGTGCCTAACGTTGCCACGAAAGAGTCAATATCCGCCAATGCCACCAACATGCCATTGAATGCACCATACAAACACCCACACAGCACAACAATCAATGCTGCGGCTTCCCAGGAGAATCCGTACCATTGCTGTAAGGTAATGGCAAAGACATGCCAGAAGGTAACACCGAACCCAACATTGAGGTTCATTTTGCCGGTGATCATGGTCACCATTGCAGCTAAAGCAAGAATCGCAACAACACTCTTTTCACTCAAGATTGCCTGTAGCGTCAGCATTGAAAAAAAGGTATTGGTCGTCAGACTAAACAACAGGATTAAAAATACCGTCAATAGTAACAGCCCATAACGCATTGCAATCTGAGTGATGAAATTCCCAATCCCCAAAGAGAGGGTTACATCCGTCTCTAATGCGGTCGATTTAATATTAGACGTCGCCATGTTCGTCCTCTCCTACTTTTGAACCTGATGCATATTTCAATAAATTCGCTACCGTCACTTGCTGCTCCGTCAGCTCTTTCACGACTTTTCCCCGGTTAAACACTAACGCCCGATTTGATATATTCACCACCTCTTCAAAGTCACTGGAAATCACAATCACAGACAATCCCTGACGAATGGACTCACGCATGATTCGATAGATTTCAGAGCGGGCACCGATATCGACACCCGCGGTTGGATTATCCAAAATGACAATCGGTTTATTCAGATTGAACCAACGTGCCAGAATTACTTTTTGCTGATTGCCGCCGCTCATTGAACTGATCGCTATATCAGGATCCATCGGGCGAACCTCGTATTGTTTCATCGCCTCAAGGGTCTGACGATATTCTTGAGGTTTTGACAGGAAAGTCAGATAACCACCACCATTGATGGTCGGATTCAAGTTCAGGTTTTCCATCGCGCTCATTGAGCCACAGATACTCTCTTTGACCCGATCAGCAGCCACCATGGCAAATCCACTGCGAATACTTTTAGCGGGCGAACTGATATCGGCCTTTTCTCCGCGAATAAACACCTCACCGGACTTGATATTGAGACACCCAAATAACGCCTGCCCAATCGCTTCTTGCCCGGCATTGCGCAGACCAACTAAAGCAACCAGCTCACCATGCCGCAACCTCATATTGAATGGCTCTAAATCCCCGAGTTGTAGATTACGGACTTGTAAAATATCATCCTGCTCCGGCTGGAGTGGGGTCCGATAGTTCATCTCTTTTTGCGAACCGACGATCAAGGTCACCAGCTCATCAATGGTGTAGTCACTGACCAGCCCGGAGCCGACTAAACGTCCATCACGCAACACCACAACGTCATCACAAATATCATGAATTTCATCCAGCCGGTGGGAGACATAAATCATCCCGACGCCCTGCGCTTTCAGCCGTTTCAACACCTGAAACATCCGGCCGACATCGCTGGCAACCAAAGAAGCCGTCGGTTCATCTAAGATCAACACCTCCGCATCAGCGACCAAGGCTCTGGCAATCGCCAATAACGACTTTTCTGCCGCACTCAAGTTAAAAATACGCTCAGACGCTTTCACGTCTAACCCGACGAGATCCAGAACTTGCTGTGCTTTTTCTGCTGCGGCTTTCCAGTTGATCATGCCAAAGCGTTTCGGGAAACCCAGTGTTAAGCCAATGTTCTCCGCAACTGTCATCCATTCGATCAAGCCAAGATCCTGATGAATAAAAGCAATGGGAACTTGGTTGGCGGATGCTAAATGGGCGGCATCCTCAATCGATTCCCCTTTAAACCGAATCTCACCGGATGTTTTTTTATGAATCCCCGCCAGCGTTTTAATCAAGGTCGATTTTCCGGCACCATTTTCCCCAAGTAGCGCCACACAACGTCCCGGGTGTACATGGAAAGAAGCGGATTCCAATGCAACAAAATTAAAGAATCGCTTAGTTAACCGATCAATCGAGAGCAGACTTCCTTGTGGATTGTTGAGCAATTCCATAGATACCTCATGATGATATGACTGCTTCGCGGCTTATCAGCACACAGCCAATCACGTAATCAATGATATTAAAATTCCACATTGTGGAATAATATTATTATAAATTCCAAATTACGTTATAGCGTTTTCTATGTTTAAAAAGTGAGCAAGATCTGTATTTGATAGGGATATCGTTTGTTTTTGGCCTTTAAGTGAATCGGATCACACTTACTGCCAATCCGGTATCGGTGAGAGATCGTCATCGACGGTTATCACGGGATAAGGTGAAAAATAAGGCGCGTTAATACGCGCCTTATTAGGGACTGTTGAATCTGGAAAACTAACGAGTAGAAAACAGCCTATAACTCAAACCCGACGCTATGTGCCATCTCTGTTAAACGCTGTTTGGCGGTGATGATATTGTCTCGCCAGTGCTCATCATGAGCCCACATCTCAATCACGAACGGCGCACCGTAGTGAATCTCTTTGAGTGCCGTAAAAATGGCCGGAAAATCAACTTCGCCTTCACCGATCACCAAATCCCGGAACTTCCCGGAGAAACCATGTTTCACTTTCAGCGTATCTTTAAGGTGAATCTGCACCAGATGATCCCGGGCCAGTTTCAGCTCGGTACAAACATCGTGATTCCAGCCCGTGATATTACCGACATCGGGATAAGCCATAAAATAAGGGGACGGGACTTCGCGTTTTAAGACTTCAAATTTAGATAACGAATTCAGATAGGGCGTGTCCATAATTTCGACTGCCAGCATCACACCCGCCTGCTCTGCCAGCTTCGCTGCCCAGCGCATGCCGTCAATAAAACGCTGATGGGTCTCTACCGATTGAGACTCATAATAGACATCATATCCGGCCAATTGAATGGTTCGGATCCCCAGTCGATAAGCCAGTTTGATGGCTTTTTCCATAATCTCACGGGCTTTTTCGCGAACCTGTGGATGTTCAGAGCCGAATGGGAACTTACGGTGCGCACTCAAACACATGCTTTGTAATGGTATGTCGTACTGAAAACAGAGCTGACGAAGCTGTTCAATCTCATCATCTCCCCAGTCCAGCCGTTGTTGCCGAGCATCGGTTTCATCGACAGAAATTTCGACAAAATCGAAGCCAAGTGATTTCGCTTCTCTGAGACGATCTTCCCAGGATAGCGTTGCCGGCATCGCCTTTTCATATAAGCCGATGCGAGATTTGAGGGTATGGTTGTTCATCGCTGGTATCCTTTTCAATCACTGTTTAAACAGTTCTTGTTCTATCTTTTCTGTCGTTTGTTTGATCTTCTTCGCGAGATTATCCGGTCCGAAATTTCTTAACCGGGGGGTAAGTGTTGAGAGGCTGACGGCATAGGCCGGCGAGCCTGAACGGTCAAAAATCGGCACGGCGGTACAAGAAATGCCGGCTTCATTTTCTTCATTATCAATCGCATACCCTTGTTCTCTGATCTTCTTCAGCTCATTGATAAAATGGGTTTTGTCGATAATGGTATTGTCGGTCAGCTTCTGAATCAGACCGACATTGCGCTGCCAGTAATTCTCTTGATCTTCCTGCGTTGAAAATGCCAGAAAAACTTTTCCCGCAGCGGTGCAATACATTTCGGAATACATACCGACAAACGTCCGGGTTCTGAACGGCGAATGCTGAGGTTCCAGCTTATCCCGAAACACGATCTTATCCCCCTCACGGGAAATAAAGTTGATCGTTTCGTTCAGGTCTTTCACCAATTCATTCAACTTCGGCCGAGTCGTCGCCAAGACGTCAGAACTCAAAGCCGAATGACCGATATGCAGTAACTTCAGCGTTAACCGATAGTTCTTCGACGCTGAATGTTGGGCGACATAGCCCAACGCCTCAAAGGTACTGAGCATACGATAAGCCGAGGTTTTGTTGATGCCAGTCTGCTGCGCAATTTCATGCAACGCGACCCCATCGGGGTGGTGGCTAAGAAATTCCAGCACAGCCATAGACTTCACCAGTGATTTTACCTGCTCACTCATAAAGAAACCTTACCAGTAGTGGTTGATCTGTTTGCGAAATTCACGGGCTATGGTTTTGCCCTCATGATTTGCCAGTGCGCGTCCAGCGATGAACGATTTTGCACGGATATTCTTAAACAAATGAATATCTTCCGGAACAATACCACCGGTAATCGAGAGTTCAAGCCCGACCTCAGATAATTGCTCCATCAGCATCAAATCATGCTCACTCCACCCCACCCCGGCCGCTTGCGCATCCCGGGAACGGTGATAAATCGCTTGTGTTACGCCACTTTCTACCCAGAGTTTCGCGTCCTCAATCGTCCAGTGTCCGAACAATTCAATCTGAATTTCACCATCAAATTGCTGCGCAATTCGCTGAGCTGAGCGTACGGTTTCAATATGTGCGGCGGCACCGACGGTGATCCAGTTTGCCCCGCTGGCAAATGCCATCTCTGCTAATGTTTCTCCTGCATCAAGCAACTTCATATCACACACTAAAATATGCCGGGGATAACGTTGCCGAAGTGTTTTGACCGCACTCATCCCTTCAGAGAAAGCCAGTACCGTACCGACTTCAATCACATCGACGACATCCGCGACATGATGAACATCATTTAAAGCAGTACTCAGATCCGTCGAATCCAGTGCAATTTGTAAATAAGGTTGTGTCTGGCTCATACCATTTCCTCAAAATTTTTCAGCGTTTCGACATAGTGCAGATACCGTTGATACTGGCGTTGATAACTGGCATATAAATCAGGATTGGGGTGAACCGTTGCTATCGGGATATCAGATGCTGCCAATGCAGTGGCGAGATCAGAATAAGTACCACTGCCGACCATTGAAACAAGGGCTGCCCCTAATGCTCCGGTTTCTTCGACTGCGGGAATTTCGAGTGTCAGTCCGGTGAGATCAGCCAGCATCTGCATCCAAGTCGGGGATTGTGTGGTACCGCCAGTCACCCGTAACACACGGGTTTCCGGGAAACGACGTAACATTTTTTGCAGATGAACATTGTGACAACACAAGATCCCCAACCAGATCGCCTGAATGAGATGCGCTTTGCTGTGATAAGCCTGCAATCCATACAACGATCCTTTCAGCCCCAGCCCCGCGTTAGAGCCATACAGGAAAGGAACGAAAAGCACATCACTGGCTAACGGCACCAATGCGCTGACTAAACGCTCATTCTCCTGATGATCGATCTTCTCTCCGCCCAGATAAGGCGCGAACCATTCATAATTGCTTGCTGATGTCGGGCTGGCCTCATGGACAATATAAGCACCGGGCATCGCATAATGTCCGTAGACAAACTGCTCATCAGGATGATCTTCAAGAGCCGTCGTGATCCCGGAAGTTACCGACCAAGTCCCCATCACCGCATTCAGCATCGGTTGCCCGGCATCAATGCCGGAACAGATTGCAGTCGAGACTACATCGAATAACCCACCGTAGACCGGTGTGCCAACCATGAGTCCGGTCGCTTGGGCTGCGTCTTCGTTGACAGTCCCGGAACACGCTGAAGGATAAACCAGCTCGGGCAACGCCTCCCAAACCTCGTCAATACCAAAGATCGACAGCAGTGCCGGATCGTACTGTTGCTTGTCAGCATGGTAGAGATTACTTTCCGACATATTGGTCACTTCTGCCCGGATTTCACCGGTCAGGCAGTAACGTAAATAATCGTGGGACATCAAAACCGCACCGATCTGCGCATAGATATGGGGCTCATACTCTTTCACCCAGCGCAGAATCGAGACAGGGTGCCCGGTCCATAAAGTCTGACGGGTCAGCGGGTAGATCGTCTGAGGGATCCCTTCTTGTTGCCACTGTCTGACAATCTCGATAGAACGAGAATCAGACGATAGAATGCCATGACGCAGCGCTTTGCCGTGTTTATCCAGCAAATAGAGCCCTTTGCCTTGCGCAGAAATACTCAGCCCCTGAATCTGCTCTGGCCGGATACCGCTCTGCTTGATCACCCCTTGAATCGCACGACAGGCTTCCTGCCAATACAGGGTTAAATCCCGTTCGATCCAGCCCTGCTTTTCACGAATCACTTGGGTATTTTCACGATACAACGCAATTTGGCGTCCGTGGCGGTCAAACAGCCCTGCTTTCAGAACCGTACCACCGGAATCAATCCCAAGAAAATAATGCATTGTGCTTTGACCCATCTTCTGCTCCGTCATCAGTAAACCGACTGATTTATTTACTCTTTTGTCCGTAATAAGCATCTTTCCCATGCTTGCGGAAATAATGCTTATCCGACAGTTCTTGCTGCAACATAATGCCGGCATTCAGAGCGCGGGTGCCGAGAGCCATTGTTGCCACTTCTTCCAGAACCACGGCATTGTGGACCGCTTCATCGGCATTTTTTCCCCAACTAAACGGAGCATGACCAGAAATGAGTGCACTGGGGACTGCAACCGGATCAATCTGTCGCTGCTGTAATGTTTCAATCATCACCAAGCCGGTATTTTGCTCATAATCTCCCGCAATCTCCGCTGGCGTCAGCGGACGCGTGCAAGGGATGTTGCCGTAAAAATAATCGGCATGGGTGGTTCCGAGCGCAGGAATGTCCAATCCGGCCTGCGCCCAAATCGTGGCATGACGTGAATGGGTATGCACAATGCCTCCGACCGACGAAAATGCTTTATAGAGTTCAAGGTGGGTTGGCGTATCGCTTGAGGGATTCAACGTCCCTTCAACAATATTGCCATCCAGATCGACGATGACGATGTCATCGATAGTCATGTCATCGTATGCCACACCAGATGGTTTGATCGCGATGATCTGACGCGCCCGATCAATCTCAGAGACATTGCCCCATGTGAATGTCACCAGACCATAAGTCGGCAGACTCAAATTCGCATCGAGTACACGTTGTTTGATTTCAGAATACATACATGCTCCTATCGACAAACCTTGTCGATATTTCTCCTCTGAATTTCGGTGTACAGCAGCACCGCATACCGAAAACCTCATTTATCGCTGATTTTATTTTTGAGTCGCCAAAATGCGATTGATCATGTCGTCACCGTTTTCTTTGATAAATTCATTCCAAACCGGTTTAACCACTGCCTGAAATGCTGCACCATCGACATCACGGTTGACTTTCATGCCATGAGATTCCAATTCAGCGATCATCTGATCTTCTTTCTTGATACTCATTTGGCGCTGCATATTGACGGCTTCCGTTGCAACATCTGTGATAATTTTCTGTTCAGCAGCACTGAGTTTTTTGAAGCTCTTTAAATTCATGGTTAACACCAGCGGCGAATACGCATGCTGTGTCATACTCAGGTATTTCTGGACTTCATAGAATTTAAAGGAAAGGGTGACACCGAGAGGGTGATCCTGCGCATCAACCACGCCAGTTTCTAAAGCGGTATAAAGTTCAGAAACTGGAATCTGTTGGGGATTCGCATGCAGTGCATTGAACATATCATTGAGTGCCTTGGAGTTATTCACTCGCATTCTCAACCCGGCGACATCTGCCGGTTTACGGATAGGTCCACGATTATTGGTCATATTACGAAAACCGTTTTCCGGATAACCCAACCCTTTGATGCCATATTTTTCCATTGACTTAAGTACATCCCGACCCACATCACCGTCTAATGCTTCATAAGCGGCTTCCCGATTCGGAAAAATGAATGGCAAAGTGAAAGCTGCCGACTCAGGGATTAAACCAGACCAGTTATTCAGCCCAACCATCGAGATATCAATGATCCCTGCTCGGGTGCCATCAATCATCTGCTTATCATTTCCCAACTGTCCTTGAGGGAAGATATTGACTTTGATATCCCCATGAGAACGCGCTTCCACCTCTTTTTTAAAGAACAGTGACATGTCCTGTTGTAGATCTGATTCAGGTGCTGCATGGGCAAGCTTTAACGTGGTGGCATAAGACTGGGTCGAGAACACTGCCAGTGCTGTCACCAAACCTGCTACTTTCAGAATTGATTTCATGTTGTTTCTCCGTTATCCGATAATAAGTTTCATTGGTATTGTTATAATGCTCGGGAAGATGACGAACAGCGTGAGTAACACGGTGTACGCCAGAATAAATGGAAAGATGCCTTTGACCGCTGCCGACATTGGCACTTTTGCCACGCCACACACGACGTTGAGCACAGTGCCAACTGGTGGCGTAATCAAACCAATCGAACAATTGATCACGAACATCAGTCCAAAATAGGTTGGGTCGATCCCTGCCAGTTTGACAACCGGCATCAGGAGCGGCACCAGAATCAGAATGGTCGGGCTGAGATCCATGACCATACCGACACACAAAACCAGCAGCATAATGACCGCCATCAGCAGACGCGGACTGTCAACCAATGGTGCCAGCATCTGGGCTAATTGTTGGGGTAACTGAGCCACCGTAATCAACCAGGCAGCGACCATCGCACACCCGACCAAGAACATCACCATGGCGGTCGAACGTCCGGCATTGAGTAAGATGTGATAAAAGCTGCGTAGATTGATTTCCCGGTAAATCACCGCTGCCACAAAGATGGCATATACAGCAGCGACAACCGCAGCTTCTGTTGGGGTAAAGATACCAAAGCGAATCCCACCAATGATGATCACCGGTAGCAACAACGCCCAGATCCCATCTTTCAGCGCTGCTCGTTTTTCAGCACTTGAGGCTTTGGGCTGCACATCCAGATCTTCGCTTCTGACAGTGAACGCCCAGACAAACATCAATGTCAGTCCCATTAAAATGCCGGGCACGATCCCACCGAGAAATAGATTTTTGATAGAAATACCACCCGCGACCCCAACCAAGATTAATGGCAGAGATGGTGGAATGACCGGAGCGATGATGCCACCAGCGGCCAGTAGCCCCATCGATGAACTCTGCGGATATTTGGCTGCTTTCATCATCGGGTAAAGAATACTGACCAGTGCCGCGGCATCGGCAACCGCAGACCCGGAAAGCCCGGCAAGCAGAACCGATGTCATAATGGCGACATACCCCAACCCACCTTTACGATGGCCGACATAGCAGGTCGCCAGCCGGACGATCCGCGTCGATAATCCGCCAGCCGACATCACCTCACCGGCAACCAGGAAGAATGGAATGGCCAGCAATGTAAAGCTATCAACACCATTCACCAGCGACTGAGCCAGAATGTCAGAGCTGAACAGATCCATGTGGACCATCAGTGCGATTGACGACAGGAGTAATGCAAAGGCAACCGGTAATCCCAGCAGGATCGACACAATCAAGACGGTTAAGAAGATAAATAGCGTCATGATCTATCCTCCTGCGTCTCTTTTGTCGCTGTCGCGTCATGAGAAGCATGGTCAATCATCCACTGCGGGAAAAAGATGCGCCCAGCCGCCAGAATAGCCATCAAACCACCGGAAATCGTCCCGGCAAGATAAAATAGCGCGGACGGCAGACCGGTCAACGGTGAGATATCACGCCAGTTCGCCATCATCTGATTGAATGCGCCATAAAACAGCATCCCGACTGAGATCAAAATAATCAACCAACATAACCGTCTGAGGAATGGGACCCAGCGCGGCATGAGTTTCTCGGTAAATTCTTTGACCGCCAGATGCTCATCACGTTGGAGGACGATCACCGCCCCTAACATGACAACCCAGACTAACCCCAGACGGGACAATTCAACCGATGCCCTCAACCCTGAAGAAAATCCATACCTGAGTACTACATTGGTAAATACCAGCACCAACATGGCAACCAATATCGCTGCCATGATGATGTCAATACTGTCCAAAACCCATTTCAATCCCGTACGCATATACAACTCTCCGGCGATGCTTACTTGTCTGAATTATGCTTGTTATCGGATCAACTCTTGTTCTCAGATCGACTCATGCTGTCAATCTAGAGTGCAAGAATCTGTTGCCAAATCTCTTCGTGAATCTCGATTCCACCTTGCTGTTGATGCTTGTCGATATAAGACTGAATTTCAGATCCTGCAATCATCACTTTGCCACTTTCAGCAGGTTCTGAGGCGAGTACATATTCTCGGATGCGTTTCATCTCTTCGATCAGACGTTCGCCATCCATCGTTTTGCTGGTATCGATCGCAATCAAAAACTGTGAAACCCCGAATTCAGCTTGCATGTCTTCTGTGAGCGCAGGGACAGAGTAGCCACCGCTCACCGCTGTCAGTAGCATGTCCAGCACCACTGCCATTGATGATCCTTTCCAGAATCCCATCGGTAGTAGTCGTTTGTTTTCCCAGAGGACATGTGGATCAGTGGTGAGATGGCCGTCATCATCAAAGCCACCGACAACCGGGAGTTCTTTATCCGCCAGCACATAGTTTTGTAGTTGGCCATAGGAATACTGACTCATTGAACAATCCACCAATACCGGCGGATCACCTGCAACAGCCATAATTAATGGATTACTGCCAACGCGATGATCTTTCCCGCCCCAGGCAGGCATCACTGCGATCGAGTTGGTGGACGCAATGCCAGCCAATCCGGCACGCGCCATTTTGAGAACGTAAGTTCCACCACGCATCCAATGGTTTGAGTTGCGCATTGCGACCATGCCGATCCCGAACTGTTTCGCCAGTTCAATAGCACGATCAGTACAAATCAACCCATTCAGAACACCGGGACCAAAATGGCAATCCCACTGTTCTAAGGCACCAAGACTATTAACACACTCGGGTTCAGCATTGAGCTTGATGTGCCCTTGATCCACCTGAGAAATAAAAACTGGGAATCGGTTGATACCATGTGAGTAGGTTCCTTCATTCGCCATTTCAACAAAACCTTGGGCAAGTTTGGTTGCTGAATCGGCTTGCATGCCCCTTTTGAGCAAGGCACTTTCAAATTGATGTTGCAGTTCATTTAAGGATACGAGAGGCATTGCTTATCTCCAGTTCATTTCATATTACGTAATCGATGCTACGTTTTATTCCGAATTTTAAAATCTCAAATTGCTCACTTTGTGAGCCAATGATTTAAATTCAAAACAATTGGCAATTTTTGTTTCGCAATACGAAACGAATAGAAATGAAATAAAAAAACGCAATTAATATAAAAATCAGCCGATTAAACTAAAGATGAGATTAAAATCCACACAAACACAGAAAAGTGAAGGAAAATTACAACAAAAAAGCAATGAAAATGGATTAATCAGATAAAATAGAAGGATAAATACAATAGCGGTATTGATGTTCTGAGGAAAATGAAATGTCCGATATAAAACCTGTTCTGTTCTTTATCAGAATGAGCTTACTCATCACTCTGAGCGTATTATTCACGTCATGGCCTTTTCTGTAACGCACATCTTTATCAGATAATGTTCATATAAAACAACAGGGAGCACCGTCACCGGTGCTCCCTGTTGTTCAAATCGTTGTCGGTCTTGAATTGCCGAGTGAATCGATGAATCACGGCTCATTTGAGCTATAGTTTGATTACGTTCTCAGACCGATGCCCTTTTTCACCAGTGTATAAGACAATGAATACAGCACCACAATGAAGATCCCTAACACTGAAAACGATGCCTGAATACTCACATCGGAAATCCCCAGAAATCCATAACGGAATGCATTGACCATATAAACGATAGGATTGACCTTCGACACATACTGCCAAAATTCAGGCAACAGCGATAATGAATAGAACACACCACCCAGATAAGTCAGCGGTGTCAGGATGAACGTCGGGACGATCGAAATGTCATCAAAACTTTTCGCATAGATGGCATTGATAAATCCACCAAGAGAAAACACCACAGATGTCAGGAAAACAGTCACGACAATAATGCCCCAGTGTTCAACCTGAAGATCGACAAAAAACAGTGACACCAGTGTCACCATCACCCCGACACACAGTCCTCGGGTAACCCCGCCCATCACATAACCACCGATAATGATGTAAGTCGGTACCGGGGCAACCAGCAGCTCTTCAATATTTTTATGCATTTTGGCACTAAAAAATGAGGAGGCGACATTGGAGTAAGAGTTGGTAATCACCGACATCATAATCAGACCGGGGACAATATAGGCCATATAACTGACACCATGCATCATCCCGATGCGAGAACCAATCAAATTACCGAAAATAATAAAATAGAGTGTCATCGTAATTGCTGGTGGTACGAGGGTTTGCACCCAGATACGGGAAAAACGGACCACTTCTTTCCCCAGCAGACTGCAAAAGGCGGTCCAATAAAGCTTGTACATGCTTCCTCTCATTTTAGTTCGTTGACGTCTCGTGATCGGTGGTGTCCGCATCATCACTTGCGGTGTTGTGTCCACCCGTCGTCGACTCGTTGACGATGCGGACAAACAATTCTTCCAGTCGGTTGGCCTTATTCCGCATCGATAAAACCGGAATACCATGCTCACTTAACTGACGAAAAACATGGTTCAACCCTTGTGTTTTTTCGATTTCAATCTCCAGAGAGCCATCAATATTTTTCTGGCTGAGTACATCCGTCAGTTGTGGGATATCGGTCACTGTTGGCGCAATGTCCAGAATAAAAGTCTCCACTTTCAATTGCCCGAGTAACGCTTTCATCGACGTATTTTCAATCAACTCACCACCGTGAATAATCCCGATATTACGGCACAGCATTTCTGCTTCTTCCAAATAATGTGTTGTCAAAATAATAGTAATGCCTTGTCGGTTCAGTTGCTGTAGGAAATCCCACATCGAGCGGCGCAATTCAATATCAACACCAGCGGTTGGTTCATCGAGAATCAATAACTGAGGTTCATGCATTAAAGCCCGGGCAATCATCAAACGACGCTTCATCCCGCCGGAGAGATTTCTGGAGCGTTCTTTGCGCTTTCCCCATAAGTCGAGCTGAGTCAGATATTTCTTCGCCCGCTCCTTGGCTTCGGCACGTGGCACACCATAGTATCCCGCCTGTTGAATCACGATTTGCTCAACCGTTTCAAACTGGTTGAAGTTAAACTCCTGCGGTACTAACCCCAAAGAAAGCTTAGCCAGCTCCATTTCTTGGTCCAAATCATGGCCAAAAACAGCTACCTTTCCCGAGGTTTTATTGACGAGTGAGGAAATAATACCAATGGTGGTTGACTTCCCGGCACCATTCGGCCCCAGCAAGGCATAAAAATCCCCTTTTCTCACCGTCAGATTGAGGCCTTTTAGTGCTTCAAATCCACCGGCATACGTTTTACGTAAATCGGTTAGTTCTAATGCATTCATATTGAATAAGATCCTGTGTCATTGACATCGTCTGCTGAAGCAGCAACTGATGATAGGGATGCAAGTAGACGAATAGTTTCCATATGGAGGTTCAATCCATCAGTTTCAACCTTACATCAGAAAAAATGAAATTGTAAACTTGTCGCTAAAACTCAAAAAACCGGATTTAAATGAGGGTATTTACGGTGAAAATGCATAGTTCCCCCCGCCACGACTCTATATTTTGTCTGAGCCCTTCAAAGTTGGTGATTTTATCACCGATTTGTTTCCTACACTTAGCATATCTGATCAGATGAGTGAAAAAATTAATATATTCGCCACCAGATTGTGTATATTGATTCTCAGTTAAGCCTACCGAACAATCGGATTGATGATCTTTAGGCCGTGGGAAAGACATCCCATTGCTGATAAGGAAAGTAAGATGCCCCAGATTAAAACACTATTCGAAAACAATGCGAAATGGACCCAATCAATTAAAGCGGAGAATCCTGAATATTTCAGTAAACTGGCAGAAGGACAAAATCCGGACTTTCTGTGGATTGGTTGTTCCGATAGTCGTGTGCCGGCAGAGCGTCTGACAGGGCTTTATGCCGGAGAATTATTTGTTCACCGTAACGTTGCCAACTTAGTCATTCATACCGACCTGAATTGTCTCTCGGTCGTCCAGTACGCTGTTGATGTACTCAAAGTAAAGCATGTCATCATTTGTGGACACTATCATTGTGGTGGCGTGAATGCCGCAATTGATACGCCGAAGCTCGGCCTGATTAATAACTGGTTGCTTCACATCCACGATGTTTACTGTAAACACCGCACTTATCTTGACCAGATGCCGGAGCAAAACCGAGCGGATAAGCTGGCTGAAATCAATGTCGCAGAACAGGTATATAATCTGGGTAACTCGACCATCCTTCAGGGCGCTTGGGAGCGAGGACAACAGATCGAACTACACGGTGTGGTCTACGGCATCGAAGACGGAAAGCTAGAATACTTAGGCGTTCGCTGTCACTCACCACAAACGGTTGAAGATAGCTACCATCAAGCGATGGAAGAAATTCTCAATCCAGACTACGAGTTACTCTGTCGCTGAGCGCCCCATTCTTGTCATTCATCGCCCGGATAAAAATAAAAGCCCTAACGGGCTCTTATTTTCACAAGGATCAACATGATCTTGGTCTGGGAAAATCTTATGACTCTTGTAGTGTGACCCGACCGATATAAGGCAGGTGGCGGTATTTCTGGGCATAATCAATGCCGACACCGACAACAAACTCATCCGGAATTTCAAAGCCAATCCATGCCACATCAACCGGCACTTCTCTACGGGAAGGCTTATCCAGCAATGTACAGATACGAATCGAACGTGGTTCGCGAAGCGACAGGATCTCTTTCACTTTATTTAAGGTATTGCCGGTATCGATAATATCTTCAATCAACAATACATCTTTCCCTTTAATGTCATCATCGAGATCTTTCAGGATACGAACATCTCGTGAACTCTCCATTTCGTTCCCATAACTGGAAGCCGTCATGAAATCGACTTGATGCGTCAGTTGAATCGCTCGGGCTAAATCAGCCATAAAAACGAATGATCCGCGGAGCAATCCGACAAGAACCAACTCTTCGCTATGCTGATAATATTCGGTAATTTCCTTCCCTAGGGCTTGTACACGTTTCTGGACGTCCTGCTCAGATATCATGACTTCAACGGTATGCTTCATAAGAATCTCATTGCTTTGGTATGGCTTTTAAATGAATGCGTCTTGTCTCACTGAATCCGGCATTATTTGAATGATAAGCCTATCAATGAAGGAGGCGTATAGTACCACCTCTCAGATCAGAGTTAAACAAACCTGACAGGACGGTCTAGACTTACGCTATACGCAGCGAAAAAATGTCACACCGATCCACCCGGCTTCTGGATGAATAAAATTCATCTATAAAATAAAGACATAATTTCACGGTAATTATCACTTAATATGATTCATATTCTGTCACAAATGATACTTGAGGCACTGCACAAAAACTTTATATAAAGAATTGACCTGACACATATGCACCATTACACTCATATATCGAACACAAAATAATAAAATAATCATTAGAACACATATTCATTCAACGTAATTGGCAAGGAAAAAAACTATGGACGCTTCAATAGAAAAACGCCCTCGTACACGATTATCACCTCAGAAACGTAAACTTCAGCTAATGGAAATTGCGCTTGAAGTCTTCGCCAAACGAGGTATCGGACGTGGTGGACATGCAGATATCGCTGAAATTGCTCAGGTATCTGTCGCAACTGTATTTAACTATTTCCCAACTCGTGAGGATTTAGTTGATGATGTTCTCACTCACGTCGTTCACCAATTCTCAAACTTCCTCGCAGACAACATCGATGTCGATAGTTATATCAAAGATAACCTCTATCATCTGACACACAAAATGACAAAACTGGTCTTTGAAGATTGTCATTGGCTGAAAGTGTGGTTTGAATGGAGTGCATCGACTCGCGACGAAGTCTGGCCGTTATTCGTATCGACCAACCATACAAACCGTCTGTTGGTAAAAAATATGTTTACCAATGCAATCGAACGCGGCGATGTTAGCGATCATTATGATCCTGAACATTTAGTCACGTTGTTCCTCGGAATTTTCTATTCCCTGTTTGTGCAAGTGAACCGTTTACAAGATCAAAAAGAAATCGATGATCTCGTGAACAGCTACTTGGACATGTTATGCATTTATAACAACCGTCGGGCTTAACTGATTATCCAGAAATCGCTTCTCTTTGTGTTCGACTGGGAAACGTGTTCATTCCAGTAAGAGATTTCAGAGATAAAAAAAAACCGCTGTCATGACAGCGGTTTTTTATTGAAGCGGTTCAAACCATTATTTCTTTTTCGCTTTCGCGTTTGGCAGATCCGTAATGGTGCCTTCAAACACTTCAGCAGCCAGACCAACTGACTCATGAAGCGTTGGGTGAGCATGAATCGTTAACGCTAAATCTTCAGCATCACAACCCATTTCAATTGCCAGACCAATTTCACCAAGCAATTCACCACCGTTGGTACCTACAATCGCACCACCAATGACACGATGCGTCTCTTTATCAAAGATCATCTTCGTCATACCGTCAGAGCAGTCAGATGCGATAGCACGGCCTGATGCAGCCCAAGGGAAGGTTGCCACTTCGTAGCTGATCCCTTCAGCTTTCGCTTCTTTCTCTGTCTTACCAACCCATGCAACTTCAGGCTCAGTATATGCAATTGATGGGATCACTTTCGGATCAAAGTAATGTTTCTTACCGGCAATCACCTCAGCAGCAACGTGTCCTTCATGAACACCTTTGTGTGCCAGCATTGGCTGACCGACAATATCACCGATCGCAAAGAGATGAGGGATATTGGTACGCATTTGTTTATCAACATTGATAAAGCCGCGCTCATCAACTTCCACACCAGCTTTCTCAGCGTCGAGCATTTTACCGTTTGGTGTCCGACCGATAGCAACCAGTACCGCATCATAACGTTCTGCTTCCGCTGGGGCATTTTTGCCTTCCATTGAAACGTAGATACCATCTTCTTTCGCTTCAACCGCTGTCACTTTCGTTTCCAGCATCAGGCTGAACTTGTCTTTAATGCGTTTGGTGAACACTTTCACGACGTCTTTATCTGCCGCAGGAATCACCTGATCGAACATTTCAACGACATCAATCTGTGAACCGAGTGCATGATAAACCGTTCCCATTTCAAGACCGATAATTCCGCCACCCATGATCAGCATTTTCTTCGGCACTTCTTTTAGTTCCAGCGCGTCAGTTGAATCCCAAATCCGTGGATCTTCATGTGGGATAAATGGTAATTCAATCGGACGAGAACCCGCAGCAATAATTGCGTTGTCGAAGTTAATGACCGTTTTGCCATCTTCACCTTCAACTTCGATGCTATTCGGACCTGTAAACTTACCAAAACCATTGACGACGTTGACTTTACGCATCTTCGCCATACCGCTCAGACCACCAGTCAACTGATTAATGACTTTTTCTTTCCACAGGCGAATTTTGTCGATGTCTGTTGACGGTTCGCCAAACACGATGCCGTGTTCTGATAATGCTTTCGCTTCTTCAATTACTTTCGCAACATGCAACAGTGCTTTAGATGGAATACAACCGACATTCAAACATACACCACCGAGGGTGTTGTAACGCTCAATAATTACAGTATCCAGACCTAAGTCGGCACAACGGAAAGCAGCGGAGTAACCAGCAGGACCTGCACCTAGCACAACCACCTGGGTTTTGATTTCTTTGCTCATTTTGACCTCTTGTAGTCATTATCCCTTACAGGCTAATGGGGCTTCAAAAACATACGTCTAAAACATGTGAGGAGTAAATCCTAAAACCAATCCAGTTTACAGAGATGTTAATGATATGAAAAGATAAACCCCAAAGCCTGTGAGCCAGTCAACAATTAAAACCTGAGAATAACATTCCGGTTCAAATTGCCCTTTGATTCTATTGATTAAGGCGGCTATTCAGCCGCCTTATCATTTCACGATGATTACAGTACCAGACGACGGATGTCGCTCATGCAACCATTCAGATAACTAATGAAACGAGCACCTTCAGCCCCATCGATCACACGGTGATCGTAGGAGAGAGACAACGGAAGTTGCAGACGAGGAACAAAGTCCTTGCCATTCCAGACTGGTTTCATTTCTGACTTAGACACACCCAGAATTGCGACTTCAGGGGCATTTACGATCGGTGTAAATGCAGTACCACCGATACCACCAAGGCTAGAGATTGTAAAACAACCACCTTGCATATCTGATGCTGTCAATTTACCTGCGCGGGCTTTCTTAGAAACTGCCATCAACTCTTCTGAAAGCTCGTAAATACCTTTCTTATTCACATCTTTGAATACAGGGACGACTAAGCCATTCGGTGTATCGACGGCAATACCGATATTCACGTATTTCTTCAGAATCAAGCTTTCACCGTCTTCAGACAGAGAAGCGTTGAATGATGGGAAAGCTTCGAGTGCTTTGGCCGCGGCTTTCATAATGAAAACCAGTGGCGTGATCTTCATACCGGTATCTTTCTTCGCTTCAATCGCATTCTGTTCTTTACGGAATGCTTCAAGCTCAGTGATATCAGCATTATCCCACTGTGTGACGTGCGGGATCATCACCCAGTTACGGGCAAGGTTGGCACCGGAAATTTTCTTAATCCGAGACAATGGTTTAACTTCAGTTTCACCAAACTTGCTGAAGTCCACTTTCGGCCATGGCAGTAGGCCAAGTGCACTACCGTCACCTTGACCAGAAGCAGCACCCGACTCAAGACGTTTCAATGCTTCTTTGACAAAGTTCTGTACATCTTCTTTCAGGATACGACTCTTACGACCCGTTCCTTTGACTTTTGCCAAGTTAACACCAAACTCACGCGCCAGACGACGAACAACCGGAGAAGCATGGGCATATTCGTTATTTTCCTGGAAATCACCCGTTGCTGGTGCAGCGCTAGCAGCAGCTGGTTTGCCAGCATCTGCTTTTGGTGCAGCAGGCGCAGACTCTGATTTTTCAGGTGCAGCAGCAGGTGCCGCTCCGGCAACTTCAAAGGTCATAATCAAAGATGATGTTGACACTTTGTCGCCTTCTTTGATCTTGATTTCTTTGACCGTACCAGCAAATGGCGCAGGGACTTCCATTGAAGCTTTATCACCTTCAACAGTGATCAGCGACTGCTCTTCAGTCACCGAGTCACCCACAGCAACCATGATTTCAGTCACTTCAACTTCATCGCCACCGATATCAGGGACATGCACGTCTTTAGACGCTGATCCAGTTGAAACAGCAGCAGGTGCCGACTCATCAGAAGCGGCGGCCGGTGCAGTACCTGAACCCGCAACTTCGAAGATCATAATCAGAGAGCTGGTTGACACTTTGTCACCTTCTTTAATCTTGATCTCTTTGATGGTACCTGCAAATGGTGCCGGTACTTCCATTGAAGCCTTATCACCTTCAACAGTCAGCAAAGATTGCTCTTCTTCAACCTGATCACCGACAGCAACCATGATTTCAGTCACTTCAACTTCATCACCACCGATATCCGGAACGACAACTTCTTTCGTTGCCGTGCTTGCTGTTGATGCGGCTGGTGCTGGCGCTTCAGATTTCGCTTCAGTTGATACTGCACCTTCATCTTCAAAAATCATGATCAGAGAATCGGTTGACACTTTGTCGCCTTCTTTAATCTTGATCTCTTTGATGGTACCTGCAAATGGCGCCGGTACTTCCATTGAGGCCTTATCACCTTCAACGGTCAGCAGGGACTGCTCTTCTTCAACTTTGTCACCAACGCTTACAAGAATCTCAGTAACTTCAACCTCATCCGTACCGATATCTGGTACATTAACTTCGATTGTCATTGTTTTTCTACCTCAATTAAGCGTATAGCGGATTTGTTTTTTCAGTATCAATATCGAACTTCTTAATCGCTGCTGTCACAACAGATTTCTCGATATCGCCTCGTTTTGCCAGTTCATTCAATGCTGCAACGACGACATAACCTGCATTCACTTCGAAGTGACGACGCAAGTTTTCTCGGCTGTCAGAGCGGCCGAAACCATCAGTCCCCAGCACTTTATAAGATTCAGCAGGCACATAAGCGCGAACCTGTTCGGCATAATTTTTCATGTAGTCTGTTGCTGCGATTGCAGGCTCAGAACCCATGACAGTACGGATATAAGGTACTTTTTCTTCAGCTTCAGGGTGAAGCATGTTGTCACGCTCACATGTCTGACCATCACGCGTCAGCTCATTAAATGAAGTGACGGAGAAGACATCAGAAGCAACACTATATTCTTCACTCAGAATCACAGCCGCTTTACGGACTTCATTCATGATCGTGCCAGAACCCATCAACTGAACTTTGCCTTTGTCACCCGCATGCGTTTCCAGCTTATAAATCCCTTTACGAATGCCTTCTTCGGCACCTTCTGGCATTGCTGGCATTGCATAGTTTTCATTCATCAGTGTCAGGTAGTAGTAAACGTTTTCTTGTTCACCATACATACGACGGATACCATCTTGAATGATGACTGCCACTTCATAAGCAAATGTCGGGTCATAAGAAACACAGTTTGGAATCGTGCTAGCCTGAATATGGCTGTGACCATCTTCGTGTTGCAGACCTTCACCGTTTAGCGTTGTCCGTCCGGCTGTTCCACCTAACAAGAAACCACGTGCTTGTTGGTCGCCAGCCATCCATGCCATATCACCAATACGTTGGAAACCGAACATGGAGTAATAGATGTAGAACGGAATCATCGGTAAGTCATTGGTGCTGTATGATGTTGCAGCTGCAACCCAAGATGACATTGCACCCAGCTCGTTGATCCCTTCTTGTAATACCTGACCTGAAGTATCTTCTTTATAATAAGAAACCACACTCCGGTCTTCCGGTGTATATGTCTGACCTTGTGGGTTATAGATACCAATTTGACGGAACAGACCTTCCATCCCGAATGTACGTGCTTCATCGGCAATAATCGGAACAATATGCTTACCGATACTTTTATCTTTCAGCAGAATATTCAGCGTACGGACAAACGCCATGGTCGAAGAAATATCACGTTTCTGTTCTTCCAGCAGCGGCTTGAATTCATCCAGCGCTGGCGTCACCAATTCTTGGGTAAACTTCGGCAGACGTTGTGGGGTATAACCATGCAACGCTTTACGGCGGGCATGTAGATATTCATGCTCTTTTGAACCTTCTTCCAGCTTCAGATAAGGCAGAGATTTCACCGCTTCATCGGAAACCAGATCTTGTAGGCCTAAACGATCGCGCATTTTCAGAACATGGGTCATATCCATCTTCTTCACTTGGTGCGCAATGTTTTTCCCTTCAGCCGCATCACCCATGCCATAACCTTTTACGGTCTTAGCAAGAATCACGGTTGGACGGCCTTGAGTATCCTGAGCATTTTTAAATGCAGCAAACAACTTCGATGTATCGTGACCACCACGTTTCAGGGCGAAGATTTCATCATCGGTCATATCGGCAACCAGCGCTGCTGTTTCAGGATATTTACCGAAGAAATGCTCACGAACATAAGCACCATCTTTTGACTTGAATGTCTGGTAGTCGCCGTCAATGGTTTCATTCATCAACTGCAACAGCTTGCCAGAAGTGTCTTTTGCCAACAGAGAATCCCAGTTGTTGCCCCAAAGCACTTTCACGACATTCCAGCCGGCACCGCGGAAGAGACCTTCCAGTTCCTGAATGATTTTACCGTTACCCATGACCGGTCCATCCAGACGTTGCAGGTTACAGTTGATCAGGAAACAAAGGTTATCCAGCTTTTCACGCGCGGCAAAAGAGATTGCACCACGAGATTCCGGCTCATCCATTTCACCATCACCAAGGAAGGCATAAACACGCTGTTCAGAGGTATCTTTTAAGCCACGGCCATCAAGATATTTCAGGAAACGCGCCTGATAAATTGCAGAGATAGGTCCAAGGCCCATTGATACCGTTGGGAACTGCCAGAATTCAGGCATCAATTTAGGGTGCGGATAAGATGGAATCCCTTTGCCATCAACTTCTTGACGGAAATGATCGAGTTGCTCTTCAGTCAGACGACCTTCAACAAAAGCACGAGCATAGATTCCCGGAGAGATATGACCTTGGTAGTAAACCAGATCGCCACCATCTTTTTCGTTTGGAGCACGGAAAAAGTGGTTAAAGCATGTTTCATAAAACGCAGCTGAAGATTGGAATGAAGCCATATGGCCTCCCAACTCCAAGTCTTTCTTCGAAGCACGAAGAACAATCATGATTGCGTTCCAGCGAATAATTGACCGGATACGGCGCTCAAGTGTTGTGTCGCCGGGATAGGCAGGCTCCTGATCGGCAGGAATTGTATTGATATAGTTTGTTGTAACACCTGTTGGCATATCGACGCCATCAATACGTGCTTTCTCCAGAACTTCTTCTAAGAGAAATTGAGCACGTTCAACGCCTTCTTCACGGACAACTGACTCAAGGGCTTCTAACCACTCCTGAGTTTCCAGTGCATCTACGTCATGCTTCATGTCAGACATGCGATCTTTCCTTTTGTTGGTTTGATCAAAACAAATCAGTAATAAAGACCATTTGACTAAGGTAGTCAGTTAGACTTATTACCTTGCTGAATCCGACGTAACGAACGTTCTCGTCGAGTCTGTTCACGCGTAAGGTCCAGCAGTGTTTCTTCAATATAGGCGAGGTGAGAATGCGACATTTCACGAGCTTTTTCAGGTTCCCCGGAAACGATAGCATCTACGATACTTGCCCTATGTTTACTCACTTTCTCCACCACTTCAGGGCGGCGGTGTAATAATTTAAAATTCTGTAATACATTTTGCTCAAGCAGCGGCGCCAGACTACGAACGATATGTAGCAAAACCACATTATGTGCAGCTTCGGTCAGTGCAATTAAAAATTCGACAACACTGGATGATTCTTCTGCGATATTTTTTTCTGCTTGTTTTTCGCTGATTTTATCCAGACAGGCCTGAATTCGCACAAAATCTTCTTCTGTACCACGCAGAGCTGCAAAATAAGCTGATATCCCTTCCAGAGCATGGCGGGCTTCAAGTAAATCTAATTGAGTTTCAGAATGGCTAGATAATAAATCGAGTAAAGGATCCGAGAAACTTGTCCCTATACTGGCAGTCACAAATGTTCCTCCGCCATGGCGACGAGTCAACAAACGTTTCGCTTCAAGCCGCTGAATGGCTTCTCGGACGGATGGACGGGATACATCAAACTGTCGGGCTAGTTCTCGCTCAGGAGGAAGTTGCTGCCCAGGCGCCAATATTCCTTCCACAATCAGCCGCTCTAATTCTTGCTCTATCACATCGGCAAGTTTTGGCTGACGAATCCTTTGATAGGCCATACTTTTTGTTCTGCTATATTGTTATATTTTCATCTAGTCAATTGGTAATACCAATTCCCAACTGGTGCAGAAATTAACATATTCAAAAGTTGCCTGTCCAGATAAAATTTGACCCAAATCATGGAACCCATCACAATTAAACATACTAGCAACAATATTCATTCATAATTGCTAATAAACAGAGTGACATACGGTGATAAATTCATCAGAACTGACCAATGAGATGCGGCGATCAGCACCCAGATTATCCGGAAAACGTGAAGAGGAAATGAAGATGATTCCGCAAGCGAAATCATCTCATAAGAAGGGAAACAGACACACTAACGAGCTTCAATATGATCGACAATCAGCTGTAACGACTGATTACCACGAAACTCATTAATATCCAGTTTATAAACGATATGCACGGTTTTGACGGATCGATCTGGCCAACGGCGAACATCGACATTGAATGCAATCGCATCGATCATTTTATGCGTGGTATGTCCCAGATAAATCGGCTCAAGCATGAGTTTCAAATGCTTTTCTGCGACCAATTTCTGATCCAGCACTTTAAATTCACCATCAAATAGTGGCTCAGGAAATGCTTGTCCCCACGGACCACCGGCTCTGATCGTTTCCGCGGTATACATAGAAAACTCCTCTGGCAGCAGTTCTCCGTCAGACAAAAGCACGCCTTTAAGTGCTGATTCGTCAAGGTTATCGCGAACCACCCGATCAAACTGGCAAGAGAAATGTTCAAAGTCACTGGCTTTGATTGACAGCCCTGCAGCCATGGCATGTCCGCCAAATTTCAGGATCAAACCGGGATGCCGGGTATCGATTAAGTCCAGCGTATCACGCATGTGCAGACCGGGGATTGAGCGACAAGATCCTTTGAGTAAACCGTCTCCGGCATCCGCAAAAGCAATGACTGGCCGATGATAAGAATCCTTGATTCGAGAGGCCAGAATCCCGATCACGCCTTGATGCCAGTCTCGTTGAAATAATGCGATACCGAAAGGGAGTTCACTGCCCTCCCCTAATTTCAGTCGCTCGCAAAATGCCATCGCTTCTTGTTTCATTCCCGACTCGATCTCTTTACGAGTCTGATTCAGCGCATCCAATTCACTGGCCATTCTCCGTGCAGCATGAATATTGTCACACAACAACAGTTCAACACCGAAGGACATGTCATCCAGCCGACCTGCGGCATTGATTCTCGGCCCTAAAGCGAAGCCGAAATCAGCAGCAACCAGATGACGAGCGTCTCGTTTAGCAACTTCGATGAGCGCCTGAATTCCGGGTCGCACATGCCCGGCCCGAATCCGTTGAAGGCCTTGATGGACCAACACACGATTATTCTCATCGAGCGGCACCACATCAGCGACGGTTCCCAGTGCGACCAAATCCAGCAATTCCATTAATTTCGGTTCCGGTATACCTTGCTGCCCAAACCAATTTTGCCCACGCATGGCAACACAAAGCGCCATCATGAGATAGAAAGCCACCCCGACACCCGCCAATGCTTTTGAAGGGAACGGGCAACTGGGTAAATTTGGATTCACCATCGCATCCGCTTCAGGCAACACATGACCCGGCAGGTGATGGTCAGTCACGATCACCGTCAATCCCTGCTGCTTGGCATAACGAACCCCTTCAATCGAAGAAACCCCATTATCAACCGTCATGATCACTTCAGCATTCATCGCCAATGCCTGATCAACAACCTCCGGACTCAAACCATACCCATCATCAAAACGATTCGGCACCAGATAATCGACCCGATGACTTCCCATCATCCGCAGTGCCAAGACCGATAATGCCGAGCTGGTTGCACCATCAGCATCGAAATCACCGACAACGATGATTCGTTGCTGACGCTGTATGGCATCAAACAGAATGGCAACCGCCCGCTCAATTCCGTCAAGCAACTGGTAACTGTGTAAAGATTTAGCACTCTTCTCCAATTGGCTGACATGCTGGACACCACGCCCAATATACAAACGTCTCAGAATCGGAGGAATGCTATCCGGTAACAAGGAAATATCAGCGACAGGTCTTCTTTTTACTTCAATCATTTTTCTCTTCAATCATTGTTCACGACAAGATGATTCGGATACACAGATCATACCATGCTGACAAAGGATCGGTTCAGACCATCGTTCTCCCGACGAATATCCATGGCCTAAGCCATAAATAACCAGAGAACTCAATAGACTGAAAAGTGAATCGCCTGAGAAATATAAATGCCATTGAAATGGGAAGGCCATTCCTGCCGACATTTTCCTTGAATGACGCCGATTGAAGACACTCTGAATCCTGCATCTTGAGGTTACTTGGGTATAAATGGCCCGAACAAGCTCGGGCCAAATCGGTCTGTGCGGAGGAGCACTTGTATCGTTTAGATCGCTTTTAAATGCTCAAGTAATTTCTCTGGCGGTAAGTAGCCACCGATCATCTCTCCGTTCGGTAGGAAAATTGCTGGTGTCCCGCTAATGCCCAATTCCCGGCCAAGCTGATAATGATTGGCGACTTCCTGTTTACACTTGCCTATATCACCTTCTGGCTTCGCAATGTCGCGATTGATTTTGGCATTATTCAGTGCTTTCGCCGGATCATCGGCACACCAGATTGCAGCCATTTGCTCGGCAACCTGTCCGCTCGGTCCTTGACGCGGGAACGCCAGATAACGGATCGTGATCCCTAAATCATTATACGCTTTCAACTGACTGTGCAGACGGATGCAATAACCACAGGTAATATCCGTAAATACCGTGACCACATATTTTTCATGATCAGCTTTATACACGATCATCTGATCTTTCATTTGTTCAATTCGTTTGGCATTAATCGGTGCCTGACGTTTTGCAATCACATCTTCATACTGACCGTTGCCTTTCATTTTATACAGGGTTCCGGCGATGAAATAATCCCCTTTGGGAGAAGCAAACAGCACACCATTGGTGGTTTGAACTTCGACCAGACCATCAACATCAGCAGGGACAATGTCCTTCACACTCAATCCCAACGACTGGAATCGCTGCATTAATGCCTGTTTATCAAATGAATCAGCGGCTGACGCTGCCAGAGAGAAAAATACTAAACCTAATAAAACTAATTCGCGGATTGCGCGCATCATTGTCACCTTACTTAAGCCCTTGGATGATGTTCGTTGTGGAGCTGTTTTAATCTTTCAGTCGCCACATGAGTATAAATTTGCGTTGTCGATAAGTCACTATGCCCCAACAACATCTGTACGACCCTGAGATCTGCACCATAGTTCAGTAAATGAGTTGCAAATGCATGCCGTAGCACATGGGGCGATAACATGTCCGTATCGATACCTGCCTGAACTGCGTAATATTTAATCCGGTACCAAAATGTCTGACGCGTCATCTGACGGGCCCTGCGGCTAGGAAACAAGACATCAGATGAATGCTCACCCAACAAAATGCCTCTCCCTTGCTGCAAGAATGTCTGAATCCACTCAATAGCATTTTCGCCCATCGGTACCAGCCTTTCTTTGCCACCTTTACCGAATACTCTGACCACCCCCTGCCTCAGACTAATATTCTCCATCGTCAGCGTGACGAGTTCCGTGACCCGTAATCCAGTCGCATACAACAACTCCAGCATGGCTTTATCACGTAACTCGACGGGATCGTCAGGATTTGGGGCATCCAGTAATGCTTCCACCTGAGCTTCACTCAAATCCTTCGGTAAGCGTTTCG